>NZ_WQOJ01000048.1:1765-2791 GCF_018784545.1 Pseudoflavonifractor sp. MCC625 | reverse complement strand
GACAGCCGCTATCTGACCGGTGATATGGCAGACAGCCTGCCGGTGCTGGTGAATCTGGTTGCCAATGCTATGCCGTTTCGCAAAGGGATCGCCATTACCTGTGATCCGCAGACGGTCATCAACGATAAGAAAGTAACCGACCACCACGCAGTAATTCCCACCCGAAATCTCAAGGATGCAGACCTTTCTGCCCTTCCTGCGGGAGAAAAAGCAGTGCTGGAGCTGGTGGCCCTGCGTCTGCTGTGCGCCGTGGCCCAGCCCCATATCTATTCGGAAACCGTTGTGATTGCAACGTGTGCCGGTAGGAAGTTTACTGCCAAAGGAAAAACGGTGAAGCACCCCGGATGGAAAGCACTGGAGGACGCCTACCGTGCCAAAATGAAGGATGCAGAGCCGAAAAAAGAGGGCGCAGAGAAAGCCCTGCCGGAGCTGACCGAAGGACAGATCCTTTCGGTTGCTGCTGCAATCGTCAAAGAAGGCAAAAGCAGTCCGCCCCAGCACTTTACGGAGGACACCCTGTTGTCCGCGATGGAGACTGCCGGAAAAGAGGATATGCCGGAGGATGCCGAACGAAAAGGTCTGGGGACACCGGCCACCCGTGCCGGTATTTTGGAAAAGCTGGTATCTGCCGGTTTTCTGGAACGAAAAAAGAACAGGAAAACGGTGCAGCTTCTCCCTTCCCATGATGCAGTTTCCCTGATCACCGTTCTGCCGGAACAACTGCAATCGCCGCTTTTGACTGCCGAGTGGGAGTACCGCCTGGGCGAGATCGAGCGCGGGCAGCTTGCCCCGGAGGAGTTTTTGGACGGGATTAGCACCATGCTGAAAGACCTGGTGGGGACTTATCAGGTCATCAAGGGAACGGAGTACCTGTTCACTCCGCCTCGTGAGGTGGTGGGCAAATGCCCTCGCTGCGGCGGGGAGGTTGCAGAACTGCAAAAAGGCTTCTTCTGTCAGAATGATTCTTGCAGATTTGCAATCTGGAAAAACAACAAATGGTGGGCTGCCAAGAAAAAACAGCCGACT
>NZ_WQOJ01000048.1:1007-1755 GCF_018784545.1 Pseudoflavonifractor sp. MCC625 | reverse complement strand
TGGTGTCTGCACTGCTTAACGATGGCCGTGTCCGTGTGACGGGCCTATATTCGGAGAAAACCGGAAAGACCTACGATGCCACTGTGGTTTTGGAGGACGATGGACAGTACGCCAACTTCAAGCTGGAATTTGACCAGCGGAAAGGAGGTAGCCGATGAAGCTCTCTTTAGTGGAACGGGAAACCATTCTTCTCTATAATCAGGCAGAACCAATGGCTGAGATCTATACCCATGATCCCCGTCTGATGGAGAAGCTGGATCTGCTGGCAAAAAAGCACCCCGACCAGATCACCCGAAAGGACGCCCATAACTTTACCGTCCCCAAGCGGTGTGTATCAGTCAGGGAGCCATATAGCGCAGAACGCCGCAAAGCTGCCAGTGAGCGTGCGAAAGCTGCCGGATACCAGCCTCCTATGCGAAAGTCCAGCAGTTAAAGGCACATGGCAGAGAATGTATTTGAAGCAGTCAAGCTGTCAGTCAGCACCAGAGAAGCGGCAGAGCTTTATGGGATAAAAGTCAGGCGAAATGGCATGGCCTGCTGTCCTTTTCACGATGATAAGAACCCCAGCATGAAGGTAGACCAGCGATTCCACTGCTTTGGCTGCGGTGAAGATGGGGATGTGATCGACTTTACCGCAAAGCTCTTTGACCTCTCCCCAAAAGAAGCGGCGGAGAAACTGGCACAGGACTTTGGCCTGATCTATGACAGTCAGGCCCCTCCCCGTAGGAGATATGTCCGGCAGAAAACA
>NZ_WQOJ01000048.1:0-997 GCF_018784545.1 Pseudoflavonifractor sp. MCC625 | reverse complement strand
CCGGCAGCGGTGTTATCGCGTACTGTCCGATTACTACTATCTGCTGAAAAAATGGGAGGCCGACAATTCTCCCCGGACACCGGAGGAAGAACCGCACCCCCGTTTTGTGGAAGCAATCCAGAAGAAAACCTATGTAGAGTACCTGTTGGACCTTTTTCTTTATGAAAGTGAAGAAGAACAAAAGGCATGGATTGCAGAACACACAGCAGAAATCACACATTTGGAAAGGAGATTGAAAATCATGGCTGAGAACAAACCCACCAACCGAGAGCGGCTAAGAGAAATCACAGATGGCATCGAGCAGGGGATCAAGGAACTGTTTGAGAGTGAAAAGTATATGCGCTATCTGTCCGTCATGTCCCGCTTCCACCGCTATTCGGTAAACAACACCATGCTCATCTATATGCAGAAGCCGGACGCTACATTGGTAGCCGGATACAATAAGTGGAAAGACCAGTTTGAGCGTCATGTAAAAAAGGGCGAGCATGGCATTACCATCATTGCTCCCACACCATATAAGAAGAAAATCGAGGAGCAGAAACTGGACCCGGATACCAAGGCTCCGATTTTGGATAAAGACGGAAAGATCGTCACAGAGGAAAAAGAAATCGAGATCCCCATGTTTCGCCCGGTCAAGGTCTTTGATGTGAGCCAGACCGACGGGAAACCTTTGCCTGAGCTTGCTTCCTCCCTTTCCGGCAATGTGCCAAATTATGAGGCATTCATGGAGGCTCTGCGCCGCAGTGCGCCGGTGCCGATCACTTTTGAAGCAATGGCCGCCGATACGGACGGCTATTTTTCTGCCGATCATCAGAAAATCGCCATTCGCCAGGGCATGAGTGAGGTGCAGACGGTTTCGGCCACAGTACACGAGATTGCCCACAGCAAGCTCCACAATCAGAAAAAGATTCAGATTGCCAATGACGAGCAATATCAGGAGATCGAGCTGTTTGATAAACCCGGTCTGTTCTCCAATGGGCGGATTGTCCGTGATAAT
>NZ_WQOJ01000047.1:68079-71041 GCF_018784545.1 Pseudoflavonifractor sp. MCC625 | reverse complement strand
AGTTCCATCATCAAAGGAAAGCTCTGTTCATCCATAGGAGCTTCTGCTGCAAGAAAACCGATCAAAGCGGATAAGAGCAGACGAGCCGCCGTCTGTTCTTGTTCCGTCAGCACGGCCATTGTTTTCTCCGCATTTGGCAGGATCTTTTCTTCCACAAAATCCGCCGCGTCTCCTGAATAAAGCTGACGGATGGAATCTATGGACAAGGGAACCGTTGCGGCATCCAGGGAAAAATCAAAGGAATCTTCCTGCTTCGGTTTTCTCCGGAGTTTGTTTAACACGGTAGAAAGAATATCGCCGCCAAAATACACAGCAATTACCAGCAGGTCAAAAACAGCAATCAGCTTGATAAATATAATCAGAACACTCATTTTTTTCGTTTCCTTTCTTTGAACCAGCGTTCCATCTCACGGTGGCAAACACCTACGCAGGGACTTCCATAATTCCCGCAGCCATAACAGGGGTGGCTTTGGGGCAAAGAGGGAGGACGGGAAGTTTCCTTCCCGCCCTCCGGCCTGCGTGTCATCATTCGTTCATAGGGACTGTCTGTGAAACGGGTCATTTCACGCTGTCCTCGTCATCTTCTTCTGTGCTGCCCCCATCAGCGTCCGGCTCGCCCGACTCCTCATCCTCGGTTTCCCATTCCTCGGAATCTTCCTCGCCATAATCATAATCGTCCAGACTGTCATTGCCTTTAGTCTTAGGCTTATTCTTAACGAGCTTCAAGTAGGCAAATACGCCACCGCCGCCCAGCAGAGCCAGCAAAAGGACCAGCGCAGCCGGGTTCAGTCCGGCAGGCTTCTCTTTTTCCGGCTCCGGTGTTTCTGCCGGAGGTTCCGGTGCTTTTCCCGTACATTTACTCTTATCAGTTGCGCAGACCGGGCAGGCCGTATTGACTGCCCCTGCTTCACATTTTGTTGAACAGCTGCATACCGCAGGCATCTCCTCTTTGGGTTTTCCATCTTCCATCAGCGCCGCAAGGTCTGCATCGTCCACCTGATTCAGAAAGTGAACAGCAGTCTCCTTGTCCTCATTCGCCCTATCAATCAGGATGTAAAAGTAATTTCCAGCTTTGGTCGTAACAGTAATAAGCTGCTTATTGCCTCCAAAATCATCCACCAATGCCGCATTCCCCTCCGGTGTAAGTGCCGGTGCCGGTTCTGTTTCTTCCACAATCACATTGCTGTCATTGGTAGAATCCTCTGCCGGTGCCGCCGGAGCCTGTTCTGACCCCTGTGCGAAAGCAGGGATCGTAAAGCCAAATGCCACAACCATTGTCAGGCAAAGGGCGGAAAGTGTTTTGCAAATTCTTTTATTCTTCATAAGCGGTAACCTCCTGATTATTTGATTCCGACAGTGCTGTATCTCTGCCGTGGTTCATTCCACCGGAAAGCATAGCGTTCAGCTGTGCTGGAGTCATGCGTAACGCACGAACCATCTGAACGATTTCCAGATTCTCTGCCTCCGTTTTCTGTGCTTCCAGGGTCTTGAGCTTTTCCTGATATTCCGCAATCTTCTCACGGGTTTTCTCAATTTCCTGGTCGATACGTTCAATTTTATTTTTTGCCATAACCGTTCACTCCTTTCCACAAAATCTGTTACCAGTTCATCAGGCCGTAGCCCTTAATACTTTGATAATTCAGGTCATAACTTTTGATCTTGCAGGCATCGCCGGAATTTCCCTCCACCGTATAAACACGGCTGCCATCCGTACCGATCACGATACCCACATGGTCCGCTGTCCCATCTAAATCCCAATCAAAGAAAATTGCATCTCCGGGAGCCAGATTGTTATAGCCTCTTGCACCCCATTGTCCATGAGACTGGAACCACGGAACGCCCTGCCACTCACAGCCTGCAAAGCGCGGCTCACTTTTTCCAGCCTGGTTATAACACCAGGATACAAAGCAGGCGCACCACTCCACGCGGCTGTCAAAGCCATACCAGCTCCAATAAGGATAGCCGCCCACATTGCCGACCTGACGCTTGGCCAGCTCCACCAACTGCGGATTTCCGGGACGGGTTCCATTTACAAACTGTACACCGGTCAAGTCCTCGGAATTGCTCATGTCAGGGGAACCACCGCCAAACAACAACGGCTTATTGCCCATGGTCTGTCGGTAGACCTGATACATTTCCATCTGCTCCGGGGTCAGAATCTCCGACGCCACAGCGGAAATGGGCTTGCTGGTGAGTTTCACATTCAAAATGTAATACTCATAGGGGACTTCTTCTGAGGTGGTCTCGCCGGTCTCCGGGTCGGTGGAGGTCTCCGTGCGGTAGCGAATCTCCACTTCCTCAGTAAGCGTCAGCTGATACTGTGCTGCAAACACACGCGCCAGCTCTGCCTGAGCGCTCTGCCGGGTGTAGCCTTGCAAAACGGCAGACAGAAATGCTGCCAGCTCATGAGGGTCATGACCGATCATACCAAGGTCATAGCGATACTCGTCATACCCTGGGTGGCTGCTTTCTATGTTGTCGATTTCCTCCTGCAACTGGGCTTCTCTGGCTGCATAATCTGCCTCCACCGCCAGCATTTCCGGGTCATCCGACGGATAGGTGGTGCCGGAGAGAACGGAACCGATGCTCTGCGCCATCATGGAGCAGGAGGACATGGTATTCATCAGCATACAGGTAATGAGGAACAAAACCCCTGCCATCAGGAAACCCTTCTTGTGGCGCATGACGAATGCACCTGCCTGCTGTGCCTTTTCTTTCACCGTCCTTGAGGCTTTTCCGGTTTTGGACGCAGCCTGGGCGGTATTTCCGGCAGTCTGACCGGCGTGTTTGGCGGCGGCATACTGCCTTTTGATGGCCTGCTTTTGCTGCCAGCGGGAAAGAGGGTTGCTGGCAAACTGGGGATTTTCCTGCAAAGATTTCTGGTACAGAACATTTACATTTGCCTTTTCCAGTTGACGCTCTGCCTGGGCTGCTTTGCGGTACGGCTTCAGCTTGTGGCTGC
>NZ_WQOJ01000047.1:62767-68069 GCF_018784545.1 Pseudoflavonifractor sp. MCC625 | reverse complement strand
TAGCCCTCCCGCACCAGATAAGCGCCGGTCTCCACCGCTTCCTCGGACTTGTGGGCGCTTTCCACGCCCACATTGTCCTGCTCTGTTTCCCGGATCTCTTTGTGGAGCTTGCCTGCGACCAGATGGACGGGAGCTTCCCTGACTCCTTGAGAAACTTTGGAAGGTGGCTTTTTCTTGTCCTCAAAGGTCAGCTTCGAGGTCTTTTTTCCGGTATCCGGGTCAATGACCGTCTGCCTGACCTTTTTCTTTGGGATATTGGCCTGCGCCTTATCTGCTCTGGCCGCAGCTTTCTCCGCTTTACGGATCGGCTTTTCCAGTGCAGGATCAGACCGTTCCTCATCAGTAAAGCGCAGGCGCGGCTCTTTATTCAAACCATTCTCCCAGCATGAGGGAGGACATCATGTAGTGCAGCTCTGCATAAATGGCCATTCCCACAGGATCGTTGAACATACAGCCGGACAGGTAGGCATAAAACTGTGCCACCACATCGGACAGGATCTTCGCCTCTGTTCCTTCCAGAATCAGGCCGCCCATACCTTCTTTAGCACGAATGGCGCTCCAGACCTCTGCCAGACGGAGAAGCCCCACCTGACCGGTCTCATTCAGTTCGGCTACCTGATCTGCCGCCGTGCGGCACTCACTTACCGCATCGGCCATGACCGTAAGCAACTGGCTGCGCTGGGCATTTACCGCCCTGTCAAAAAACATCAGCGGGTTTTTATTCAAAATGTTGGGGTTCATCATCATTCATCCTCCTTCTTTTTCAGTTCCTGGGGTTTGGTGGTCATAATGCGGTAAAGCTCGGTATTCTTCGGGAAGTGATCCACGAAAGGCAGGATTGTAGAGCCATAAAACAGCAGGCCCTCGCCCTCACCGGAGTGGGTCACATAAGATAATTGGTGTGTGGAAATCCCCAGCTGCTTGGCGAGGATCTGACGGTCTCCGCCTGCCTGGTTGAGCATATACACGAAGTCGGAATTTTCAAAGATATTTTCCACCTCGCGGCTGCTCAAAAGGTCTTTGACATTCTGGGTGATACCTGTCGGAATACCGCCCCATTTTCTGAATCGCTTCCAGATTTCCACCGTATAGGCGGCGGTCTGCTCCTCCTTCAAAAGCAGGTGCATCTCGTCGATGTAGTAGCGGGTAGACTTGTGAGCGGCACGGTTGATGGTAACGCGGTTCCACACCTGATCCTGTACCACCAGCATACCGATTTTCTTGAGCTGCTTGCCCAGTTCCTTGATGTCATAGCAGACAATCCGGTTATCAATGTCCACATTGCTCTGATGATTGAACACATTCAAAGAACCCGTTACATAGATTTCCAATGCCGTTGCAATGTACTGAGCTTCTTTTTCTTCCTGCTCCCGCAACAGGTTATAAAGGTCCTCCAAAATCGGCATATTCTCCGGCTTTGGGTCATTGAGATAATCGTTGTAAACCAGCCGTACACAACGGTCAATAATGGTTTTCTGCACCGGCTGCAAGCCCTCCTTACCGCCCACGATCAGCTCACACAAGCTGAGGATAAAGTCAGACTTGAGTGACAGCGGGCTTTCATCATCCGAATAGTCCAGATTCAGATCCATCGGATTGATATAGTTGGTTGAAGTAGGTGAGATCTTGATGACCTGCCCATGCAGACGCTCAACAAGAGGTGCGTACTCCGCTTCCGGGTCACAGATAATGACATCATCACTGGTAAGCAAAAAGCAGTTGGCAATTTCTCGTTTTGCGCTGAAGGACTTACCGGAACCCGGCGTACCCAGAATCAGGCCGTTGGGGTTTTTCAGCAGCTTTCTGTCCACCATGATGAGGTTGTTGGACAGAGCATTGATGCCGTAGTACAGAGCTTCTTTCCCGTTCTGGAACAGTTCCTGCGTAGTAAAGGGCACAAAGATAGCTGTGGAACTGGTGGTCAGTCCTCGCTGAATCTCAATCTGATTGAGACCCAGAGGCAGACAGCTCATCAGCCCTTCTTCCTGCTGGAAGTCCAGCCTGGTCAGCTGACAGTTATACTTCTGGGCAATAGAGCCTGCCTGAAAGATGTTGTTGCCAAGCTGACGGGGATTGTCCGCTGTGTTCAGCACCAGAAAGGTCAAAAGAAACATTCTCTCGTTGCGGCTCTGCAAATCCTGCAAGAGTTTTTTCGCTTCACTGCCGTAGGTAGCAAGGTCAGATGGAATGATGTATAGTGATAGGTAATTCTTTGAAGTTATCTCCGAATTTTCCCCCACTCCGCACCGTGCGTGCGAGTTTCCCCGCACACGGCGCTCCAACAAAATTTAGTTTGCTTTAACTACTATTTCTAAATTCTCTGCTGATAGCCTTAGAGAATTGACCTTTTTCAGTGCTTTATCATCAAGTTTGAGAATATCAAGATATTTTGTAATCGTATCTTCTTCGGTAGCATGGATAAGTTTATGTACGTCGGATTTTAACCACACAAGATTTCTATATTCGTCCGTACCACCCAGCTTTTTAGGCTTCTTATGATGGCATTCCATGTCAAATATGCAGAGTGGTTCACCTGTTACCGCACATTTACCGTTTTGTCCTGCCATAAGTGAAATACGGTTATCGTTATATTCCACAGATTTTCCATACTCCTTTGTTTCCAATAGATACTGGATAAGGGAGTGAACGGTTGACAGATTTTTGTGTATAAGCTGTCTGCCTTGTGGAGTATATTTATTAACCTCTCGTGTGAACATTCTCGGAGTAACAAACTTACAACCGTAAATCGGGAAGATTTGTACACCTGCCACAACTTTAGGCTTTCCGCCATAGCTGCCGTAAAATTTCTGATACGTTCTGGACTTTAGCACTTTTTCAGGCAATGGAGATTTGCTATTTTTGTTTCGCTTTGCCTTTTTGGTTTTTACTCTAAGCCTATGCTTTAGGCTCTTGCTGACAACGAAATTGATTTCTCGGAAATCACGACTGCACCCTGTGGCAGTATTATAATAAT
This sequence comes from Pseudoflavonifractor sp. MCC625, assembly GCF_018784545.1. Lineage (NCBI taxonomy): Bacteria > Bacillati > Bacillota > Clostridia > Eubacteriales > Oscillospiraceae > Pseudoflavonifractor > Pseudoflavonifractor sp. MCC625. The sequence continues at coordinate 65,095 of NZ_WQOJ01000047.1, read as the reverse complement.
TGTGCATACCAAGAATCATGGCATTCAACTGACTTACCTGATGGGGTGATGTGTCGTGCTGTATTACTTTGATTTGCTCTTTGAGTTTGGTTTTCATTGCCTTTTTCGCTTTTTCCGAAATATTACTTTTTGATACATACTTCTTACTCTTTTTCGTCACATACAATGCAAAGCCAAGAAAATCCGTTTTCTTTTTACGGACATTTGTGATTTTGGATTTTTCAGGGCTGATTTCAAGCCCCAGTCTTTCCCAAAGCCACTCCTTTACAGCAATGAATATCTTTTTTGCTGTTTTATAATCCCTACATAGAATCTTAAAATCATCTGCGTAACGCACGAAGAAAAATTCTTTGAGGTTGGACTTCTTTAAGGCTTCATATTTGTGACTGTGCGTATAGGGGTATCTTGTGCTTTTGGTTTCCCATTGGTCACTCAACCACCAATCGAGTTCGTTCAGAACAATGTTTGAGAGTAGCGGGCTGATGATACCGCCCTGTGGCGTCCCTTTATCTGGTCTGCCAATTCCCTCAATCTCAGATTTCAGTATTTTTCCGATTATACAGATTAGACTTTTGTCCCGTATGCCCATTGTCCACATTTGCTTGAGCAGCTTGCCATGATTTACATTGTCAAAGAATCCCTTTATATCAACATCTACAACATAGTGCAGTTTGCTGACATTCATCAGGGATTGTGCCCTTGCAATGGCATGGCTTGCCGACCTATTTGGTCTAAAACCATAACTATGAGCATGGAACCTTGCTTCACATATCGGTTCTAATACTTGGATAATACATTGCTGTATAATCCTGTCGTCCATACAGGGAATACCTAACGGACGCATTTTATCAGGCTGCCCGACCTTTGGAATTTCTGTTCTGCGTACACTTTTGGGGTGATAGTTTGCAAATTTACTTTGAAAATATTTGACAAACTGTTCTTCCGACCACCCTTTATACTGTGTAATTGTTTTGCCGTCTGTTCCCTTAGTCATTGAGCCTTTGTTGTTTTTGATATTTCTGAACGCTAAAAGTATGTTGTTTTCACTGGTAATGAGATGCATTAGATTATGGAATGATTTTCCTTTACAGGATTCTTCATATAGCTTATCCATAACATCCTGCATATCGTAATATTCGGCATTTCGCAGTTTTTGCTGCTTTGGTTGCCTCTCTAAGTTCGTATCGACAGTCAAGTCAACCGCCTCCTTTCGGACTTGGTTTCTATTAGTCATACAAGAACCTTGAAAGATTTAGAAATAATGATGAAACTAAATCCTGTCTTGGGGCTGTTGCTCCTTTTCCCATTACAGGAAATATCAATGCTCGTGCCCCTGATTTCACTGTGATAAAGATAGATTATCCCGATAGCGGAAAGCCTGTTGGCTTGCCAGTATTTGCTACTGGCTTTCGATTTTTTCTATCACTACAACATCGGACTGCTGAATCCTTACCATTTGTATTCACAGCTTCCCACGTTCCGATATTCCTATCTGTCCATATATCCGTAGGTGCTTGCTATGAGCCTGTATGCTTGATTGTGCCTGTAACACAATAGGGTATTTCATAACATGGATTCTTACTTTACCCCACATACCCCGTGACCACGGTTTATGCATTTCTACATAAGCTACGTTTAGACCCTTACTTTCACAAGTTCGTCAAACTTATCTCTAAGTTATTCTCACCATAGATATTTTATAGACCTCCGGCATATAGGATACACCGCCCACCGCTGGACAGCTTTCGTGGCATTTTCATGCCTTACGGTATCTCTCTGCCGACTTCACCTAGCTTCATACTGTGCATTTCAGCAGTTAGCACAGCATGTAGGAGTATTAAGGAGAGCGTTTCGGGACGTTACCCCCTCATTCCACTCTTTGGAATATCAGTTCTCTATACAAAAGTTTTGTATATGCCTTGTTTCCTGCTTATGCAGTTATCAAGGAACGTGTCGCACCCATGTCGTATCCGGCACGGACTGCTTTTTTCTGTTCCTCGATCTTGCTGCGGTCCAGGTCGGTAATCTTTCGCTTTACCGTTTTGATGGCTTTCACCTGATCCACCGACTGAATGTGCATACTCACAATGAGCGAACTTTCCATATCCAGAAAATCAGCCAGCAAACGGTCATTCAGCTCCGGTGCGAGAATCTGCAAAAAAGAAACAGCTCCGTATTTCTTACCCATACGGAACTGCTTGCCGGTGCGGAACTCAAAGGAGCTTGGTGCAATAAAATCCTTTGTGGACAGACCGGAAGGAGCCAGCCAGTCCCATTCAAACTGAAACGGGAGTTGTTCATCCATGTGGAATACCGCATGAAGCTGAA
>NZ_WQOJ01000047.1:60978-62757 GCF_018784545.1 Pseudoflavonifractor sp. MCC625 | reverse complement strand
TCCAGCGTTCTGGCAGCTACACCAAGACGCTTGAAGTTATTAAGTATATCGGTCTCAATACGCTCCAGACGGGGCTTGGCGGCTTTGATGCTGTCCGCGTCGATACCAAAGGTCAGGTATTTGGTCTTGATGAGACCGTTGTTACCTCTGGCCAGCTGATTTTGCAGCATTGTGGTGTATTCCTCGCGGATACTGTCAAAGGCGTCCCTCTGGGGCGGGATGGAAATGGAGTTAGCAAAGGTCTCCTCCGATGCCGCAAGGTTCAAAAAAGACAGCTGGAAATGTATCGAGCTATCAAAATAATTGAGGAAATCACACCAACCCTCAAAGATTGCCGTCTTATCTTCGTTTTGGGAGAGCTGATAGTTGATGTCCTGAAACTGGATGGTCTTTGTGTAGTGGCTGTCCAATATGCGGCAGATTCCGTCCGGCCACATCCGTTCATAAGGGATACTGTCCTGCGCAGATTTTCCTTTTTTGTCCGTGCGGTTAGCGCGGGCAATGGCCGCTTCGATCTGCTTCTTATCGGCGCGGGACAGTTTTTTCTTTGTCTTTACCGGCTGCACAGTTTTTTCCTCGGTTTTTCCGAACATCCGATGCAGCCATTTTTTTATTGCGGTGAACAATGTCATACACCTCCTTATCGAGCATTTCCTGCCGCTTTAATACGGCATAAAAGTTGTTGGTCTGGTAAGGTCGCTGCTTTGGACGGATTACAGCTACTTTGAGAATGTTGCCCACGATCTTTTCCAGGGGCTGTCCATGCTTTTCGTACATAGCCAGCATAAAGAAGGGCAACATAACCAGCATCATACACATAGCCGCTACACTGTTTCCGGTAGGTTTTCTGAGCAAAAAGAAAAGCGGTACGCCAATAAGCGCTCCGCCCGTGAAGCAGATAAGCTGCCGCTTGGTCAGATTGAACATGACCTTTGTTTTGACTTTTGTTAAGTCCTTGGGTACGGGTACATAAGCCAATGTAGAAACCTCCTTCCGTTTTAGTGCGCCTGAAAGACTGATTTGGCGAGACTGCCGGTTTTGAACAGCGTAAAACATAGCAGTACGGTGTAGCCCACGCAGCTCCAGATTGCCATGATGATGTCATCTTCCAGAGCGATGTTCTGCACCAGCACAGCATAAATTGCCACGCAGACGATAATGAGAAATGCCTGAAAGCCCAGTGCCAGCAGGGATCGGAGGTAATTCTGTCCCATACCGCCCCATTCTTTGCCCATCATTGCAGCCATTGGAACGGGAGCCACCGAAGTTACAAGGTAGATCTCGATCATACGGCCATAAATAACGATAAAGATACAGATATACAACGCCCACATGGTAATGCAAATAAAGAGGGATTGGAACCACAGTCCGAACAGCGGTCCCAAATCCATTTCCATCAGCCTCGGTTCCAGATCGGTCATAACTGAGGAAATGTCAATGGACGCATCCGAATTGATAATCCCTGCCGCCTGCGCCACCACGCTCTGCGCCATATCAAAGACGCCCATCACGATATTCCATGTGTTTGTGACAATGAGGATGGCAGCAGCTGATTTGAACACCCACTTGAAAATCATCCAGGTATCCACATCATGCAGGTTGTTCTTGTCTGCAATCATCTGGATCAGGTCTACGGTCATCACGATAGCCAGGATCACGCCTGCAATCGGCACCATGATGGAGTTGGACAGATTCTCAATCATGCTGAAAATACTGCCATTCCATCCCTGTGGGGTCTGGCCTACCTGTACGGATATATCCGCGACCTGCTGGTTTACA
>NZ_WQOJ01000047.1:0-60968 GCF_018784545.1 Pseudoflavonifractor sp. MCC625 | reverse complement strand
GCATTTCTTTCAGCCAATTTGTCAGGGCTTCAAGTAAGAAATCCATACGGTGTCAACCTCCTTTCCGCCGCCCCCGCAAAGCTGCGGGAGCGGCAAGGATTTCATACGGAGACGCTTAGACAGAGAAAAGCCCAGAGAGCAGAGGTACAAGGACCATGCCGACTACGGCTACACCAGCGCCGGCCATGAGCTGCTTCATGCCCTGTGATTTTGCACCAGATAGCGATAGGTAATCCTTTGAAGTTATCTCCGGATTTTCCCCCGCTCCACACCGTGCATGCGACTTTCACCGCACACGGCGCTCCATCGAATTCAGCCATCCAGGGCTTTTAAACACAACTTACACACTTCGTTACAGCATTAAATTCAAAGAATAATAGGTGGCATTTCTGCCATAATACGAAGTTTGTTAAGCTTTTCTATTTGTTTATTGTCAAGATTTAAGGATTTCAGGTACTTCTCAATCGTAAGTTCTGAAGAAGCATGGATAAGGATATGAACCGCTTTGCTGACAAGAATAAGATTTGCGTATTCATCCGAACCGCCATTGCTAACCGGCACTTTATGGTGGCAGTGAATATCGTGGGAATCCATCGGAATTCCTGTCACTGCACATTTACCATACTGTGCCGCATACAAAGAAATACGGTTATCCGCATATTCAATGGTTCTGCCCTTTACAGGATTTCTTATCAGCCATAACATTGTCGCTGTGTCGATTGCAAGATTCTTATGAATCTGTTCCCGACCTTTGACCGTATATTTATTGATGGATTTCCTTTTATGCTGGGCATTCTTTGACTGGACATATCCCAGTGGAACCACCGGACGTCCATGAAGGAACCTCATCTGTCTGCTTGCTCCATACTTTTCTTTAATGAACCCATTTCTGAGCTGTCCCTTTTTGGATAAGTCTCCTTTCAGTCTGTTTCTGAGCTGTTTGTTGATACTGAAGGCAAGTCTGCTGAAGTCATGGGATACTTCTGTAGAAATACAATAGTATTCATGAAGTCCGGCAACTACAGAGTTATATTTCTGAAGCTGCATGAACTGAGCATTATCATCTGACGAATGAGCCAGTTTCTTTACTTCTTCCGAGACTTTTTCATGAGCCTTTTTGTATGCTTTATCGCTCATATGAGACCGAACCACATATTTCTTATCCTTTTTACGAACTTTCAGCTTGAACCCGAGAAAATCAGAATTCTGTCTTTTGAGATTTACTACTTTGGATTTGTCAGGGCTGATTTCCAGTCCCAGCCTGTCCTTTAGCCATAACTCTGTTGCCTTGTATGCTCTGACAGCATCCTCATGTGTTGCGCAGAAAATTTTAAAATCATCTGCGTACCGAACTGCATGCATCTCTTTTAATCTGCTCCGGCGCAGAGCCCTGTAAGCGTGGCTCTTAATTTCTGTTCCCTGCGCATTGCTCCTCGTTTTGAATTTTGTTTTTGTTGGCATCTCCTCCCATTGTGAGGCAATCCACCAATCCAGTTCATTCAATACGATGTTTGCAAGCAATGGCGACAAAATACCGCCTTGCGGGGTACCCCGTGCGGGATATGTTTTCTTCCCATCTGGCAGAACAACAGGTGCTTTCAGCATCTCTTTTATAATGCATAACAGCTTTTTGTCCCGGATTCCCAATGCCCATATCTGACGAATCAGCTTTGTATGGCTGATATTATCAAAGAAGCCTTTAATATCGAGGTCAACCACATGGTACAGATGCTGTACCTGTATCAGCCTCATGCATTGCGCAATAGCAGTCTCAGCGGAACGGTTCGGGCGGAACCCGTTGGAGTTCTCACTGAATTTTGCTTCACATATCGGTTCCATGACCTGCAAAATACATTGCTGTACGATCCGATCTACGATAGTTGGGATTCCCAGAGGTCTGGTCTTTCCATTGGGCTTTGGTATCTCCACTCGCCTTACGGGTCGTGGATGATAATTACTGAATTGTTTCCGTATGAGATGGACGTATTCTTCCTCGCTTAACTTTGCGAGGTCGGCTATCGTCCTTTTATCCACTCCCGAAGTATCACTTCCTGTATTCTTCTTTATCGTTCTATATGCAAGCTTGATATTTTCTTCACTCTCGATGATTTCCGTCAGATGGTTGAAGGTTTTATCTTTCTTACTTTCTGCATACAGCCTGTCAAGAGTACCTTCCATGTCGTAATACTCTGAGTTGCGGATTTTTCTCTGTTTACTTTTCCTTTCTTGCTGCCCCGAAGTCAACACAGGCATCCTCTCCCTTCGGTTTGGATTTTCTTTGTCATACTCGAAGCTGTGTTTGTTGTGTTTTCATTTTCTTTGCTGAATTCGACTTGTGGCTATCCCTCCACCGCTTACTTATTCACGGCTTCACAGGTACTGTGCCACTACTCTCACTGGAATAAAGAATGGTTATTGCCCTCTCGCGAAGGTATTCCCATCCACCACATCACTGGCTTGCAACCGCCTCCGTGTTCCCAGCTTTCCACGTTCCGATATTCCTATCATTGGATATCTTTAGGTTCTTCCTCTAAGCCTGTATCTGGTCATGCATAACCGCACCGCCTGTAACGATGCATGGACTTTCATAACAACCAATTTTACTCGCCCACAGATACCACCATGAAAGGTGTACTGCCTTTCGACAGCATCAACGTTTAGACTCGTACATTCAGAATTTCGTCAGTATTTTCATACATTCTCACCATGGATATCCGACCCCCGGCATATAGGCAACACCATCCACCTCTGGACAGCTTTCGTGTCTGGTCTGAAAACCAGTCTTACGGTTGCTCTCTGCCGACTTCACCGAGCTCTATAAACTTTTGGAGAGAGCCGTTGCATGCTCCCCGCCATTCGGAGTATTAGGGTGGCGCTTCGGGACGTTACCCCCTCATTTCACCAATCGGAATATCAGTTCTCCAAAGTTTCGGGCTACAATTGCCCTTCGACTTTGTGCGTAAGCTTTTCACTTACGAACGTGTCGCACGGTTGTCGTTTCCGTAACCTTCCAGCAGGTTGATGACGCCCCAGATACCAAGACCGGCACCGAGCGCGATAACGAGGGTCTGAAGAACGGTGATTGCCTGTTCAAAAAATGCCATATAGTTTGTTAGCCGGAATCTGATTAAAAAATAGGTTTGTCATGTTTCATAGGCATACAAAAGCCGGAACAATCTGCCGCCCGGTTTCCGGGGGCATGATCCCGGCTGTCCTCCTTTTTCATTATTTTTTCTTGCGATTGTCCGCTTTGTACGCCAATGGCCCATAAAGGGCAAGTGCGGCGAATAGATAAGATCACTCCCTTCAAAAGCGGAACGAAATTAAGCGCCCTTTGTGTCTACTTCATATACATCGCAGACCTCATTGGGCTTGAGTTTCAGCCTTGCGGACAGGAATGCTTCAATGTCAAACGCGTTCTTGTCATCCGCGTCGGCAGTGTACTTGAAATTGGGGTGCTTGGTAATGTCGTACTTATCCGAAAGGAATGGACGCACACCGCGCAGCTGGAGGATACACTTGCCGCCGTCCATAACGGCAAGCTCATCCTGGCTCATCAGCTCTTTCCCCAATTTTTGATAGTTGAGCGAATGGGAGGTTTCCCTGCCACGGCTCTCTCCGGTGTTGTAGGTGTCGATGGTTTCCTTGCCCAGCACGGCAGCCAGCTCCTTGAGGGTGGTCGGTTCCTTACCGCCCAGGAAGATGGAAGTATCCATGTTACCGATGATGGTATCCGCGTTGTCCTTATAGATCGCCTTGAGCTGACTCTGCGCCTGCAACACCAGACAGGCGGAGATCTCACGGCTTCGGATGGTGGCCACCAGCTTTTCCAGCTTCGGAATCTGCCCGATGTTGGCACACTCATCAATCAGACAGCGCACATGAACCGGAAGCCTGCCGCCATACACATCGTCGGCCTTTTCACAAAGCAGGTTGAATAACTGGGTGTAGCACATGGAAATGAGAAAGTTAAAACTGTCATCCGTATCACTCATAATGAGGAACAGGGCAGTTTTCCGGTCTCCCAGAGTATCCAGCTCCAGCTCGTCATAAGCTGTGACCTCGCGCAACTCTGCAATGTCAAATACGGCAAGGCGCGCACCACAGGAAATAAGAATCGACTTGGCTGTTTTTCCGGCGGCCAGCTTATATTTCTTATACTGACGCACCGCAAAGTGGTTTGGCTTCTCGGCTTCCAGTGCATCAAACATCAGGTCTACGGGGTTTTTGAACTCCTCGTCATCCTCACGGACTTCCATTGCATTGATGAACTCAATGAGGGTGGAGAAGTTCTGCTCCTCCACCGGAGCTTCATAGTGGATATATCCAATCAACGCGCAATACAGCAATGTTTCCGCCTTGACCCAGAAATCGTCTCCGGTCTTGCCTTCGCCTTTGGTATTGGCAATCAGCGTTGTTACCAGCTTCAAGATGTCCTTTTCGCTATGGATATAGGCGAAAGGGTTATAGTGCATGGACTTCTTGAAGTTGATTGTATTTAGGACCTTGATTCGGTACGGCTCATAAATGACCTTGCCGTGCTTATCCTTCATGGGCTTTCCGTCTTTCCCCGGCTTGGGTGCGCCCCTTTGGAGCATTTTTCCGCACTCCACCAAAATGGTTCCCTTCGGGTCAGTCACGACGTAGCTGCTGTGCATCTGCATCAGATTTGGTTTGAGCCAGAAACGGGTCTTACCGGAACCGGAGCCGCCGATCACCAGCACATTTTTGTTTCTGGCGGTCTTTGGGTCCTTGGGGCGGCTGTTCATGGTCAGGCTCTCGGTTTTTGTGAGAATGACATTGTTCTGGAACACCGGGTCGATGTAGGGAGCAATATCCTCACGGGTTCCCCAACGGGCAGAGCCATACTCCATGCCGTGACGGTACTTCTTGGCGTTTTTACTTTTGAGATACACCGCCAGACGCAGGCCAGCACCGCAGCACAGCCCCGCCAGCAGATCCAACGGGTGCAGGCTGGGCCAGAAACTTTGCAACGCCCCAGGCAGGACAGCAAACAGGGAAAGGAATTTCTCCGAAGCATTTGCCCCCTGAGCCAGTCGCCATGCCTCCCCGAAGTTGGTAGCAAACAGCCCCATCAGGAGATAGGGCAGGTTCAGCAAAACGAGCTTTTTGATGTCAAACTGCTTTTTCATCGTTCCAGCTCCTTTCGCTTGGTGCGGTCCACCACGGCATTTTTGACCATCTCTTTGAACTGACTGAGTTTTGCCAGCACAGACGGGCGTTCCGTTTTCTCGGCCTTCTTGACCTTTTTGCTGATGTACTCGGTAAATGCAGCGGTCAGCGCATCGGCGTCACGGCCTTTGAAAAAGATCAGGTACTTGGGTGGGGAGCTACTGCGGTCTTTCTTCACCGCATAATCCACACCATATTTCCGGGCGATTTTCTCAAACTCCTTGATAGAGGGGTCTGTGATCTCAATGTTGGATATTCCCTGATTCTGACCAATGAGCTGCTTGACGGTCTGTTTGCCGTGAGGTGTCACAGGAGCGTCACGGCTTCTCTGCTTTTGCAGCTTCTTTTCCTTGCAGTGGGCCATGTACTTGCTAATGGCGGCTTTGAGCAGCCTGCCAGTGAACTTTGTTCCACTGACAACCAGTGTTAAAGTCCTATTTTCCACTTCTTCCTGCATTTTCATCGCCTCCTTTTCACAAAATGTGCAGGGGTGGTGCATTTCTTTCTAAGGCGGGACCACCAGCCGCCGGAGGAGGTATTTTTTCATCGCTCCATCCCGCGGCTCTTTTTCTTTACCGGCTTCTTATCCGGCAGATTCCACTCTTTCCGGAACTCTGCCACACCTTTGGGGTCAAATGCCTTCAGCTTCTCCAGATCAAAGGCAACAGCAGAATATTTTCCATAACCGGACTGAACCTGATAGGGAAGCACCTTCCCCAATTTGTTCTCTTTGATGAATCGCAGCAAATCCTTGCTGATGTCACCGGAAATAAACGCCTCTCCGGGGTCCAGGGAATATCCTGGTAGGTTCACCGTCATATCTGCAAACGCCTCTGCTCCATCTTCTGTATGGGTAATCATGCCGATATAAAGCCGCTGATTATTCGCATACATTCCAAGTTGCAGCGATATGGTTTCTTCCCCATATTCCCACTTAAAGGGTACTTTCTTTTCCTCATTCATATCGGATTCCTCCTATCGTATCTGTTCTTTGTGGTCATAAAACAAATCTCCATTTCTGACCTTTGCATGGCTGAGAATCTTGATCTGCCCATTTGCCTGACTGTCCAGAGCTTTTTCATAGCCTATATCTGACAAAAACAGGCGGGTGCGTTCTCCTTTCCAGCCAACCGGGGAGTCATGCGTCAGTACATCAAAAATAATCATGTGCCGGGTGTTCTCCGCAAATCGCTGGAGATCCATGTAGTCATGACCGTGATAGTTCTGCGCCCCGGCTTTCTGGCGCATTTCCTCCATCAGCTGCCCGATTGTTTTGCCTTCCTGCATAAAACCCACTTCCTTTCCGTTCTTATGAGACCAGCAAGATCATCTCCCGCAGCTGAGCAAAGTAGAGCTTTCCCTTTGGCGTAACCAGCGTGTAGGAGCCGGTATGCCCGTGATTGCAGTAGTCTTTCACACAGAACAGCCCCGTATTTTTCACATTGGCATAGGGCAGCACATTGCCGGATGCTGTGCGGTACACAAACCGTCGTTCTATCAGAAACCGAACAAACCGGCGCTCCGGGACATCCAACTCTTTGGCGGTTGTCCTGAGATTGGTGCTGTGCTTTAAGTCGATGAACAGGTCATAGAAAGCGGCTTTGCCCTCCAGCTGTGCATTTTCCTTACGCAGAGAAATATTTGCTTCACGCTCAGCCAACAAGTCTGAGCAGAGCTTCATCAGAGCCTCCGGGGAAGTAGCTACCTCCCAAAGCTTCTCTCTTGTGAGATAGGCCCCGTGCTTGCGAATGGTAGGCAGAACCTCATCGAATACCCACTGTTCAAACTGTTCTGCCGATGGCAATTTGCTGTGAACAATCAGGCGGTACAAATCTCCTTCGGGGATAAAAGTCATACTGATTTTGCGGTCGGGGCTTTGTGGGTGAGGTGCGTCGCGTTTCACGACATACCTACAATGGCGGATAATTGCATCGCGGGAATTGCTGTACCCCAGCGCAGCGGCCACATCCGTTCCGCAGAACAGGTATTTGCCGTTTTCTTCGATGACCCGGATACTGCCAAACTCCGGGTTTTTGAAAATTTCCATCTGGTTCATGTCGTGCCTCCTTTGGCATGATAAAAGGCGGCCTTTACCAGCCGCCTGCGTGCATATCGTGGTTGACCAATGAAGTGAAGTGATTATTCATGGTGGTAGGCGCATTGAACAGCACCGCAAGCAGGTACTGCTTCATGTTGCGTACCTGGGTGGTGTTCTTTTGCAGACAGTCCATGACAAACTCGATGTGGGAGCTGTCCAGTTTCAAAAAACGGGAACGCACGATCTCGTGAGGAAAGTCTGCCCCAGAGATCCGGGTGGTCTTTCGTCTGGCACAGACCGTTTCTACCAACAGCTCTACGATCTCATTCAGGTCATCCAGGTAGAGAGGATAACGCTGCTTCAGACAGTCATACTCGATATTCTCCAAAATCAATTCCCGATAATTTTCTATCTCTGTGACAGACATCGCATCTCTTCCTTTCCGTTCCGGCGGTCTTGCCGCCGCTGTTTCCCGGAAGGGAATGGAATCGGTACTTGATCCATAAGTAATTGATTTTTCTGTATTTGATTTCTCTATATTTAATTCTGCGGGCTTTTCCGTATCCGGTTTATCCATATACGGGTTTTCCGTATCTGGTGAATCCGTATCCGGTTTTCTAAGCTGTGGCTGCTCGTATATGACATACTCTGTATCGCTGATGCGTCCCTGCCGGTCACGCAGCTTGTGCCGCACAATGTAACCGGCAGCCTCCAATTCCCGCAACGCAGCGCCTATGGCATCCACGCCCTCCTTACAGATCTTTGCAAGACCACGGGTGGTGTAATTCCAGTCCTCTGGCAAAGACAGCATCATGGAAAGCAGCCCCTTGGCTTTTAACGACAGGTTTGCATTTCGTAAATGATGATTGCTCATCACGGTATAATCACGGGTCCGTTCAATACGAAAAACGGCCATCGACCTCACTCCTTCCGAATTTTGGGTACAAAAAAACCGCAATCCTCATTCCAAAGAATTGCGGTGTTCAACACTTTTCAAATTTTCTTGCATAGAACCAAAACAGCGGCTTTCGAGGACGCGCCTCTGTAAATGGCTCCTCCTGGGCGAAAGGAAGTGTTTGCATCACTCGGTCAATATCCGTTGAATCCATGTCATGCTGAGATTTGCAATCTTCCTGGATTGCTTCTTGAATTTCCTTTACCGTACACATAGTCATTCCTTTCCTTTCGTTGTATGGGTTTATGAGCGGCGGCGTTTTCCCGGTTTGAAATCGAGGATATGTCCCTCAATCACACGAGCGTAACGCTTGATCTTAATCTCCCGGCGCTGCTGGCTTTGCAGGGCAGCCTGATACCCGTCCTCGGTCAAAAACAGCCGCATTTCCTCTCCGGGGCTGCCGTAAGCTGTGCTGGGACGCAGGACGGAAAACTCAATCATCCAGCGGGTGTTATCCCAAAACCTCTCTACGGCGAGAATGTTGTGTCCTTTCAGCTCACGGGCTGAAATATCCCTCATAGGCGGCTCCTTTCATCGTTCCTGATCTCTCTGACGCTTTTTCTGCCATGCCTCCAGCAGCTTGATGATGGTTTCCTGCATCCGCTGGGGCGTATAGCTTTTAGGGAAATACTTTCGCAAGGTGTCAGAGGTAAATGTCACTCGGTCCAGATCGCTTTTCTTTTCCTCACCCATGATGACACGCATCATATCGAGGGTCAGATGCCCCTCCTGACTGTATTTTTTGAGCCGCTGAGCTTGAGAAAGAGAAGGGGTAGCCTGTTCGCTGTCCATCGCGTCCAACAGGTCTACCTGTTCCTCCTTTTTGAGAAAGGACAGCTCATAGGCAGGGTTCAGGGCAATCTTCTTTTCATCCACCATATCCATCAATTCAGGAATCAGCTCTGTCAGACGGATATAGCGCTGAACTTGATTTCTGCTTGAACCAGCCTGCTGAGCCAATATTTCATCGGCTCTCAACTTCGTCCCAACTTGGGACGAAGTTAAATCAACTCGCTCTCCCTGATGTTTCATGGCATCCAGCTTCATCTTGTAGGCAAATGCTCTTTCACTGGGGAGCAGACTTTCTCGTTGCAGGTTGCTGTCAACCATAATGATCGTGGCGGCATCATCATCCAAATCCCGAACAATGACCGGCATGGTCTCCTTTTCTGCCAGCTCACTGGCTCTGTGCCGCCTGTGTCCGGCTACCAGCTCATAACCGCCCTCCGGGTCCGGTCGAGCAATCGCCGGAACCAGAACGCCATACTGCTTGATACTGTCTGCGGTCTCCATCATGGCTTCGTCATCCTTGACTTTGAATGGATGCCCTTTGAACGGGTGCAGTTCCGACAGCGGGATTTCTACTACTTTTTCTCTCTGAGCATCGGCACGGCTCTCCTCCGTAGAAAACAGATCATCTACCGATGCCAGTTCTACTTTTTTCGCGCTGCTTTTCAAGTTTCAACACCTCCTTCGTCAGATTTCGATACCCCTCTGCCACCTTACCGCCAGGGTCATGGACGAAAATGCTTTTTCCCTCTGCGCTAATTTCCTTTGCACGGACAGAGTGTGGAATCTCCGTTCCAAAGACTTTGATTTTACTTCCATAGGTGTCCCGCAGCAAAGCAGCAATCTCTTTGGCAAAGTTGGTGCGGTTATCCACCATCGTCAGCAGTATACCGTCAATCTGGAGCTTTGGATTGATCTGCCGTTTTACCTTGCTGACCGTAGATAAAAGCTGTTCCAGTCCTTTGGCGGGCAGATACTCTGCCTGAACGGGAATTATGATCCTGTTCGCAGCCGCCAGCGCATTGACCGTAAGCATCCCCAACGAGGGCTGACAGTCAATCAGGATATGGGAATATTGTCCCTTCAGTGTGTCCAGATATTGCCGTAAAACCGTTTCACGGCTCATGGCGTTTACCAGAGAAACCTCCATACCGGAAAGCTGAATATCCGCAGGCATCAGGTCAACGCCTTCTGCATGATGCAGAATACCTTCTCCGGGGCGTATAGGCTGATCCATCAGAATTTTGCCCATTGCATCCGACAGTGTAAATGGCAGCTTGTCCGGTTGCGGATTTCCCAAGCTGATTGTCAGACTTCCTTGTGGGTCCCCGTCGATCAGAAGCACTTTCTTTCCGGCCTGTGCCAGACCTATTCCCAAGTTCGCACAGGTTGTTGTTTTGCCAACGCCGCCTTTCTGGTTGGCGATGGCGATGATTTGCGTGTTCAAATAAACCTCCTCCTTCTACAAAAAATATCCCTATTCCGAAAAATAGGGATGAAAAAAGCCGCTTACTCAAATAAATGAATAAACGGCTATGTAAGAAATATTCGATTGTAAGTAAAGTTTTATATCACTGCAAAATAACGAAGTGCATCTTTGATTGCTTCTACCTTTTCTGGTGTCGGATGTTTCCTCGGCTGTTTCAATTCTTCTACCGCATTAGGAGCATCATACATCGGCAATCCCAAATTTCGCTTTACCTCTGCGATATATGCGGTATGTACCTTGAAGCCGTATTTCGCTTCTATGTACTCCTTAATCATTTTGTAGGTCACTTTTTCTTTGGGCTTATACGCTTCGGCTCTTTTAGCAATACTATCTACCGGAATCTTGCCCTCGCCCTCTCCAAACTCCACATCAATGTGGATATAACTGTCGGCTTTTTTGTGGGATAAAAGAACTACCGTCTCGACGCGCGCTCTCCGCGCTTGTGCTGTCATCTTATGCGCGGGGCAGCTTGTACTATGAGGGATTCTGGAGGAATCTGCGGGGACGAAACAGGGCCCGGAAGGGAGCGCTTCTCCCCTCCGGGCCCTCCGGGTTTACAGGCGCACGGTATCCCCCGCTTCCCAGAGGACCGCCACGGGGGGAAAGGACTCTCCCCACCGCTCCAGGCTGCGCACCACCAGCTTGCGCATGTGCAGCTTGTCGTCCTCCTGGAAGGGGATGTGGTCGATGACCACCCGGCGGGGCCGGACCCCCTCCAGCACCACGCTGCGTCCGGAGGGATTCGTGAGAAAGAGGGGATTCACCACCGCCGTATCCACCTCCACCCCGTCCAGCATGGTGGCGAAGTAGTCCCGGTCGTAGTTGGAGTCCCCCAGAAAGAGGACCTTCTTCCCGGCCAGGTCGAAGAGGAAGCACTCGTGCTCCACCTCCTCAAACTCCTCCGAGGCGTGGAGGGAGCGGAAGGCCGTCACCCGGATCCCGCTCACCAGCGGATAGGTCACGCTGCGGTACTCGGGAAGGCGCAGCTCCTGCACCGGCGCGGCCCGCTGGGTGAGCCAGCTGCGCAGGGCGGACACGTCCTCCCGGTCGATCCCCGGTCCCCCGTTCCCGGCGGGCAGGAAGAGCTTCTCCACCCGGTTTCCCTCCAGGAAGCGGATGGTCTCCCGGCCGGAAAAGTGGTCGATGTGCAGATGGGTATAAAAGAGCCAGCGGATCCCGTCCCAGGGGGGCGCGCCGGCCGCCAGTGCCGCCAGCGTCTCCGGGGCGACCGGGCTGAAATCGTGGGCGCGGCTGTCGTGGAGTCCGTCCACCAGCAGCTTTTCCCCCCGGAAGGTCAGAAGCACCCCTGCGTTGGCCGTGAGGCGGAGCTCCACCGGCTCCTCCCCCTCCCACCACTGCCGGGGCACCGGCCGCGGGAGAGGCCCCTCCGGCGGCAGGTCCCGCTTGGACCGGACGGTCGCCATCAGCGGTATTCCCGCACCCGGAAGCGGCGGTCGGACACATGGCCCGCCCGGACAAAGACCGCATCCTCGCCCATGAGCTGGCCCATCTTATCCTTCTGGCCGCCCAGCCAGACCTGATCCAGGTTGTGGTAGGCCTCCTCGCTCTCCCAGAAGTAGAGGGAGGTCACCTCCCCCTCGTGGTCCTTGCTCACCCAGGTCTCGGCCCCCAGGAAGCCGGCCCGGTGGGAGAGGGGCTCGGAGAAGATCTCCTGCTCCAGCTCCAGATAGCGCTCCACCTGTCCGGGGGCGATGCGGAACACCAGCTCCTCGATGAACTGGGGCTTGTCATAGACTTTGAGTTCCATGGTAATTCCTCCTTCAATGGTAGGCAAAGGCCCCTCCGCGCTGCTGCACGGAGGGGTCTGGCGTGTCGGACACGTCCGACACGCCTCTCAAAAATGCAAGCATTTTTTCGAGAGAAATGCAGTCCGCTGCGCGCACGCGCTGACGCGCGCACACTTGCAGCCTGAGCGGAGTGGTTTCCGACGTACACGCCGCCGGAAACCACGATCCCATTCCATTCCGCCGTCTGCGCACGGCGGAACTCTGCGAGGCGCCGCTGCGCGGGGGCAAATGCGCCGTTTTCCGGACGGAGCCTTATTTCTTTTTCTTGGCGGGGGCGCTGTGGATGCCGCGGCCCAGGGTCAGGGTCAGGGCCTCCTCAAAGGCCTCGGACAGGGTGGGATGGCCGTGCATGGTGTTGGCCACCTCTTCCACGGTGAACTCGCCGCGCATGGCCAGGGCCGCCTCGGTGAGCAGGTCGCTGGCGTTGGGGCCCACGATGTGGACGCCCAGGATGCGCTGCTTGTCCTTGGACACGATGACCTTGATCATGCCCTCGGCGTTGTTCATGGTGAGGGCCTTGCCGTTGCCGGAGAACTGGAACTTGCCCACTTCGTACTCCAGGCCCTTCTCCTTGACCTGCTCCTCGGACATGCCGACGCTGGCCACCTCGGGGAAGGTGAACACGGCGCTGGGCACCAGGTCATAGTCCACCCGGGCGTCCTCGCCGGCCATGCGCTCCACGCAGACCTTGCCCTCGTCGGAAGCCACGTGGGCCAGCATCACGCCGCCGATCACGTCGCCGATGGCGTAGATGCCCGGGACGTTGGTCTGGAAGTTCTCATCCACCTTGACGCCCTTGCGGTCGTAGGCGATGCCCAGGCCGTCCAGGTTCAGGCCCTCGATGTCCAGCTCGCGGCCGGTGGAGACCAGCACCTCGTCGCAGGGCAGGCTGCTCTTGGTGCCGTCCTTGTCCACGGTGACGGAGAGGCCGGAGCCGCTCTTGCTGATCTCCTCCACCTTGGTGCCCACCATGAACTGGATGCCCTTCTTCTCCAGCAGCTTCTGGAGGCGGTCGGTGATCTCCTTGTCCATGTTGGGGATGATCTTGGGCATAAACTCCACGATGGTGACCTCGGCGCCGAAGGCCTTGTAGATGCCGGCAAACTCGATGCCGATGACGCCGCCGCCGATGATGACGATCTTACCGGGCACGTGGTCCATCTCCAGCGCCTCCTTGCTGGTGAGCACGCCGGGGTTGTCGATGCCCTTGATGGGAGGCTTGGAGGCCTTGGAGCCGGAGGCGATGAGGATGTTCTTGGTCTCCAGCACCTTGCCGTTGACCTCCACCTTGCCGGGGGCCAGGATCTTGGCGGCGCCCTTCACCAGCTCCACCTTGTTGGCCTTGAGCAGGAACTCCACGCCGCCGGACAGGGTCTTGACCACCTTGGCCTTGCGGGCCTGGACCTTCTTCATGTCGATGTCGTAGCCCTTGACCGAGATCCCGAACTCATCGGCGTGCATGATCTCGTCCACCACCTCGGCGTTCTTGTACAGGGCCTTGGTGGGGATACAGCCGTAGTTGAGGCAGGTGCCGCCGCAGGCGTCCTTCTCCACAATCGCAGTCTTCATGCCCAGCTGGGCCGCGCGGATGGCGGCCACATAGCCGCCGGGGCCGGCGCCGATGACAACCAGATCGTAATTCATGTTTCTTTCCTCCTAATTTTCATGAGGACAAATTCCGCGGGGCCTTCCCCGCCGGACGGTGTCCCGATGGCGCTGTGCGCCTTGGACGAATGGTTTCAGTTTAATACTTGTAGGCGGAGAGGTCGGTCTCCTGCTTGACGTTGTAGCGGATCTTCTGACGGGTAAAGAGGAAGTTGCTCTTGTGGGTACCCAGAGAGATGAGATCGGCGTGGGGGTGATCCAGGTGGCCGTAGGAGATGAAGGAGCCGGGGGTGGTGGTGCCGCCCACGAAGACCATGGAGTAGTTGATGAAGTACTCATCCAGCATCTGCTCCTTGAGCATGTAGGCGCAGTAAGAGGGAGACTCCACGCACAGCTTCTCCAGGCCCAGCTTCTTGAGGACGTACATCATCACATGGCCGTCGGGATTCTTGCCCTCGCCGGTGACGATGACGGGGACCACGTCGTAGTCCCGGTCCAGGGGAGCCAGCTCCGCCTTGTCCACATCCTCCTTGCAGGTGAAGGGGCCGTAGACCACGTGCTTGAGGGGGGACTTCTTCTGGATGTAGTCCAGTCCGTCGGGACCGGTGGCGATGACCATCTTCAGCTCCTCGGCGGGGTCCACGTCGAAGGTGTAGTGGTCGAAGGGGATGTCGGTAGCGTCAAAGGAGACCACCACGCTGACCGGCTGATGCTTCTTGCCCAGGTGCTCCCGGCGCTGACGGGTCAGGTCCTCGTCGTAGACGTGGCAGGTGATGCCGGGCTCCTTGGCCAGGGTGTTGGCGCCCACGATGATGCCGTCGGCATAGGAGCGCAGCACGTTGAGCACCCAGAAGTCGCCCAGGGAGCCGTCGGGATCCAGGAAGTTGTTCTTGGCCACCAGGGGGCCGGAGGGATTGTCCTGATAGGCCATCTTACCATCGGAAGAGAGCACGATGGAGGAGAAGGTGTAGGGACGATCCGCGGGCGCCTTGGGGAAGTAGATGTCGGTATAGTAGTCGTGGACGTCGGGCAGGACCTCAGTCTCGGCGGAGTCGGCCTTGAAGGACTCCAGCAGCTTCTCGTCCCGGAAGACCACGTTGATCTTCAGATTTTCCTTCGGGGTCTGGAAAAAGAACAGCTTATTCATGGTTTTACTACCTCCCACCAGATCAAATGTGCATCAGGGGCATCTTCTGGCCCCACTGGACGTTGCCCAGGCCGGACTTCTCCACCAGCTTGGTGCCCAGACGCTGGGCCTCGCGGATGACCTTCTCCTCATCCACCGTGGTCATATGGCCGTTCTCCATGACCACCTTGCCGTCGATGACCACCGCCTTGATGTTGTCGGGGCTGCAGGCATAGGTCAGGGTGCTGACCGGATCATACACGGGGGCGGACCAGGGGCTCAGAGGATCGAAGAGGATGAAGTCGGCCTTCTTGCCGGCCTCCACGGAGCCCAGCTCGCTCTCCCGGCCCAGGGTGCGGGCGCCGCCCAGGGTGGCCAGCTCCAGCACGGTGGAGGCGGGCATCAGGGAGGGATTGCAGTGATGGACCTTCTGCATGAGGCTAGCCGCCTTGATGACCTCCAGCATATTCTGGGTGTCGTTGCTGGCCGAGCCGTCGCAGGCCAGGCTGACCGTGATGCCCTTCTCCAGCATCTCGGGGATGCGGGCCACGCCGGAGGCCAGGACCATGTTGGAGTTGGGGTTGTGGGAGACCTTCACGTCGTACTTCTTGAAGGTATCCAGGTCCTCGTCCTTCATATACACGCAGTGCACGGCGATGAAGTCGGGGCCCAGGACGCCCAGCTTCTCCAGGTGGGGGATGGTGTCCTCGCCGTACTGCTCACGGGAGAAGGCGTCGTCGTCGGGGGTCTCCACCAGGTGCATGGTGATGGGCATGTGCAGCTCATTGGCGGTGCTGCGCATCTCCCGGAAGCCCTCGTCGGTGTGGTCCCAGATGATGCCGGGGGCCATGCACACGCTGATGCGGGAGTGGTTCTGATACTTGGTGTTCAGACGGCGCACGTCGTCGAAGAAGTCCCGCTCGGTCTCCACACGGGGACAGGCGATCTCAGGCGGGAAGGAAGCCACGTTGGTGAAGGCACGGCCCAGGACACCGCGGATGCCGATGTCCTCAAAGGCCTGGGTCACGCAGTCGTCCAGCCCGGCGATGGGGTGGGCGTACATATAGTCCAGAATAGTGGTGGTGCCGGAGCGGATGCCCTCCATGCAGCCCAGCAGGGCGGCATAGTAGACGGTCTCCTCGTCGAAGTTGTGCAGGGCCACCCGCACAGAGCTGTTGAGCCAGTCGATGAGGAACTTGTCCCGGCCCAGACCCTTGAGCATGGTCTGGAAGAGATGGGAGTGGGTGCTGATAAAGCCGGGGAAGACATACTTGCCCGCGGCGTCAATAACTTTGTCGGCCTGATACTGCTCCAAAAGCGCATCGGTTCCAACCGCCAGGATCTTGTCTCCCTCCACCGCGATGCAGGCATTGGGAATCACTTCCCGCTTGGCATTCATGGTGATGAGGTAGGCATTTTTGATAATGAGGTCAATCTGCTTCATAGCCACGATCCTTTCCGTTTCGTATACATGCGGGGATGCCAATCTAAGCCGGATAGACAGCAGGCGGCCAACCGCAGTTTGGGTTGGCCGCCGCCGGTTCGGTTCAGTGAGCGGAAGTGCTCACGTCAATATCAGTGGGTGGTCGTCAGCCATTCCGTGGGGCGTGTCTTACAGCCACTTGAAGTCCTGCAGGCCGGTGATGACCTCCTGGAGGAAGCGGGCCGCGGGCGCGCCGTTGATGACACGGTGGTCGTGGGTCAGGCTCAGGTTCATGACGGAGCCGGGATAGAAGCCGCCGTCCTTCACCATCATCTTCTCCAGGATCGCGCCAACACCCAGGATGGCGCCCTCGGGAGCGTTGATGATGGGGGTGAAGTAGGTGATGCCGAACATGCCCAGGTTGGTGATGGTGATGGAGGCATTGCCCAGCTCATCGCTGTTGAGCTTGCCGGCCTTGGCGCGCTCGGTCAGATCGGCCAGCTCCAGGCAGATGGTGCGCAGGTCCTTCAGGTTGGCGTCCCGGATGACGGGCACGATCAGGCCGTCGGGGATGTCCACGGCGCAGCCGATGCTGATGCGGGCAGTGGTCTTGATGTGGTTGGCGTCGGCCACGGTCATGCGCATGGCGGGATGGTTCTCCAGAGCCTGCGCCACGGACTTGATGAGCATGGCGGTGTAGCTGAGCTTCACGCCGGCGTTCTTGTACTTGCCCTTGATGGACTTGTACACCTTCACCAGGTTGGTCACATCGGCCTCGGTGGCGATGGTGATCTGGGCGGAACCCTGGAGGGAGTTCATCATGCCCTTGCACACGGCGGACTGCATGGGAGTCATCTTGGTGATGACGTCACCCTCGGCGCAGGGCGCGGTGTTGTAGACCTGGGCGGGAGCGGCGGCAGGAGCCGGAGCGGCCGCGGGCGCGGGGGCCACAGGAGCCGCGGGGGCGGCCACAGGGGCGGGAGCCGCAGCGGGCGCGGGAGCAGCGGGAGCAGCCACCTCGGAGAGAGGCTTGCCGTACTTCTTCAGGTCGTCGATGGTGATCATGCCCAGCAGGCCGGTGCCCTTGATGTGGGCGTAGGCCAGGCCCTTCTCCTCGGCGATCTTCTTGGCGCGGGGGGTGATCTTCACATCCCCGGCGGGAGCGGCGGGCGCGGCGGCGGGAGCCGCAGCGGGGGCAGCGGCAGGAGCGGCCTCAGCGGCGGCAGGAGCCGCGGCGGGGGCGTCGCCGTCCACGGGCTCATCCATGCTGTCGGCGATGAGGCAGATGGTCTCGCCGCAGGGGATCTCGTCGTCCACCTGAGCGATGATCTTGCGGATCACGCCGTCGCAGGGAGCCTCGCCGGTGTTGGTGATCTTATCGGTGCTCACTTCCACCAGGGCGTCGCCCTTCTTCACGGAGTCGCCCTCTTTCACGAGCCACTCGCCGATGATGCCGGTCTCCATGGAGAGGCCGAACTTCGGCATACCGTATTTCGTAATCATTGTCGTATCCTCCCCTTAATATTCCATAACCTCGCGGATGGCCTTGACCACGTCGTCCTGCTGAGGCATGACGTAGTCCTCCAGATCCGGAGAGAAGGGCATGGGAGAATCCAGACCGGTCACGCGCTTGACGGGACCGCGCAGGTACTCGAACACGTCCTCATTGATCATAGCGGAAATCTCAGCAGCCCAGCCGCCGCACTTGACGCCCTCCTGAGCGATGACCAGACGGCCGGTCTTGGCGACGGACTTCTGGATGGTGTCCTTGTCGTAGGGGAAGACGGTGCGCAGGTCGATGATCTCGCAGCTGACGCCCTCCTTCTCCATCTCCTCGGCGGCCTTGTGGGCCTTGGCCAGCATGGTCTGGGTGGCCACGATGGTCACGTCGCTGCCCTCGCGCTCGATCTCGGCCTCGTAGAGGGGGATCTCGTACATCTCCTCGGGCACCTCGCCCTTGACGTTGTACAGAGCCTTGTGCTCCAGGAAGAGCACGGGGTTGTCGCTCTTGATGGCGGAGATCAGCAGGCCCTTGGCCTCATAGGGGGTGGTGGGGCACACGATGACCAGGCCGGGGGTATTCATGAACCAGGACTCCACGCAGGCGGAGTGATGGTAGGCGCAGCGGATGCCGCCGCCCTGGGGGGCGCGGACGGTGATGCCGCAGTGGGCCTTGCCCTGATACATGTAGTTCAGCTTGGCGGCGTTGTTGGTGATCTGGTCAAAGCCGACGCCCAGGAAGTCAGCGAACATGATCTCGGGCACGGGCTTCAGGCCGCAGACGGCGGCGCCGCAGGACAGGCCCAGGATGGCGGACTCGGACAGAGCGGTGTCCTTGATGCGGTCAGGCCACTTGGCCCAGATGCCCTTGGTGATACCGAAGTCGCCGCCCATCTTGGCTACGTCTTCGCCCAGGACGAACACGCGCTCGTCCTGCTCCATGATCTGATGCAGGGCCTCGTTGATGGCCATGCCGTAAGAAAGCTTCTTTCCTCTGCTCATCTCGTCTCCACCTCTCTGTCAGCATAAGTGTAGGTCGTAGCGGTCTCGATGCCGGGATAGGGGCTCTCCAGAGAGAACTTCAGCATCTCCTGCACGTGCTCCTCTTCCTCGTCCTCGATCTTCTTGATGTCGGCCTCGGAGATGCCGCGCTCCAGCATGGTGTTGCGGCACAGCTTCACAGGATCGCGATCCTTCCAGGCCTGGACCTCCTCCTCGGGACGGTAGGCGGCGGGGTCGCCGGCGAAGTGGCCCTGCCAGCGGTAGGTGTCAAACTCCAGCAGAGTGGGGCCCTCACCCTTGCGGGCGCGCTCCACAGCGGCCTCGACGGCCTCCACGACGGCCTCAATGTCGTTGCCGTCCACGAAGAAGCTGGGCACCTCGTAGCCCTCGCCCCAGGTCTTCAGGCGCTTCTGGGGATGAGCCTCGGTGTACTTGGTGGAGATGGCGTACTGGTTGTTCACCAGGCAGTAGATGATGGGGAGCTTCCAGGTGGCGGCCATGTTCATGCTCTCATGGCAGGTGCCCTCACCCAGGGTGCCGTCGCCCATAAACACGGCGGTAACGGCGTCGGAGTGGTTGTAAACGGCGTTAAAAGCGGTGCCCAGGCAGGTAACCATGGTGGAACCCTGGATGCCGTTGAAGCCCATGTTGCCGCAGTCCAGGTCGTTGACGTGCATGGAGCCGCCGCGGCCGTGGTTGATGCCGGTGGCCTTGCCGAAGATCTCGGCCATGACCAGCTTGGGATCGGTGCCGCACAGGCAGATGGCGCCGTGTCCGCGGTGATCAGGGAACTTATAGTCGGTCTTCTTCAGGCAGTCCACCACGCCGGCCTGGCAGGCCTCCTGGCCGATGCTCAGGTGTACGAAGCCGGGGACGGTGCCGTTGGCGGCATAGGTCTCGATGACCTCCTCAAAGCGGCGGATCATGACCATGTCACGATACAGCTTCAATAATCTTTCATTCGAAAGTGCCATCTTGTTTCCTCCTATTTATTGAAATTAGTAGTATGTATCACAAACGGATTCACCTAAAAAATTTTAGGTGACGCGCTGAGATCCCTTAGTTCAGGAAGCTGCGCTCCAGCGCCTCGTAGTTGATCTCGCCGGCGCAGTAGGCCCGGCCGGTGTTCACGTTGTGGATCTGGATCTTGCCCACGGAATGGACATCGTGGTCCACATAGAAGAAGTCGCAGCCGGCATCCTTGAACACGTCCTCGAAGAGCTCGCCGTAGTTGGGGGAAGAGGTCTTGCCCGCCAGCTGGTGGATGACCTTGGCGATGTCCTTGTCCTCGGCGTCCACCCACACCTCGATCTCGCTGCCGTAGATGAGGGCGTCGTTGATGCGGCCCATGGTCTTGAGCTCATCCTTCACCACCGGGGCGATGGGGGCCTTGCCGCGGATCATGACGATCTGGGCGGGGTCAAAGTGCTTCTCGAACATCTTGTGGCAGGTCTGCTCCAGCATCCGGGCGGAGACCTGGATGGAGGCGGCCACACAGGTGCTGGGAGACATCAGGATGTAGGTGTCCTCCGGCTTGACATGGCAGGCGTTGGCCACTTCCAGGGCGATCTCATTGGAGGGATACTTCACATCCTGGATGCACAGGACCGCCTTGTCGTAGTCGTCCTTGTAGTCGGTCATCTCAAAGTACCAGTCGGAGGCCACGTGGGCGATGCCGCGGGCGGGACCGGAGCCGATGGTGGCGAACTCGCCCTCCCCCAGCTTCCAGCCGGCGATCTGAGAGCCCAGGCAGGCGATGAGGGGCTGCTCGATAAAGACATTGACGGCGGCAAAGCTGTACTGGTCATTCAGCTTGAAATCACTCAGGCTGACCACTCCCAGGTCTCCGATGCACGCCCGGGTGAAGAGGACGCCGGCCTGCCAGCTGCCCCGGCAGTTGAGGCCCAGGTCGATGACGGTGGCGCCGCAGTCCAGCTTGACCACCTTGCAGC
Source organism: Pseudoflavonifractor sp. MCC625 (assembly GCF_018784545.1). Lineage (NCBI taxonomy): Bacteria > Bacillati > Bacillota > Clostridia > Eubacteriales > Oscillospiraceae > Pseudoflavonifractor > Pseudoflavonifractor sp. MCC625. The sequence goes on along the minus strand of NZ_WQOJ01000047.1, from coordinate 40,088 downwards.
CCAGAGCTTCCGCGTTCTCCAGCAGCTCCTCCACCACTTTCATGGCGCGCTGATTCGTACTGACCATCTTGTTTTACCTTCTTTCTGTCTTATTTTTTATTCCGTTCTTATGCTTTCTTTCCGAATACGTCGATGGCGGCGCCCATGATGGGAGCGGCGGCATCGGAAGCCAGGAAGCAGACCACCTTGGACACCTCGTCCACCTGGAGCATCTCGTCCAGCTTGACGGTGACGGCGGGGTCGCTGTCGATGCGCTCCCGGGTGTGCTCGGTATTGGTCATGCCCAGATAGATGGCGTTGACGTTGATGTTGTAGTTCTTGACCTCCTCCGAGAGGATCTGCGTCAGGGAGACGATGCCGCCCTTGGAGGCCGCGTAAGCCCCGAAGCCGGGGAAGAACAGCTTGGCGCCCGACGAGCTGATGTTGATGATCTTGCCGTAGCGCCGCTCCACCATGCCGGGGAGCACTGCCTTGATGCAGTAGAAGGTACCATTCAGATTGGAATTGATGTGTTTGTCCCACTCCTCCATGCTGGTGTCCAGCACCGAGAGGGAGCGGTGATACGCGGCGTTGTTCACCAGGATGTCCACGCCGCCCACTTCAGCGAAGATGCGCTCAAAGCTGGCCTTCACCTGGTCCCGGTCGCCCACGTCGCAGCCCAGGGCCAGCGCCCAGCCGCCCTCGGCCTTGATCTCCTCGGCCACCTTCTCCACCTTGGAGAGGGTCCGGCCCAGCAGGACCACCTTGGCACCCTGGCGGGCAAAGTCCTTGGCAAAGCCTGCACCCAGGCCCTGTCCGGCGCCGGTAACGACGGCAACCTTTCCTTCAAATTCCATGGTATCAGCTCCATTTCCATTCATTTGGGGCGTCTCGGAAGGGAGACGGAACCCTCCGTCCCTCTTCCGAAACGCCTCGAAATCGAGGCGTTTCGATGCTGCTTACTGGGGAAGACCCGCAAGCACCACCTCTTTGCGCAGAGGCAGGTCATGGTAGTCGCCCTCCACCGCGTTGGATACCGCGTTGGCAATGGCGGCCGGTGCGGGGACCACGGAGCACTCGCCGATGCTCTTGCCTCCGTAGGGGCCGGTCTCCTCCGGTTTATCCACAAAGCCGATCCGAATAGGCGGCATTTCGGTGGACGTAAAGATGTGATAGGTGCGGAAGGTGCCGTTCTTTACCTTGCCCTTCTCGTCCCGGTCGATGCTCTCGCACAGCGCATAGCCCAGGCCCATCTGGATGGCGCCCTCGATCTGGCCCTCCACCGACATGGGGTTCAGGGGGGTGCCCACATCGTGGACCGCCACATAGTCCAGCACCTTGACCTCGCCGGTCTCGGTGTCCACCTGAGTCTTGACGAAGTGGGCGCCGTAGGAGACCGCCATGGCCTGGCTGGCGAAGGTCTCGGCCACCACCAGATCCCGCTGGTTCTTGTGGTGGGCGTGGTGGGCCAGGTCCGCCATGCTGGCGGAGCGGTCGGGGTAGTTCAGGCTCCAGGCCCGTCCGTCGTGGAACACGATCCGGTCGGGATCCTCGGGCAGCACGTCGGCCGCCTCCTCCAGGAGCATCTTCTTCAGGCTGTTGGCCGCCTTCACCGCCGCCGCGCCGCTGACGTAGGTGCCGCGGCTGGAGTAGTTGCCCAGATCCCACAGGGTGGCGTCGGTATCGGCCTGGATGTACTCGATGTCGGTCATGGGGATGCCCAGGACCTCGGCCACCAGCTGGCCCTGGAGGGAGACCGAGCCGTTGCCCATATCGCAGCAGCCGCTGGAGAGGATCACGGTGCCGTCCTCGTTCATCCGCAGGATGATGCCGGTGGTGTCGGGATGGACGCCGAACACGCCGTTGCCGTGGGCGGCCACCGCCATGCCCACGCCGATGCGGTAGCGTCCGTTCTCCTTGCGGGAGGCCTCCTGCTCTTCCAGGGCCTTCTTCCAGTTGAAGATCTCAGCGCCCTTTTCCACACAGGCCTTGGCATAGGTGTTGCCCAGAGGCGTGTTGTTGCGCAGGTCCATGCCCAGCTCCCCCTTCAGGTTCTTGAGGAGGAACTCGGTCAGGTCCATGCCCAGCTCTTTGGCGATCTTGTTGAACTGCCGCTGCTGGGCGAAGAACAGCTGGGGCGAACCGAAGCCGCGCATGGCCGCGCCGCAGGTGCAGTTGGTATAGACCTCGGTGGCCTTGAAGCGGATGTTGGGGGTGTCCATGATCCGGAAGGCCTTGCCGCCCATGGCCCAGGCCACGCTGGAGGTGCCGCCGGCGAAGGCGCCGGCATTGATGACCAGGTTGAAGTCCTGGGCCACGACGGTGCCGTCCTTCTTCACGCCGGTCTTGAGGTAAACGATCATCTGATGGCGGCTGTGGGAAGAGGGAATGTCCTCCCGCCGGGTGTAGACCAGGCGCACCGGGCGGCCCGTCTTGATGGACAGGAGCGCCGCCACGTGCTCCACGATCATGTCGATCTTGCCGCCGAAGCCGCCGCCGATGGCGGAGGCCACCACACGGACCCGGCTCATCTTCAGCCCGAACAGCCGGGAGAGGTTGACCCGCACCGCGAAGGCGTCCTGGGAGGGAGACCAGACGGTGAGCTTGCCGTTGGCGTCGTAAGAGGCCAGGGCCGCGTGGGTCTCGATGGCGCTGTGGTGGATGGCGGGCAGGCTGTACCGGTCCTCAAAGACCAGGTCGGCCTCCTTCATGCCGGCATCCACATCGCCCTGGTTCAGGTTGACCACCTCGGCGATGTTGCCGCCCTCGTGGATGGGATAGGCGTCCTCCTTCATGGCCTCTTCCGGGTCGATGTAGAAGGGCAGCTCCTCATACTCTACCTTGATCAGTTTGAGAGCCTTCTCCGCGATCTGCACGGTGTCGGCGGCCACCGCGGCCACCTTGTCGCCCACATAGCGGACCACCTGGTCGAAGATGCGCTCGTTCTTGCTCTCGTCGATGTTCTCGCCGCAGCAGTTGAAGGGAATGTCGGGGGCGTTCTTGTAGCACACCACCGCACGCACGCCGGGCAGGGCTTCCGCCTCGCTGGTGTCGATGCTCTTGATCCGGGCGTGAGCCACGGGGCTGAAGAGCACCTTGGCGTGCAGCATGTGGGGCATCTTCATATCGGCTACGTACTTGAGCTGACCGGTGACCTTGACCTGTGCGTCCCGCACGGGGAGGCGGCTTCCAATCATTCCGTTGGTAGGAGTTTCACAGCTCATATGTTTTGCGTCCTTTCCTGTATCCTCGTTAAGCGTTGCGCATGCGCTCGGCGGCCAGCCGGATGGCCTCCACGATCTTCACATACCCGGTGCAGCGGCACAGGTTGTTGGAGATCGCGGCGCGGATCTCCTCCTCAGAGGGATCCAGGTTCTTGTCCAGCAGAGCCTTGGCCGACATCACCATGCCCGGCGTGCAGTAACCGCACTGGACCGCGCCGGCATCGATGAACGCCTGCTGGATGGGATGGAGCTCCGGACCGTTGGACAGGCCCTCGATGGTCCAGATGTCCTTGCCCACGGCCTTGGGGGCCAGCACCAGGCAGGAGTTGACCGCCTCGCCGTCGATGATCACCTTACAGGCACCACAGTCGCCGGTGTTGCATCCACATTTGGCGCCGGTCAGGTCCAGGACCTCACGCAGAACATAGAGCAGCGTCCAGTTTTTCTCCACCTGGACCGACTTGACTTCTCCGTTGATTTTCAGTTCAATGGATTCCATAGTTACCCGTTCTCCTTCATAAGTCTTATTAATGGTTCCCTGGCCCTATTATACCGAATCTCATCGGAAATGTCACGCAGTCTTCATATCTCTTTCGCCTGTTTTTTTGAAAAAAACAACCAAACTTCAGGGTCTGTTTTTGGCAGATCGGGCAAGGGCGGTTTCCCGCCCCTGTCCCGCCCGCCGGAACCGGTACAAAATGCTTACTTCTTGCCGCTCTTCTGGGTCTGGGCGGCCACTTTGGCCTCGGCCTCAGCCTCCAGGCGGGCGTTCTCGGCGGCCTGCTTGGCCTCGAACTCCTTGTCCGCCTTGCTGCGGGGCAGGATGATGTTGAGGACCAGAGCGGTCATGGCGGTGCCGGGGATGCCGGTGATGAGGGTCAGCACGGTGGAGGGCAGGAAGCTCAGGCTGGCGGAAGCGGCGCTGCCGCCGATGCCCACCACGATGGCCATGGCCAGGATGGTGATGTCACGCTTGCTCATACGGCTCATGCCGATCACGCGGATACCGGAGGCCGCGATGGTACCGAAGGAAACGAAGAGCACGCCGCCCAGGACGGGATAGGGAGTCAGAGCCAGGACCTGCGCGAACTTGGGGAAGAAGGCCAGGATGCCGATGATGATACCGCCGGCCAGGGTGACGAAGCGGCTGCCCACACCGGTCATGGTGATGATGCCCACGTTGGGGGAGCCGGAGATCACGGGCAGGCCGTTGAACAGGGCGGCGAAGATGCTGCCCAGGCCGTCGCCGCTGACGGCGCGCATGAGCTCTTTCTTGGTGGGCAGGCGGTCCTCCACGCCGGAGACCACGCCGGTGGTGTCGCCGATGTTCTCCATGACGGTGGCGATGTGCACGATGCACAGGGTGATGATGGCGCTGAAGTTAAAGCCGAAGCCGAAGTTCACGGGCTTGGGCAGAGCCAGCCAGGAGGCGGTGCCCACGCTGGCGAAGTCCACCAGACCCAGCACCACGCACAGGACGTAGCCCACGACGATAGCGATCAGGATGGAGCAGGACTGGACGAAGCCCTTGGTGAAGGAGTCCAGCACCAGAGTGAGAACCAGAGTAAAGAGAGCGATGCCCACGAAGAGCCAGATCTGAGGCTCATTGGCGGGGTCCGCGGAGTTGTTGACCATGTAGCTGAAGGCGCTGCCCATCAGGCACATACCGACGGCCAGCACGGCGCTGCCGGTCACCACGGGGGAGAAGAAGCGATGCAGATACTTGACCGCCAGAGGGCCGAGCACGGTCAGCGCGATGGCCGCCACAAAGGAGGATCCGAACACCGTGCCGATGGGCATGTCCTTGGAGAGGGCCACCATGGGAGCGATCAGGGTGTAGCTGCCGCCGGTAACGATGGGAAGACGGGCGCCCAGAGGGCCGATGCCTACCGACTGGATGATGGTGGCCACGGCACAGATGAGCATGGCACACTGGACGACCAGGGCGGTATCCTGGCTGTTCATGCCCATGCCGGTCGCCAGCATCAGTGCGCCGGACAGCGTGCCTGCGAAAGCGGAGAGCACGTGCTGGAACGCAAGGGGAATGGTCTTTACAAGGGTTGGCTTGTCGTTGATTCCATACTTGAGGTTTTCCATCTCGAATCCACCTTCTTTTGGATTTACAGAACGCCGAGAGACAGGATATATAACACCTTATTTCATATCTTCCGCAATAACACTCATTTCACTGGGGTTCCCGGCTGGGGTCACCGCGTCTGAATCATCTCTCCTTGGTCATTTGTAGTACTAAGGTCAGTATAGACCGCTCCGTCTAATATGTCAATTTTATTTATGGATTTCCCTCATTTTTATTAATTCTGTATAATATGCTAAATTTCAAATGCTAATTTTACTTTTTTATGTTCCGCTTCTATCTCTTTTCATTCACTTTATATGACTTTTTAGTATATTAGTACTACCAAATATTTTTTTGAGCCTCTTTCTTCGGCACTTTCACAAAGTAGAACGAACGGTTTTGCAGGGTCTTTCCTTCTATTCTGCATTTCTTCCATTTACAAAAATCAATTTTTTCGCTACACGAACCTTCCGATTGTCTATTTTATCTTATTTTCCGGTTTCATTTTTTCTTTTTTTCGTTTATTTGAATATAGTCTTGCATTCAACAGGTCCGGGAGGTATAATAAGGATGTTTCTCAGGCGAATTAAACTTTGTTGGACGTGGTACTAGATGGATGATCAGTTGCATATCCTGCGGGTAGACAATAAGCAGCTCTCCTATAAAACAAAGCGTGCGCTCTTGGATCTCATCCGCACTTCAAGTCAGGACAACGCCCCTTTCAAACTTCCCAATGAGGACGAGCTCTCGCGCCGGCTGGGCATCAGCCGGAATGTGCTGCGTGACGCGCTGGCCTCTCTGGAGGAAATGGGTGTGGTCACCCGTCGGCGCGGAAAGGGTACCATTGCCAATCCGCAGCTGGCCGACAACGCGTTCCGGCTGGATACCGCTCCGGAGCTCTTCCGCTCCATGGAGGAGGCCGGCTACCACCCCCGGATCGAGTCTCTGAACCTGGGCTTCGTGTTCCAGAACGACCCCGCTTTCGGTCCGGAGTCTACCTCTTATTTAAATACCGAAAAACTGGGCTGGATCGACGGCGTCGTGGCCGCCTACTGTACCGACCACATCGACGGGCGTTTTGCTGAGCCCGCCCGGGATTCCATCTTCAAGCTCCAGAACATGGGGCACTATCAGTTCCTGGAGCAGTACTGCCACACCACCATGGCCTACACCCTCTCCCACATCGACGCGGTCATCCCGCCCCCCGCTGTGATCGAGCTGATGCACCTGGGCGAGCACGAGCCCGTCCTTCTGATGGACGACTATGTCTATAACTACGACCATGAGATCGTGGCCCACTCCACCATCTATTTCCGCAGCGGGTTCCTGGACCTCAAGTTCCTGCGGAAAAACTGGTAAGGCCGCCTTACCGGCTGGAAATCCCCCCGATCTGACCCTTTGTGAGGGTACGTCAAACCTGTTTTACGATGCGATGACTCTGTAACAGATTTGACGTACCCTCTTCTTTTTTTGTCTTTTCTGTTTCCTTTTTATTTAAACTGTATAGTCTTATGATGTTATAATGTATTTCTTTTGTGTAATATTCCATTGCGATTCCCGCGTTTTTTTGCCCGATCTTTCCTTCTTTTTTTATAGAATAATGCTTTATTTTAAGTTTCTTCTTTTTCATAATCTACACGCCCTTTCGTGAGATTTGTCAAAATTATATTGACTTTACCAGGGTATCTTTATATAATCATCATAAGTTTTATGTAGTACAAGGGACTTGTACCTCTGTCTCTGCATCTGCGATCTGCTGGAAAGCCTGTCTACCGTGTCCCTGCGGTTCTCCGGCGCTTCGAACGGAAAAGCTCGTGTTCCCATCGGCAAACAAACCAATCCGAAAGGAGCCAGAAAATGAACGTTGTAGAAATGCATGGCATCTGCAAATACTTCGGGAATTTTTGTGCCAACAAGAACATCGAATTTACCCTGAAGCAAGGCGAAGTCCATGCGCTGCTCGGCGAAAACGGAGCCGGTAAGTCCACCCTGATGAACATCCTTTACGGCCTTTACGCCCATGACGAAGGACATATTCTCATCAACGGGGAAGAAGTTCACATGTCCAGCCCCAGCGTGGCCATTCAGCACGGCATCGGCATGGTGCACCAGCACTTCATGCTGATCCCCCAGCTCACCGTCACGCAGAACATCTTCCTCGGCATGGATAAAGAGACGGGTATCGTCCACCACATCAAAGAGCTGGACAAAAAGGTCCAGGAGCTCAACGACCGGTTTGGCTTCAACGTCAATCCCCAGTCCCTGATTTGGCAGATCCCCGTCGGCGTGCAGCAGAAGGTGGAGATCCTCAAGGTCCTGATGCGTCAGGCCAAGATCCTCATTCTGGATGAGCCCACCGCTGTTCTGACCCCCAACGAGGTGGAAGAGCTCTTTACCTCCATCCGGATGCTGGCCGACAGCGGCTATTCCATCATCCTCATCACCCACAAGATGAGCGAGGTTATGACCTACGCCGACCGCGTCACCGTCATGCGGCTGGGCGAGGTGATCGGCTCGGTCAACGTCAAGGACACCACCGAGGAAGAGCTGGCCCACATGATGGTGGGCCGCGACGTCCATCTGGAGCGGCAGATCGAGCCCAAGGAGGCCGGCCGGCCCCTGCTGGAGATCGACCATCTCCGCGTCAAGAACGACAAGGGCCTGCCCGCGGTGGACGGCATCTCCTTTGCGGTCCACGCCGGTGAGATCGTCGGCATCGCCGGCGTCGACGGCAACGGCCAGCTGGAGCTGGGCGAGGCCATCGTCGGCGGACGCAAGATCGAGGACGGCGACATCCGTCTGGACGGCGAGTCGGTCACCAAGGCCAACATCCGCCGCCACCTGGATCTGGGCCTGGCCCACATCCCGGACGACCGCCTCACCAAGGGCCTGGTCCTCCAGTTCCCCATCAAGCAGAACCTGATCATGGGCACCCAGCGCAAGGCCCCCTTTGCCCACGGTCTCATGGCCGACAATCACGCCATCACCAAGCACGGCGCCGAGATGGTGGAGGCCTTTGATATCCGTCCCCACGATCCCGAGTATCTGGCCGGCGGCCTCTCCGGCGGCAACCAGCAGAAGGTCATTCTGGCCCGCGAGGTCTCCCGTGACCCCAAGGTCATGCTGGCCATCCAGCCCACCCGCGGCCTGGACATCGGCGCCATCGAGTTCGTCCGCTCCAAGCTGGTGGAGGAGCGCGCCAAGGATAAGGCGGTCCTGCTCATCTCCACCGACCTGGACGAGATCCTCTCCCTCTCCGACCGTATCCTGGTCATGCACGGCGGGCGCGTCATGGGTGAGGTCTCTCCCGATGTCGACGTCAGCATTCTCGGCCTGATGATGGCCGGTAAGAGCCAAGAAGATCTGAAGGCGGAGCAGCACGCTGCCGCAGGAGGAGGCGTCCAAGGATGAAAGAAAAACTGACGGGACTGTTACAGTCCATCTGGAAACCCCTGGTGGCGGTGTTCTTCGCCGTCATCTGCAGCTGGCTGCTGCTGACGGCCTTCGGCTATCCGGCCAATGAGGCCTTTGTCTCCCTGTGGGACGCCACCTTCGGCAATCTCCGCGTGTTCGGCAACACCCTGAACAAGGCCTGTCCCCTTCTGTTCACCGGTATCGCCGTGGCCATCGGCAACCGCGGCAGCGTCTTTAACATCGGCGCAGAAGGTCAGTTCATCATGGGCTGTACCGCCGCCACCTGGGTGGGCATCACCTTCACCTATATGCCCGGTATCCTCCTGATGATCCTCATGGTTCTGGCCGGCGCGCTGGCCGGTGCCGCCTGGGCCTTCATCCCCGGTCTCCTCAAGACCAAGTTCAGCATCTCTGAGATCATCACCACTATCATGTTCAACTACATCGCCCTCCAGCTGGTGGGCTATCTGGTCCGCAACCCCATGCGCGACCTGAGCCAGGCCGAGCCCCAGTCCTACACCATCGCGGAGCAGGGTTTCATGCCTTACCTCATCGCCAAGACCAAGCTGCATCCCGGCTTCCTTTTCGGCTGCATCGCCGCTGTGGTCATCTTCATCCTGCTCTTCAAGACCTACTTCGGCTATGAAGTGCGCGCCGTGGGCTACAACTCCACCGCGGCCAAGTACGGCGGCATCAACGTCAGCCGCACCATGATCTCCACCATGCTCATCTCCGGCGCTCTGGCCGGCATGGGCGGCGCGTTCGAGGTGGCCGGCTCCGCCCACTACCTCTACGAGAAGATCTCCAACGGCTACGGCTACACCGCCATCGCCGTGGCCATCCTGGCCAACAACAACCCCATCGGCGTCATCCTCAGCTCCCTGCTCTTCGGCTTCCTGGCGTCCGGTTCCACTGCCATGCAGCGCAACATCGGCGTCTCCTCTTCCTTCGCTGACATCGTGCAGGGCATCATCATCATCTTTGTCGCTGTGGCCGCGGTCAGCCGCGTGAAGAAAAAGCGTACCGCTCCGGCCCGTCCCGGTAAAAAGCCTGTTTTGAAGGAGGCGAAGCAGTAATGGATCTCTCTTCTTTCCTCGCTGCGACGATTCGCATGGCCATTCCCCTTCTGATCGCTGCTCTGGGCCTGGTGGTCTCTGAGCGCGCCGGCCTCATCAACATCGGCGTGGAGGGTACCATGCTTACCGGTGCCTTTGCCGCCTTCGCCGTGGCCTACTACACCAACAACTACTGGCTGGGCATGCTGGCCGGTATGCTGGCAGGCTGCTTCATGACGCTGATCTTTGCGGTGGCCTCCATCCGCTTCAGGGCACCCCAGGTGGTCATCGGCTGCGCCATCAACATGCTGGGCTCCGGCTTCACCGCCGTTTTGTTCCGCAAGATGTTCTTTGACGCGCAGACCGGCGGCACCCAGGTCACCCCCTTCCCTCCCATCCAGATCCCCGGCCTCTCCAGCATCCCCTTCATCGGTGAGGTCTTCTTCCAGCACAACATCATCGTCTACATCGGCTTCATCCTGGTTCCGGCCATCTGGTTCCTGATGAACCGCACCTCCATCGGCACCCGGATCATCGCCGTGGGCGAGCATCCCAAGGCGGCCGACAGCCTGGGCATCAACGTCTTCACCACCCGCTATGCCGCCACCCTCTTCAGCGGATTGCTGATGGGTATGGCCGGCGCCTACCTGGCCATCGCCCAGTCCAACACCTTCCAGGTGGACATGACCGGCGGCAAGGGCTACATCGCCATGGCCGTGGTGGTCCTGGGCAAGTGGAAGCCCGGCGGCGTGCTTCTGGGCGCTCTGATCTTCGGCGGCTCCAACGCCCTGCAGATGACCCTCCAGAACGCGGGCCTCAACATCCCCAACAACCTCATCCTGATGGTGCCCTACATCGTCACCGTTCTGGCTGTTCTGGCCGCCTGCAAGAAGAAGGCCGTGGACGCCAGCGCCAAGGGCGTGGCCTACGAGAAGGCGTAAGCATTCCCATCCAAGCACCCTTCCTCAGAAGAATGTATGGATCCTGTCTGATCACGTTTTATCCCATTCCGTAACCAAAACCATTGGTTTTAAAAACATTTTATTGGAGGAATGAACATGAAAAAGCTGATCCCTTTGATCCTGTCCGGCGCGCTCCTGCTCGGTACTGCCGCCTGCGGCGGCGGCACCGCCACCACTCCTGAGGGCAGCACTCCTCCCGCCGAGGGCGGCAGCGAGGCTTCCGACGTGAAGATCGGCATCCTGATCCCCGGCTCCCCCACCGACGGCGGCTTCTCCCAGCAGGGCGCCGAGGCCGGCAAGAAGCTGGAGGAGAACTACGGCTACGAGGTGGCCACCGTTGAGGCCGGCACCGCCGACGTCATCAAGTCCGAGGCCGAGACCATGGCCGCTGAGGGCTACAAGATCGTCTTCGGTCACGGCGGTCAGTGCTCCGCTCCCTTCGCTGAGATCTGCGAGGACTATCCCGACACCTGGTTCGTCACCTTCGGCGGCACCGAGATCCGGGACAACCTCTTCCCCGTGTGCATGTGCGCTGAGGAAGGCACCTATGTGCTGGGCGTGGCGGCCGGTATGATGACTCAGACCGACAACATCGCCTTCACCCTGGGCGGCGACTACCCCGCCTACACCAAGACCACCATGGGCTTCGCCCTGGGCGCCAAGAGCGTCAACCCCGACCTGAAGATCCAGGAGGCCGTCCTCAGCTCCCCCGACTCCAACGAGTGCTATGAGACCACTATGAACCAGATCAAGAGCGGAGCCGACTTCATCCTCTCCAACTCCAACGAGGGTCAGGCCGGCGCCATGAAGGCCGTGGGCGAGAGCGAGAACGTCTACACCTTCGGCTGCCTGGGCAACTTCTTCGACATGGCTCCCGGCAAGGTTCTGGGCAACATCATCGGCGACTACAACGTGGGCTATGACGAGGCCACCAAGGCCATCATGGAAGGCACTGCTGAGGCCGAGATCATGTACCTGACCATCGCCAACGGCTGTGTGTCCGTGGAGTGGAACCCCGACATCCCGCTGCCCGAGGACGTGCAGGCTGCCGTGGATCAGGCCTACGAGGACATCAAGAGCGGCAAGATCGACGTTCCCAACGAGTATGAGCAGGACGCTGCCAAGGAGCAGCTGGCTGCCTACAACTAACCTCTGCTTTTCCAACGCGATCCTTTGAACTTCGCATTATCTCCTCACCGAATATACGAGGAGGGCCGGCGCAGCTGCGCCGGCCCTTTTTCGTTTTCTATCCTCTATCTCAACTGATGAAAGGAGCCTTTCCCATGAAGCCACGTGTGGTACTGATCGGCGGCGGTCTGATGTCCGCCGCGGCGGCAGCGGCTCTGGCCCGGGCCGGACATCCGGTCACCGTGCTGGAAAAGGGCGAACTGGCCTGCGGCGCCTCGGGCGCCAACCTGGGGCAGCTCTCCCTCTTCGACCGCATCGAGCCCTGGCACTATGCCCTGGCCTGCGAGACCTTTGAGGAGTTCTCCCACCTGGGAGAGACCATCGAATACGACTGCTCCGGCGGCGTGGTGGTCCTCCAGGATGAGGCCCAGTACGAGGGGGCCCTCCCCGTCTGCGACGCCCTGCGCCGCCTGGGCGAGCCCGCCCGCATCCTGGTGGGCAAGGAGGCCCGGGAGGTGGAGCCCTTCCTGGACGACACGGTGATCCACAGCGTGCTCCACTGCCCCCATGAGGGCAAGCTCAACCCCCTGCTCACCACCCTCCACTACTACCGCCAGGCCGAGGACGCCGGGGCGGAGATCCGCCTCCACACCTGCGTGACCGGATTTGAGACCTGCGGCGACACCGTCACCGCCGTGCAGACCAACCAGGGCCGGGTGGAGGGCGACCTCTTCGTCAACGCCGCCGGCGCCTGGAGCCTGGATCTGGCCGGGATGCTGGGGCTCTCCATCCCCCTGGGCTACCACCGGGCCACCGCCTTCGTCTCCCAGCCCGTTCCCCCCTGCATCCGGGGTCCCATCGTGGGCGGCGAGATGTTCCTGGCCCACCGGGACATGTCCCTGCGCCGCCACATCGGTCTGGGCGGCGTGCAGACCGCCCACGGCAGCGTCATCATCGCCCAGGCCACCGAGACCTCCGGGGTGGACAGCCGGGAGGTCACGCTCCCCGGCCTGTGCCTCACGGCCCGCACCTTCCTGGACCACTTCCCCACCCTGGGCGACCTGGAGATCGTCCGGGCCTGGGCCTGCGTCACCCCCTTCACCCACGACGGGCTCCCCATCTTCGGCTTCAGCCGCTCCTTCCCCAACCTCTTCCACTTCACCGGCTTCAAGGGGGCCTTCTCCATCGCCCCCGCCGCCGCCCGCGTGCTGGTGCGCGCCCTGGACGAGGGCTTCGTGTGGGAGGGCGACGCCTTCTCCCCCGACCGTACCGTCTCTGCCCTTTGAAAGGAGGAATTTTGATGCATCGGATCCAACAACATCCCATCCTCTCCGTGGAGGAGCGCCCCGTGGTCCACATCACGGTGGACGGCACCCCCATCGAGGCCCGGGAGGGAGATACCATCGCCGCCGCCCTCATGGCCAACGGCATCCGCACCTTCCGCCACACCGCCCGCTATCACGAGCCCCGGGGCCTCTTCTGCGGCATCGGCCAGTGCACCGACTGCGTGATGGAGGTGGACGGCAAGCCCAACGTGAAAACCTGCATCACCCGGGTCCGGGAGGGCATGACCGTCCGCACCCAGGAGGGAAATGGAGGGAGCGCTTCATGAAACACTATGATGTGATCGTGGTGGGGGCCGGACCCGCCGGTCTGGGAGCCGCCATCGAGGCCGGACGGCAGGGCGCCAAGGTCCTCCTGCTGGACGAGAACGACCGCCCCGGCGGCCAGCTTTTCAAGCAGATCCACAAGTTCTTCGGCTCCCGGGAGCACTACGCCGGGACCCGGGGCTTCGCCATCGGCCGCCAGCTGCTCCAGGAGGCCGAGGAGGCCGGGGTGGAGATCCACCTGGGCCGCCGGGTGTGGGGCATCTTCCCCGACGGCAGCGTCACCGCCGCCAACGACACCGAGAGCGTCCGCTACCAGGGCTCCTACCTGATCCTGGCCACCGGCGCCTCGGAGAACGCCCTGGCCTTCCCCGGCTGCACCCTCCCCGGCGTGATGACCGCCGGCGCGGCCCAGACCTTCGCCAACGTCCACCACGTCCTGCCCGGGCAGAACATCGTGATGGTGGGCTCGGGCAACGTGGGCCTCATCGTCACCTATCAGCTCCTCCAGGCGGGTGCCAACGTCAAGGCCATCCTGGAGGCCGCCCCCAAGCTCTCCGGCTACGCCGTCCACGCCGGAAAGGTCCGCCGGGCAGGCGTGCCCGTCCTCCTGAGCCACACGGTCACCCGGGCCATGGGCGACGGCTCCCTGGAGGCCGTGGAGATCGCCCAGGTGGACGAGCACTTCGCCCCCATCCCGGGCACCGAGCAGGTCATCCCCTGCGACACCCTCTGCCTGGCCGTGGGCCTCACCCCCCGGGTCGAGCTGGCCGACGTGAGCGGGTGCGACCTGGTCTGGTCCGGATCCCTGGGCGGAAAGCTCCCCCGCCACAACCGGCACATGGAGAGCAGCCGCTCCAACATCCTGGTGGCCGGCGACCTGGCCGGCATCGAGGAGGCCAGCACCGCCCTGGACGAGGGCCGCCTGGCCGGCACCCGGGCCGCCTACCGCCTGGGCCTGCTGGACGTGGGGACCTACGAGGGCCGCCGGGCCGAGATCCAGGGCCGTCTGGACCGGCTGCGCCAGGGACCCTTTGGAGAAAAACGCCGCCGCGCGAAAGAGGAGGTCTGGAAGGCATGAAACAGGAACGCGATATCGTCTGCCGCTGCGAAGAGGTGACCCGGGAGGAGATCATGGAGGCCATCCGGCTGGGAGATGACTCCCTGGACGCCATCAAGAAGCGCACCCGGGCGGGCATGGGCTTTTGTCAGGGCCGCACCTGCAAGCGCCTCATCGCCCAGATTTTAAGCGCCTATTACCACCTGCCGGTGGACCAGTTTCTCCCCGGCAGCATCCGTCTGCCCATCATGCCCATCCGCCTGAGTCTGCTGGCCGAGACCGTGGACGGCGCGGTGGAGAGCGAGGAAGGAGGAGAGGTCCATGCGCCGGATTCTCATTGACTGTAAGGAGCACATCCCCTGCAATCCCTGTCAGTTCGCCTGTCCCACCCACGCCATCGTGGTGGGAGACGACATCACGGAGCTCCCCCACGCCGACCCGGAGAAGTGCGTGGGCTGCGGGGCCTGCGTGGCCTCCTGCCCCGGTCAGGCCTGCTTCCTGATCGACCCCGACTTCAGCGAGAGCGAGGCCACCATCGACTTCCCCTATGAGTATCTTCCCCTCCCCCCGGTGGGGCTGGAGGTGGAGTCCCGGAACAACCTGGGCGAGACCCTGTGCACCGGGCGGGTGGTCAAGGTCCTCTCCCTCACCGCCTACGACCACACCAATCTGGTGCGCATGGCCGTCCCCAAGGACCTGGTCCAGCAGGTCCGGGGCATGAAGCCCTGGCGGGGATAAGAGCCGCTTGTCGAACCAGTTCGACAAGCTTTCTCAAAAATGCAAGCATTTTTTCGAATGGGATGCAGGCCGCTGCGCGCACTCGCTGACGCTCGCGCACTGGCGGCCTGAGGGGAGTGTTTTCCGACGTACATGCCGCCGGAAAACACGATCCCACTCTATTCCGCCGTCTGCGGACGGCGGAACTCTGCGAGGCTCTGAGCGCCAAAGAGCCAGAACTCTGTGTTTCAACACACTTGAAGCGCCCCGGTCGGTGCCGGGGCGCTCTCTTTTTGCGCATCTGGCCCAAAGGCCTGCGGGCTTCCCAGGGCGCTTTTTGTCTATTCCTGCGTTTGACTCTTCTCTATTCTCTGTGCTAATATGTTTCAAGAAATCGGTTACATGAGAAAAAAGGAGAAAGATTTATGAAGAAAGTTCTGACCCTGTTCCTGGCGGCCCTCCTGTGGGCCGGTCTGGCGGGCTGTACGGCGGGCTCTGCCGCGCCCTCCCCCACGTCCTCCCAGCGTCCCGCCTCCCCCTCTGCCGGAGTGGAGTACCCCTCCCAGACCAAGGTGGGCTTCCTGCTGCCCGGCGACCCGGCGGAGGACCGCTTCTCCGGCGTGGCCGACAAGGCCGCCCAGGAAATCAAGGCTACTTACGGATACAGCGTGAAGGTGGAGACCGCCTCCACCGACGAGGCCATTTCCGCCGCGGCCCAGGCCATGGCCGAGGAGGGCTTCGCCATCATCTACGGCCACGGCGGACAGTGCGCCGCCCCCTTTGCCGCCCTGTGTGAGCAGTACCCCGACACCTGGTTCGTGACCGTGGGCGGCGACCAGGTGAAGGACAACCTCTTCCCCATCACCATGTGCGCCGAGGAGGGGGCCTATCTGGCCGGCGTCCTGGCCGGTCTGACCACCGAGAGCGGCATTCTGGGCGTGAGCCGCAGCGCCGACTATCCCGCCATCAACAAGACCACCAACGGCTTCATCCTGGGCGCCAAGAGCGTCAACCCCCAGGTGGAAATCCTGGAGACCGTTCTGGACGGTCCCGACGGTGAGGCCGCCTATGCCGCCGTGCAGGAGCAGCTCTCCGCCGGCGCGGACGTGATCTTCAGCAACACCAACGAGGCCCAGCCCTCCGCCCTCCAGGCTGTCCAGGAGAACGGCAAAGCCCGCGCCTTCGGCATGCTGGGCAACTACACCGAGTACGCCCCGGAGCAGCTCATAGGCAACGTCCTGTGCGACTATGTGGAGGCCTACCGCCAGGCCACCGAGGCCATCATGGCCGGCACCATCACCGAGTCCGCCCCCATGTTCATGACCACCGGCAACGGCTGCGTGAACTTCTACTGGAACGACGCCGTCAAGGCCCAGCTTTCCACCGAGGCGGTCCAGGCGGTGGAGGACACCTTCCTGGCCATCAAGTCCGGCGAGATCCAGGTGCCCAACGAATTTGAGCAGGTTCAGATTTCTTTCTGAGCTTGAACCCTGCCGCAAAACAGAATCCCCCGTCCCGCCAGTCGGCGGAACGGGGGCTATGTATTGCTGTATGTTGGAGGCACAGAGCCTCGCAGAGTTCCGCTGTCCGCAGACGGCGGAACAAAGTTTAATCGTGTTTTCCGGCGGCGTGTACGTCGGAAAACACTCCTCTCAGGGCCGCAAGTGTGCGAGCATCAGCGAGTGCATGCGGCGGCCTGCATCCCCTCGAAAAAATGCTTGCATTTTTGAGAAGCGTGTCGAACTGGTTCGACACGCAAATCCCCCGTCCCGCCAGTCGGCGGAACGGGGGATTTTTTCTCACACGAGATGGGATTCTTACTTCAGGTTGGCCTTGAGGGCGTCGATCCGGTCGGTGCGCTCCCAGGTCAGGTCCAGATCGGTGCGGCCGAAGTGGCCGTAGGCGGCCAGCTTCCGGTAGATGGGCTTACGCAGCTCCAGGTCCCGGATGATGGCGGTGGGACGCAGGTCGAAGGTCTTTTCCACCGCCTCTTCCAGGGCCAGGTCGGAGACCTTGCCGGTGCCGAAGGTGTCCACCCGGATGGAGACCGGCTCAGCCACGCCGATGGCGTAGGCCAGCTGGACCTGGCAGCGGCTGGCCAGACCGGCCGCCACCACGTGCTTGGCCACCCAGCGGGCGGCGTAGGCGGCAGAGCGGTCCACCTTGGTGGGGTCCTTGCCGGAGAAGGCGCCGCCGCCGTGGGGGGCGCTTCCGCCGTAGGTGTCCACGATGATCTTGCGGCCGGTGAGGCCGGAGTCGCCCTGGGGACCGCCGATCACGAAGCGGCCGGTGGGGTTTACGTAGATCTTGGTGTTCTCGTCCAGCAGCTCAGCGGGGATGGTGGGCTTGATGACCAGCTCGATCATGTCCTTGCGGATCTGCTCCAGGCTGGCCTCGGGGCCGTGCTGGGTGGAGAGGACCACCGCGTCCACCCGGACGGGCTTGTTGTTCTCGTCATACTCCACGGTGACCTGGGTCTTGCCGTCGGGGCGCAGGTAGTCCACCAGGCCCTCCTTGCGCACCGCGGTCAGGCGCATGGCCATCTTGTGGGCCAGGGAGATGGCCAGGGGCATGAGCTCGGGGGTCTCGTCGCAGGCATAGCCGAACATCATGCCCTGGTCGCCGGCGCCGTTGGTCAGGTCCTCGCCCTGGCCGCCCTCCTTGGCCTCCAGGGACTGGTCCACGCCCAGGGCGATGTCGGCGGACTGCTCGTCGATGGAGGTGATGACGGCGCAGGTGTCGCAGTCAAAGCCGTACTTGGCCCGGTCGTAGCCGATCTCCCGGATGACCTCCCGGGCGATCTTGGGGATGTCCACATAGCAGTGGGTGGTGATCTCGCCCATCACGTTGACGAGACCGGTGGTGACGGTGGTCTCACAGGCCACGCGGCCCATGGGGTCCTGCTCCAGAATGGCGTCCAGCACCGCGTCGGAGATCTGGTCGCAGATTTTGTCGGGATGTCCCTCGGTCACGGATTCCGAAGTAAAAAGTCGCTTTGCCAATTTGATTCCTTCCTTTCCAAAATACACGCCTTGCCGAGAACGGGAACCACAAAAAAGCGCTCCGCCGGACGGCGGAGCGCATGGAGTCTTGTTGTCCATCCTCATCTTTCGATTTACACCGCCGGATTTGGCACCTTTCCTTCCCGCGTGTTACGGCGTTCAGGCAGGTTGCCGGGCTTCATAGGGCCGTTCCCTCCACCTCTCTCGATAAGGCTATTCAGTTGGTACAAGGTATTCTATCCTCTTTGCCGAAACTTGTCAAGAGTCAATTCCAACTATATTGCTGGGATTTATGCCTTCCAGCCGTTGAGATAGGCCCGCTGGTCCTCGGTCAGGGCGTCGATGTGCAGGCCCATGGCGGCCAGCTTGACCCGGCCGATCTCGTCGTCGATGGAGTCGGGCACGTTGTAGACCTTCTTCTCCAGCTCGTCCCGGTGCTTCACCAGCCACTCCAGGGCCAGGGCCTGGACCGAGAAGGACATGTCCATGATCTCGGCCGGGTGGCCGTTGCCCGCCGCCAGGTTGACCAGGCGGCCCTCTCCGATGACGTTGAGCACCCGTCCGTCGGGCAGGGTGTAGCCCTCGATGGAGTCCCGGCGGATCTCCCGCTTGACGGCCATGGCGGCCAGGGAGGCCACGTCCACCTCGCAGTCGAAGTGGCCGGCGTTGGTGAGGATGGCGTTGTGCTTCATCTTCTCAAAGTGGCGGGGGGTGATGACGTCCTTACAGCCGGTGACCGTGACGAACACGTCGCCCAGGGCGGCGGCCTCGTCCATGGTCATGACCCTAAAGCCGTTCATGGTGGCGTCCAGGGCCTTGAAGGGGTCCACCTCGGTGACGATGACGTTGGCCCCCATGCCGCTGGCCCGCATGGCCACGCCCTTGCCGCACCAGCCGTATCCGGCCACCACCACGGTCTTGCCCGCCACCACCAGGTTGGTGGTGTGCATGATGGCGTCCCACACCGACTGGCCCGTGCCGTACTTGTTGTCGTAGTAGTGCTTGGCCTTGGCGTCGTTGACCGCCATCATGGCGCAGGGCAGGATGCCCTCCCGCTCCCGGGCCCGCAGGCGGAGGATGCCGGTGGTGGTCTCCTCACAGCCGCCGATCAGGTTCTCCCCCAGGTCGGCGCACTTCCCGCCCAGCAGGTGGATGAGGTCGCCCCCGTCGTCCACCACCAGGTGGGGCTTGAAGCGCAGGGTCTCGATGAGATGGGCCTCATACTCCTCCGCCGTGGCGCCGTGGATGCCGAAGGTCTCCACCCCCATGCTGTCCAGCCCCGCGGCCACGTCGTCCTGGGTGGAGAGGGGGTTGGAGCCGGTCAGGCGCACCTCCGCCCCGCCCTTCTGGAGCACATAGCCCAGATTGGCGGTCTTGGCCTCCAGATGGACGGATACGGCCACCCGCAATCCCGCAAAGGGGCGCTCCCGCTCAAAGCGGGCCTCGATCCCGCCCAGGGCGGGCATGAAATCCCGCACCCACTGGATCTTCCGGCGGCCGGACTCGGCCAGGGACCTGTCTTTTACGATGCTCATGGGGACATGACCTCCTGTTTGTGATGGTATGTTTTCCTTTGGAATGATTATAGCAGACTGCCCGTCAAAAGAAAACCCCGCGGACCGGAGGGTCCGCGGGGCAGAGTGTGTCCGATTAGCCCAGGAAGAACTGGCTGACGCTGATGACCAGACCGCAGAACACGATGGACACGGTGGAGACCAGCTTGATGAGGATGTTCAGAGAGGGGCCGGAGGTATCCTTGAAGGGATCGCCCACGGTGTCGCCGATGACGGCGGCCTTGTGGCAGTCGGAACCCTTACCGCCGTGCTTACCGGACTCGATGTACTTCTTGGCGTTGTCCCAGGCGCCGCCGGCGTTGGACATGAACACGGCCATGGCGAAGCCGGTGACGGTCACGCCGCCCAGCAGCCCCACAACGGCCTCCACGCCCAGGATGCAGCCGGTGACGATGGGCACCACGATGGCCAGCAGAGAGGGAACCACCATCTCATGCAGGGCGCCGCGGGTGCACAGGTCCACGCAGGAGGCGTAGTCGGGATCGGTCTTGCCCTCCATGATGCCGGCGATCTCCTTGAACTGACGGCGGACCTCCACCACGATGGACTGGGCCGCACGCTGCACGCCGCTCATGGTGAGGGCAGCGAAGATGAAGGTGAGCATGGCGCCCACGAAGATGCCCACCAGCACGGCGGGGTTGGTGAGGGCCAGGTCGATCTCTCCGCCGATCTTGCCCTTGACCACGTCCACATAGGAGACCAGCAGGGCCAGAGCGGTGAGGGCGGCGGAGCCGATGGCGAAGCCCTTACCGGTGGCGGCGGTGGTGTTGCCCAGGGAGTCCAGGGCGTCGGTGCGGTTGCGGACCTCCTCGCCCAGGCCGCTCATCTCAGCGATGCCGCCGGCGTTGTCGGCCACGGGGCCGTAGGCGTCGGTAGCCAGAGTGATGCCCAGGGTGGAGAGCATGCCCACCGCGGCGATGCCGATGCCGTACAGGCCCTTATTGAAGAGCTCGGCATAGTCGGCGGAAGAGGTGGACAGGGAGCCGCCGGCGGCCAGGAAGGAGACAATGATGGCGATGCCCACGATGACCACAGGAGCGGCGGTGGACATCATGCCCAGGGAGATACCGCCGATGATGGTGGTGGCGGCGCCGGTCTCGGTGGAGTCGGCCAGCTTCTGGGTGGGCTTGTAAGTATCAGAGGTGTAGTACTCGGTGAAGTAGCCGATGGCGCAGCCGGCCACCAGACCGGCCAGGATGGCCACATAGACGCCCATGCTGCCCAGGATGAAGTAGGTCAGAGGAGCGGCCAGGATGGCAGCCAGGATGGCGGCGGTGTAAGTGCCCTTGCGCAGGGTGCCCAGCAGGTCGCGCTGGCTGGCGCCCTCTTTGGTGCGGATGAGGAAGGTGCCCAGGACGGAGCAGATCACGCCCACCACGGCGATGGCCACGGGCAGGAGCATGGCGTTCCAGGCCTTGTCGGCGCCGGCATAGGCGGAGGCGCCCAGGGCGAAGGTGGCCAGGATGGAGCCAACGTAGGACTCATAGAGGTCGGCGCCCATGCCGGCCACGTCGCCCACGTTGTCGCCCACGTTGTCGGCGATGGTGGCGGGGTTGCGGGGGTCATCCTCGGGGATGCCGGCCTCTACCTTGCCCACCAGGTCGGCGCCCACGTCGGCGGCCTTGGTGAAGATGCCGCCGCCCACACGGGCGAACAGAGCCATGAAGGAGGCGCCCATGCCGAACATAACCATGGTCTGGGCGATCTTGGTGGCGTCATAGCCGGCCACATACTTCAGGATGTGGAACCAGACGGACACGTCCAGCAGGCCCAGGCCCACCACGGTGAAGCCCATGACCGCGCCGGAGGAGAAGGCCACGTTCAGGCCGCGGTTGAGGCTCTCGTGCGCGGCGTGGGCGGTGCGGGCATTGGAAGAGGTGGCGATCTTCATGCCGATGAAGCCGGCCAGGGCGGAGTAGATGCCGCCGGTCAGGAAAGCAAAGGGAATAAACCAGTTGTCCAGCTGATTGGTGGCCACCAGGATCAGCAGGATCACGAAGACCACGGCAAAGATCTTTGCCACGGTGGAATACTGGCGCTTCAGATACGCGTTGGCACCCTGACGGATGGAAGAGGCGATCTTCTGCATCAGTTCGGTGCCCTCGGAGAACTTGAGCACCTTGCGGCTCTGGACCACGGCGAAGAGCAGCGCGATCACCGCGCCCACCAGCCCGATCCAGAAGAGGTTCTGTGCGTTCATTTTCCCAACTCCTTTAATCATGTGGAAACCACGCTAAGGGGCGGCTTCCTTCTCTCTTTGATGCCTTAATCTTAGCGCAAATCCACTGCATTTTGCAAGCTCTTCCTGTTCCATAATTGTACTGACAATATCATTTTTACTCTTTACACAATTTATATGATTTTATCCTTTTCTTTTCATCCATTATTACCAAATCAAACCCATCAAAAAGCGCCCTCCGTCCGCAGACAGAGAGCGCTTTTACCGCCGGCTTAAATGACCCACTCGCTGTGGATCAGCCCCACCAGATACCACTGCTCCTCATAGGCGGAAAACACCAGCTTGAGGGAGCACCAGTCGAACTGCTCCTTCTCCGGCTGCAGGCCGGGAAAGTAGCACTCCACAAAGCGGTCCTCCGGGAAGATCTCCCGGACATTCTCCAGGGCGTTGCCACTGGCCAGCACCTGGTCCACCGCCTGCTCGGGGGCATAGAGATAGTCGGCATTGTACACATAGGTACGGATATACTCCGGTATGGTCAGACTGATCTGGTCGCCCACACCGTCCCGGAATCCCCAGAGATACCGGGTCTTGTCCTCCGCGGCATCGGCGATCTGGTCGGGCAGGAAGCACAGATCGCTCTCCGGGTCCACGGTGGAGTAGGGGGTGAAGGTCACACCCTTGACCGGATGGACCATTTGACTCAATGCGGCATAGTCTTCCTCTGACAGGCTCGTCAGCACTTCCTTGGCCCGCTCCAGCAGGAGGGCGTCGTCCCCTGTGTCCAGGGGAGGGCGCGCCGTCTCGCGGGACGGGGCGGTACCGCGGCTGGGCAGGGCGGCGGAGGAGGCGGTGCGCATCGTATTGCGCACGGGCAGTTCTCTCCCAAAGAAAAAACTGCTGGTGCACAGACTTCCGATCGCAACGCAGCAGCACAGGACGAGCACGCACAGGGAAACGGCCTTTTTCATAGGACACCTCGCTTCCATGGGATACGGCTTCCCTATTGTACTGTAATATGATCAAAAAAACAACAACAAATGGTTACAAAACCGGCGCAGATGTCAAATGTTCTTGCGACTTTGTTCGATCTGTTCTATAATAAAGCTGTTCCAAACCGCACATAGAGCGCGATTTCGCCCCGCTGCGCGCCGCGCTCTCCTTCTGAACGGATTCTGATTTGGAAACATGAGGTGATTTTGTATGCATGAGCATGAACTGCAATTCCATATCCAGTGTGGGCAGGGCGACGTGGGCCGCTACTGCATCCTGCCCGGCGATCCCGGCCGCTGCGAGAAGATCGCCGCCTACTTCGACAACCCGGTCAAGGTCCAGTCCAACCGGGAGTACACCACCTACACCGGCACCCTGCTGGGGGAAAAGGTGAGCGTGTGCTCCACCGGCATCGGCGGCCCCTCCGCCGTCATCGCCATGGAGGAGCTGCACAAGATCGGCGCCGACACCTTTATCCGGGTGGGCACCTGCGGCGGCATCAACCTGAAGGTCAAGAGCGACGACGTGGTCATCGCCACCGGCGCCATCCGCCACGAGGGAGCCAGCCGGGAGTACGCCCCCATCGAGTTCCCCGCCGTGTCCGACTACGAGGTCCAGGAGGCCCTGGTGGCCGCCGCCAAGGACCTGGGCAAGCCCTGGCACGCCGGCGTGGTCCAGTGCAAGGACTCCTTCTACGGGCAGCACGACCCCAGCCGCATGCCCGTGTCCTACGAGCTGCTCCACAAGTGGGAGGCCTGGAAGCGCCTGGGCGTGCTGGCCTCCGAGATGGAATCGGCCGCCCTTTTCTGCTGCGCCGCCGCCCTGGGCGTGCGCTGCGGCTCCTGCTTCCACGTGATCTGGAACCAGGAGCGGGAGCTGGCCGGCCTCGATCAGGCCGAGAGCCACGATCTCTCCGCCGCCATCGAGGTGGGCATCGAGGCCCTGAAAAAACTCATCCTGGCCGACCGGGCCAGACAGGCGTGATCCCACGCCCCCTTGGAACGCTGCCGCGCCGGACCGAACTGCCGGCGCGGCAGCCGATTTTGATTCTCAAATGTAAGGAGGTCCTTTCCAATGGAAGAAGCCACCGTGGTGCGGCTGGAGGCCTGGCACCTGCTGGATGAGGAGCGGGGGGCGCCCTATCTCTGCCGCGCCCTGTCCCTGCCCGAGGGGGACGATGTCCTCTCCTGCCTGTCGGACACCCTCAGCGACGGGGAAACCTCCCTGGGTCTGGTGCTCATCGGGGCCGACCTGATGCGGGAGAGCAGCTGGGGAAAGCAGCTGCTGGGCGTCCTGACCCAGGCCGCCAACACCAACCGGAAGCTGCACCTGGTTTTCCGCGACTAAAAAACATGCAGGCATTTTTAAGAGGGGGAGAGCGCCCTATGGCGCTCTCCCCCTCTTTTCTTATGCTCACACAAGGCCCAACAGGCGGGCCAGGGCGGCCGTCAGGATGCACAGCCCCATCCCCACCGCCGTGGGCAGAAGCCAGGCCAGCGCCGTCCACTTCCAGCTGCCGCTCTCCTTCCGCACCGTGAGACAGGTGGTGGAGCAGGGCCAGTGGAAGAGGGAGAAGAGGATCATGCACACCGCGGTCAGTCCGGTCCAGCCCTGCTCCACCAACAAAGCCCGCATCTCCTCCAGCTCCCCCAGCTCCAGCAGGCTCCCGGAGGAGAGATAGGTCATCAGGATCAGGGGCAGGACGATCTCGTTGGCCGGAAAGCCCAGGAGAAAGGCCATCAGGATCACTCCGTCCAGCCCCATCAGCCGCCCCAGGGGGTCCAGAAAGGCGGTGCAGTGCTGGAGGATGCTCATCCCCTGCACCTCCACATTGGCGCACAGCCAGATCACCAGCCCCGCCGGAGCGGCCACCGCCGCCGCCCGGGCCAGCACGAAGAGGGTGCGGTCCAGCACCGAGCGCACGATCACCTGCCCCACCCGGGGCCGGCGGTAGGGGGGCAATTCCAGCGTAAAGGAGGAGGGGGTCCCCTTCAGCACGGTGGCCGAGAGGAGCCGGGAGGCCCAGAAGGTCAGAACCACCCCCAGCACGATGAGCCCCGTCAGGAGGACCGCCGCCCCCAGGCTCTCCCCCCATCCCCCGGCGGTCCCCACGAAGAACATGGAGATCAGGGCGATCAGGGTGGGAAAGCGGCCGTTGCAGGGCACAAAGCTGTTGGTCAGCATGGCGATGAGCCGCTCCCGGGGGGAGTCGATGATGCGGCACCCGGTCACCCCCGCCGCGTTGCACCCGAAGCCCATGGCCATGGTGAGGGCCTGCTTGCCGCAGGCGTGGGCCTTCTGGAAGGCGTGGTCCAGCACAAAGGCCACCCGGGGCAGGTACCCGAAGTCCTCCAGCAGGGTAAAGAGGGGGAAGAAGATGGCCATGGGGGGCAGCATGACTCCCACCACCCAGGCCAGGGTCCGGTACACCCCCAGCACCAGCATGTCGTGGAGCCACTGGGGCGCGCCCAGGTAAGTAAAGAGCCCGCTCAGCCGGTCCTGGAGCCAGAACAGCCCCTGGGAGAGGAGCTGAGAGGGGTAGTTGGCCCCCGCCAGGGTCAGCCAGAACACCCCGGCCAGCAGCAGGAGCATCACCGGGATCCCGGTCAGACGGCTGGTGAAGATCCGGTCCAGCCGCCGGTCCCGGCGATGGCTGTCCGCCTGAACCGAGGAGACCACCGCGTGGGCCATGTCCTCGGCCCGCCAGATGAGGCAGGAGACCAGCCGCTCCCGGAGCAGCTCCCCCTCCAGGCCCACCCTGGCCAGCTCGGCGCGCACCTCGGTGAGACAGCGGGCGATGCCCGGCTCCTCCCGCAGGTCCCGGCCCAGGGCCTGTGTGATGGACGCCAGCGCGGAGCTCTCCCCGTCCAGCAGGCGCAGGGCCGTCCACCGGGGCGGAAGGGCCCCGCACCGCCCGGACACCTGGGTGGTCAGCACCTCCAGCGCCCGCTCGATGGGCGGGAGATACCGGGGGAGTTTTGCCTGGGGCGGATGGGCGATCACGTCCTCCACCGCCGCCAGGAGCTCCTCCAGCCCCTCCCCCCGGCCGGCCGCCGTCCCCACCACCGGGACCCCCAGCCGCCGGGAGAGCTCCGCCAGGTCCACCGAGATCCCCTTCCGCTCCGCCTCGTCCAGGAGATTGACGCACACCACCGTGCGGCTGTGGAGCTCCAGGGTCTGGAGGACCAGGTTCAGGTTGCGCTCCAGCCCGGTGGCGTCGCACACCACCACCGCCGCGTCCGCCCCGCCGAAGCAGAGAAAATCCCGGGCCGCCTCCTCCTCCGCCGAGCGGGCTAGGAGGGAGTAGGTCCCCGGAAGATCCACCAGCAGATAGCCCCGCCCTTTGTGTTCACACCGCCCCTGGGCGGCCGCCACCGTCTTTCCCGGCCAGTTGCCGGTGTGCTGCCGCAGATGGGTCAGGGCGTTGAAGAGGGTGGATTTCCCCACGTTGGGGTTCCCCGCCAGGGCGATGACCCGGTCCTCCGGGTGTTCCCGGCGCAGGACCCACTTCCCCTCCACCGCGCCCGTACCGGTGGAGGCCGCGGTCAGTCCCATGCGCCCACCGCCTCCTCTTCCAGGGGGAGCTCCGCCCCCGCAAAGAGACAGACCTCCTCCGCGTCCGCCCGGCGCAGGGCGATGACCGCTCCCCGGAAGGCATAGGCCGCCGGGTCCCCCGCCGGACTCTTGCCCACACAGGTCACCCGGGTGCCGGGGACCAACCCCAGATCCATCAGCCGCCGCCTCAGGGCCGAGGCGGCCTCCACCCGGCACACCCGTGCCTCCTCGCCCACACGCAGGGCGCTCAGTCGTGGTTGTTCTCTCATATATGAAACCCTCCGGACATATGGATGATGTTGGCAGTCTCTGCCAGGAGGAAAGGGAGTTTCCTCCTCCTATCCTATGGTGTTCGCGCCCCCGGCGTGCCCCCGAAAGGAGTCTGAGAGGATGCCCCGTCCGGCTGTCCGTCCCGCCCGGCCCACCGGAGCCGCCGCCATCCCCCTGTGCTGGGGGGCGGTCCTCCTGTGCCTGTGCCTGGCCCTGCTCTTCCCCCTCCGCTCCCCCGGGCGGGAGACCCCTTCCGCCCCCGCCATGGTCCCCGCGGCCCGCGCCGCCCTGGAGGCCCTGCCCGCCTCCCTCTCCCCCCAGCGCAGGGCCCTCCTGGAGCACGCCTGCACCCTGGTGGGCCACGTGCCCTACTTCTGGGGCGGAAAGTCCGCCGCCCCCGGCTGGGACCCGGCCTGGGGAGAGCTCCGGCAGGTCACCGCCCCCGGCTGCGCCGACTCGGGCAAGCGCCTCCCCTACGGTCTGGACTGCTCCGGCCTGGTCTCCTGGGCCGCGGCCAACACCCTGGAGGACTCCGACACCCTTGCCCTGGTGGGGGACGGGGTGCGGGCGCAGTACGCCGCCAGCACCCCCATCGACTGGTCCGACCTCCTGCCCGGGGACCTTCTCTGCTTCCCCGACCTCTCCCACATCGGGCTGGCCCTGACGCCCGCCCCCGACGGCACGGTGCCGGTGCTCCACTGCTCCCGCAGTCTGGGGGGCGTGGTCATCACCGCCGACGCCGCGGGGGCCGGGTTTGCCCTGGCCGCCCGTCCCGGCTGGCTCCCCGCCTCCTAGCCGCTCCTTTTTTGGCATGCTGAGGTTCCCTTTTGTGCAAAGGGAGCCCCCCTCTCCCTGGGTTCTGCTGCTTTTTCGTTTTTTCTAACAAAATTCGCGCTTCATAGTTGACGTTTCCTCCAAATCTCGGTAGAATAGGGTTTGTAAATCCGTTCTACTCTGGCCGCAGCCTTGTGCTGCGGCTCCAATTTTGCTGGAGGTGCGTCTATGACCGAAAATAAAATGGGCGTTATGCCGGTGGGCAAGCTCATTTTTACCATGTCCCTGCCCATGATCCTGTCCATGCTGATCCAGGCCCTCTACAATGTGGTGGACAGCGTGTTCGTCTCCTGGATCAATGAGGAGTCCCTCACCGCCGTCTCCATGGCCTTCCCCATTCAGAACCTGATGATCGCCGTGGCGGTGGGCACCGGCGTGGGCGTCAACGCCCTGCTCTCCCGCAGCCTGGGCGAGAAAAACTACGACATCGCCAACCGGGCCGCCGAGAACGCGGTCTTTCTGGCCGTCATCAGCTGCCTGGTCTTCACCGTCCTGGGCACCCTGACCGCCCGGGTCTTCTTCGCCGTGCAGAGCACCGATCCCCAGATCGTGGAGTACGGCACCCTCTACCTGCGCATCTGCTCCCTGGGCTGTGTGGGCATCTTCATTGAGATCACCATGGAGCGGCTCCTGCAGGCCACCGGGCGCACCTTCTATACCATGATCACCCAGGGCGTGGGCGCGGTCATCAACATCGTGCTCGACCCCATCCTGATCTTCGGCCTTGGGCCCTTCCCCCAGATGGGCATTGCCGGCGCGGCCGTCGCCACCGTGACCGGACAGATCGTGGCGGGCATCCTGGCGGTCTTCTTCAATGCCGCCTGCAACCATGATATTCACCTCTCCCTGCGGGGCTTCCGCCCGGACGGCCACATCATCCTGCGGATCTACTCGGTGGGCATCCCCTCCATCGTGATGAACTCCATCGGCTCGGTGATGACCTTCGGCCTCAACCAGATCGTGGGCGCCTTTACGGCCACGGCCACGGCGGTGCTGGGCATCTACTTCAAGTTCCAGAGCTTCGTGTTCATGCCCATCTTCGGCCTGAACAACGGCATGGTCCCCATCGTGGCCTACAACTACGGCGCCCGGAAGAAGGAGCGCATGGTGCAGGCCATCCGGCTGTGCATCATCGCGGCCGTGCTCATCATGCTGGCCGGACTCCTGGTGATCCAGTTCTTCAGCGCTCAGATCCTGATGCTCTTCAAGGCCTCCGAGAACATGCTGGCCATCGGCGTGCCCGCCCTGAAGATCATCTGCATCAGCTTCCTGTTCGCCGGGTTCAACGTGATCGTGTCCTCCACCCTTCAGGCCCTGGGACACGGCTTCCTCAGCATGGTCATCTCCATCATCCGTCAGCTGGTGGTCCTCCTGCCGGCGGCCTACCTCCTCTCCCTGAGCGGGAACCTGACCCTGATCTGGTGGTCCTTCCCCATTGCGGAGCTGGTGGCCTTCCTGCTGTGTATCTTCTATCTGCGGCATCTCTACCAGCGGGTCATCCAGCCCCTGGAGGCCGAGAATTGATGTACTCCGTCCCTCCCCTGCCTCCGGGCGCGGGAGGGACCTTTTGTTTCCCATCCCGCTTTTTTCAAAATTTTCAAAAAAAGTAGTTGACATTTGGACAGACCCATGCTATTATAACTGAGCTGACATCGCTAAGGCGTCCGCAAGCCCATGCGGGTGTAGTTCAATGGTAGAATCCCAGCCTTCCAAGCTGGTCGCGTGGGTTCGATTCCCATCACCCGCTCCATATGCGCCTGTAGCTCAGGTGGATAGAGCAACTGCCTTCTAAGCAGTGGGTCAGGGGTTCGAGTCCCTTCAGGCGTGCCATTACCACACGGCGTGGTGGTGTCCAGCGGTTTTACATATGGTGGGTGTAGCTCAGTTGGTTAGAGCATCGGATTGTGGTTCCGAGGGTCGTGGGTTCGAGTCCCATTACCCACCCCATAACAACTCAAGGCGGAAGGGCCGGAGCGTCCGCTCCGGCCCTTCCCTTTTGGGCTTGCGTAATGTAGGGGTGTAGCCAAGTGGTAAGGCACGGGACTTTGACTCCCGCATTCGCTGGTTCGAACCCAGCCATCCCTGCCATTTTATCTGAATATGACTCGTTAGCTCAGTCGGCAGAGCAACTGCCTTTTAAGCAGTGGGTCCGGGGTTCGAATCCCCGACGGGTCACCAAATCCCGGAGTCTTGTATCACAAGGCTTCCGGGATTTTTTCTTACTCTCCCAATAGATTCGCGTATTATATATGATATATTATATTCCATATATAGGACGCAATAAACCACATATAGAAAACAAAATTGCACACATTTTTGCACACAAAAAGAGGGCCACATATAAGTGGCCCTCTTTCATCACATTCCGCGCACCACAGAGTGATAATATCTAGCCGTTTTCCCCGGCATGGCGTCCTTATCATCCAACCATGCCTTGGCCAGCTCCACATAAGCGTCCAGCTCCTTTGGGCCATGCTTCGCCAGCAGAGGGCCGTAGTCGGAATAGAGCATATTCATCACGGCGTACCACTCAGGCTCCGGATAGTTCAGCCCCTTGTCCTTCATCACGGCGGTGGTCTGCGCCATGGTCCACCGCCCGCCGGTGGGGTGGGTTGGATCCTCATTTTTCATGTGGCCGACCCACGCCTCCGCCGTCTGCTTATCCAGATGGGTAGATGGTGAGGAGCTGGAAGGAGTGGTCATGTGGTCTCGGACAATGTATAGCCACGCCAGCCGCTCGCAGTTGTCGTAGCAAGTATCGCTCTTTTCGCGCTTTTCAATTTCTCTCTGGATCATTTGCAGGTCCATGGTATTCCTCCATCTGCTGCTTGGACTCCTCCAGCAGCGTCAATATTTGCTCCTGCCTCTTATCATATCCGGCCTGCTTGGCCTCCTGGCGGAGGTTGGAATACACGTTCCACAAGCCGAAACAGAAGTTAGCTAGGAGGACGATCACTCCCAGAGGCTCCGGAAGGTTGTTCTGTGGGTTCGTCCGGCGTGGCACGGTCCATCACCTTCTTTGCCTGGGCCGCAATCAGTGCGGCGGCCCGGTTGCCCAGCTCCCGCCCCTGCGGCGTAAAGGCCATTGCACCCAGGCCAAGGCCCAGCAGCAGCTCCATCATAGCAGTGGCCTCCTATCGGATCTTCTCGACACTAACCACAAGGTTCTCAACCGTTCCGGCGGT
This sequence comes from Pseudoflavonifractor sp. MCC625, assembly GCF_018784545.1. Taxonomy (NCBI): domain Bacteria; kingdom Bacillati; phylum Bacillota; class Clostridia; order Eubacteriales; family Oscillospiraceae; genus Pseudoflavonifractor; species Pseudoflavonifractor sp. MCC625. The sequence continues at coordinate 9,273 of NZ_WQOJ01000047.1, read as the reverse complement.
AAGTGTGGCGAGATTCATACGGGCATAAGCGCCAAAGACCGCCGGAGAGATCCGGATATCTTTTCCCATGCTATAGGTGGCTGTCTGTGTCGCCACGGTGCTCTCGAAAGAGGAAGTGAATCCGGGAACGTCAGCCGATGTGGTAGAGGAAAATCCATAAATCGTGTTGGATCCAGCCGCCGTTGCAGTAAAGACCACATAGGCGGTGACTTTGTAGATGCCTGGCTGTTTGAAGATGATCTCGTTTTTGGCAGTATCAAAGTCGATGACCGAGCTGTTGGTGTTAAAATCAATCTGGGCTGTCAGAGTAGCACCGGCCGCAACGGGATAGTCGGTGGTAGCGATCAACTGCATCATAAAAAATGCTCCTTTTCAAAATAAATATGGGGAGGACAGCGCAAGCCATCCTCCCCAGTTCGGATGCCTTACCGCACCGCTTTTTGACTTATGCGAACATAGTCCCGTAGGATGCTCCGGAGGGGATCACCTGCCCGGAGCAGGTAGCCGCCACGCCATACAGGTTCGGGCGCTTGAGCATCGAGCACTCAATGCCGTCCAGGCGCCGGTTGAGTTCGCAGCAGCACGCGGCGTACTGCTTGGCCAGGGCGTCGGTCTGGTCCTTCACGAAGATGTTGGACTTGAGCGAGTTGTTCTCGATCTTCAGATCGAAGATGGTCTCCTGGAGGCCCTGCTCATAGATCCGGCTGTTCTGAGCCATGACGGCCTCAAAACCGGCCTGAGTGGCCGCCCGGGTGGTGGACGCCTGCTGCTCAATGAGATACTGGGTACGCGCGGAGTCGATGATCTCCTGCTTCTCGATCTAGCAGTTGGAGACCCGGCCGCAGCCGGTGTTGCACTCACCGCCATTGCCGCCCCATCCGCCGTGGCCAAAGCCACCGCCAAAGACGGCCCAGATCACCAGGATGATAAAGAGTACGCCGATCCAGCCCATTCCGCTTTTGTTTTCGTCCATGTGTCACACTCCCTTTAAAGGTATTTTATTCCAACGGCTATTTTAGCCGGGGGAAACGCTTTGATTTGCCCGGCAGACCAGGGGAAGAGATTCCGCGTGCCGGAGCCCGCTGGGATGATGCACTGCCCAGGATCTGGTCCGCATCCGCTTTGAGAGCCTCCGGAGTGGTGCCCATCATGCGGCAGATGGCTTTCGCCTGCATGGTATTACCGTACTTACGATAGATCTCATTGACGGCCTGAGGGTCAAGTCCCAGCTTTTTCGCCGCCGCTGCCGCTCCCTCCAGAGAGTTCGGCGTCCCGCTCAGCGCCTGCTGTGCTTTTTCCACTGCTCCCGGTAGGTTTACGCTTGGAAACATCTTGCTCACTGCATTTACAATGGTGTTCAGATCCATTCTCTTTCAGCTCCTTTAGCTCGTCGGACAGCCCCTTGATGATCTGCGACATCTGGAGCATAGACTGCTGCATCTGTGCCATCATCTGCTCCGGCTCCACCGGCGGGACGATGACGCCAAGCTCCACCAGCTTGTCATAGTACTCGGCGGTGGTCTGCTCCAGCTCGGCGTATGCCGCCGATGTCTTGCCGAGCAGGCGCTTATTCCCCATATAATCCGTCTGGTAGATGTCCGAGCCCTCGATCATGCACAGCATTTGATTGCTGGCAGAGAAGCCCTGAATGGCAAAAGACTCATTCATGGATATCCCCTCCTGTCATATCCATTGTAACGAAAAAACGCCCCCGGCCTGTCCAGTTTAAAGACAAGTCGAGGGCGTTTTATATTCAAATTATGTACAGGCCTTTTCTCGGATGGACCGCAGGATATTGTTCACCGTGCCCCGACTCACGTCCAGCTCAGCGGCCACATCCTCGATCTGCCATCCCTGACGGTAAAAGAGCTCAAAGACCTGCTTTTCACGGTCTGTGAGCCACGGGTTGGAGGCCATCTCCTCCAACCTCTGGAGCGTGAATCGGTATTTCATTTTATCCTTTCCCGCGCTTAGCGGTTATTCGTCGGGCCGGTCTGTGCGGAGACGGTAGACTTTTTCGAGGCGGGCGTCCATGTCGCCGTTCCAGCCGTGAGCTTTATAATTGGCGAACATTTCATCTAAAACCCTGCGCTCTGCCGGTGTGGCATACCCCTGGTCTAGTAGGCGCTCGATCTCCTGGGACATCCGGGCGTAGGAAAGGAGGCGGATGGTTTCGAGCGCGTTCTCGATCTTTCCACGGAGGTCCGCACCGGCCTTTGCATCATCGGCCCTTGCCTTGTCTCTGCGGTCAAAATACCGCTTGACGAGGAAGAGCATGATGCCGTTGAGACCAAGGGCGGACATAAGTGCGATTGCAGTTTCCAACCGTCTATACCTCCGTTATTCCTCTTTACCACCAACCATGCGCTTTACTCCGCTGATGGTTCCGCTGGTGGCGGATGCCACCGCAATGCCGTTGAGCAAACTCAACACGCCAGTGCTGACGGTCAGGGTGCCGGTAAAGAGCTGCGCAAGCACCAGGATCACCACGGCCACCATACAGGCCAGGAGCTGCGTGGGGATGCTTACCACCTTGTCCAGCGCACCCTTAAGCATCTGTGTCACCAATCCGGTTGCGACCATGCACCCGGCAAAGGTGGCCAGGTATTCCCATGTGAAGAATTCATTCAGTTCCACACTTACTCCTCCTCGTAAAAAATGGTCAGCCCATATGCTACCGCTGCATCGTGCTCAATTCTGCAACCACGGGCCTTTTCCCAGCCCTTGCAAAAGTAGGCCGCGTGGCAAAGGCTCATGTTTTCCAGAGACTTTGCGAGAAAGCAAAGCGGGATCTGAACAACGCCGCGCTCCTCCATCTTCTCCCGGCTGTACCATTCATCAGTGAACAGTGTGTTCACAATTTCATATCCTTTTTCTTTCAGAACGGCGATTGCCTTTTCTCTGGTTTCGATGATTTCTTTATCGGTTTTCCCTGCCATAGGCTGAGACAGCATAGCTTTCATAAATCATTGTCCTTCCTTTCTGATGTACTCCGCCATGGCGTGGATTAAACACACTACGTTGGCGTCCGCGTAGCCGCTGCCGGTCTTCCAGTAGTCCGGGCTGGTCACGATCCCGGCTTGGGCCAGCGTCTCCACGTCGGTGTCCAAGTTGGACACATTGGGCTCCTCCCCTTTGCACAGCTTCAGGAACTCCTCCCAGCCACCGGGCGTGTTCCGGATCGTCCGGGGGCAGTCCTTGCCGTTCCAATGGTGGTGCTGCACTACCCGCTCCAGGGGGATACTGTGCTCTGTCATCAGGAGGCGCACCAAGGCGGCGGCGTTCTGCTTTGCCTTCTCAAAGTCACCGCCCTGATTCACGCAGATCTCCACGCCGATGCTCTTGGTGTTACCGGGACCCTTGGCTCCGTCCCCGGCGTGATAGGCCGCTTCGGTATCCGGCAGGTGCTGGACGATGGCGTGGTCATCAACCGTGTAGTGCCAGCTCACCAGGGCGTTGGCGGCAGCGTCCCCCTTCAGATAGGAAGCGTGAGCCGCGGCGTCCGCCCCTCGGGCTGCATTCCCGGTCTCGTGGATGGTGAGATAGCTGCACAGATTGATGCCGCCAGGGCGGTTCTTCCGGCCCTGGGGGATGTAGTCGATCTGGATGGCAATGCCGTTGTCAGTGGTCCGCTGAGGGGCCTTTACCGGCTCCAGGTAGTCCAGGGAGACCCAGCCCTTGTCTGTTCTCCCCCAGCCGTCCCGCTCCTCCAGAATGGTGACCACCGTGCCGCAGGGATAGGCCCCCGTCTTTCCGTAGCCCGTACCCGGGCCGCTGCGGATGTTCACGCCGATGGCCGGCGTGACCGTGTACTGTTTGCTCATGGTATCCTCTCCTTCCGGCGGCTCCGTGCCTCCCTTTGCCGTGTAGACGCAAATCCAGTTATGGACTTTGCGTCCGTCTCCCCGCATAATCGCTCCGTCAAAGTCGCACATGGAAGATCCGCCACCGTCCAGCATCACGGCGCTCTCCCAGCCAAGGGCGGCCAGATCATCCCGCAGACCCTCGGGCGTCCGGGCGTCGCTGGATCTGTCCGAGGAGCAATAGAGGCAGAGCGCCCCATCTTTGAGACCAATGGCAGAGCGCCCCCGGGTGCCTCCCTGACCTTTTTGCTGATAGCTGGGCTTGTCCACAGGGCCCCACGGACCGATCAGGCAGGTTACGGATATGAAGTTCTCAAAGAGTGCCGGGCTGCTCTCCAGCTTGATATCGGGGCCGCCGTTCCATCCGTAGCCGTAAGCGCCCCATGTCTTGGTGAGCAGCGCGCCGCCTACTTTCAGCATGGGGCACGGAGACCCGTCGGCGTTCCACATGCCGCCGTTCAGGATATAGGCGGCCCCTGTTTCCTTCTTGACCTGGGAGAGCGTTTTTTTACAGTTTGTGACTCGGATCTCCAGCTTATCTTCGTGGTGCTGCCGGAGGAGGACAACACCAAGTATTTCATGGTGTCCCTCATCATCCAAAACCTCTATCGTGAGATCCTGACCGTGGCTGATGAGAATGGCGGCAGACTGAAAAACCGCGTGGTGTTCTTCGCTGACGAGCTGGGCTCCTGTCCGCCCATTCAGTCACTGGAGCTGATGTTCAGCGCATCCCGCTCCAGAGGTCTGATGCTGGTACCCATCGTGCAGAGCATCACGGGCCAGCTCCAAAAGAACTACGGAAAAGAGGGCTCGGAAATTATTGTTGACAATTGCCGTGCGACTCGTTCCTAACTGAAAAGGTTAGGCACAAGACTGAAAGAGAGGTGAAAAGTAGTCTTGTAGAACTGATAATTCGATAGGTGGAATGAAGGGGTAACGCCCGGAAACGCCTACCCTGATACTCCGACTGGCGGTGAAAGCAGAAATGCTGACTGTCAGAAGCTCGGTGAAGTCGGCTGAGAGCAACCGTAATTGTGATGCATACCACACACGAAAGCTGTCCAGAGGTGGATGGTGTTGCCTATAGGCCGGGGGTCTATAAAATGTCTATGGCGAGAATGTTCCCAAAGAACTGACGAACCTGCGAATGTAAGGGTCTAAATGTCGGCCTTGCTGAAAAGTAAGGATGCGAGAAATCGCAGTTAGTGTGGTTGAGTAAAAATGACAGTTATGAAAAACCATGATGTGTTACAGGCACATCCCAGCTAACAGGCTTATAGTAGGCGCCTACGGACATATGCACAGATAGGATTATCGGAACGAGGAAAGGTATCGAGCTTTCCATAAAGGAAAGTAACCTGACGAAGAACAATAAGCAGGTGTATCGGTGCTGAAAAGTAGAGGTCGAACCAATGAAGTTTCTGTAATGGAAATGGAGGAATGGCCTCAAGTCAATTACAATTCATTTAACATTATTCAGTTGAACACAAGGATTTCGAGTATGAGCAAAAGGGTCACTACCCGAAGAAAGGGGTGATGCCTTGTGCCGAGAACAAAGCAGGAATCAAGCATTGATAGTCTGCGGCACGCTGAATACTATGGAATGCAGCAGACTTATGATGACCTGTATGCGAAAAGCAAAAATGGTGAACTATTTCCGAAGCTGATGGATATTGTCCTCTCAAGAGAAAACATCCTGCTGGCATATCGAAACATCAAAGCCAACACCGGCAGCAATACTCCGGGAACAGACCGATTAACAATCAAAAATATTGGTTGTTTGTCCACAGAAGAAGTTGTGGATAAAGTCAGGAGAATTGTGAATGGGAAAAGAGGATACTGTCCAAAGCCAGTCCGACGCAAAGATATACCAAAACCCAATGGCTCGACCCGACCGCTGGGCATACCGTGCATTTGGGACAGGCTGATACAGCAACCTCGACCAAAAGCAAATGGTTAGCCTCAATAAGTTAAGATGTCTGGCTGGACTGCCTGAAATCAACTAACATACCTGCTCACAAAGGAAACTGAATAAATGCGAAAAAGAATTGTAATTGATGGAACGCCGGATGAGGCGAAAGTCTCATGTCCGGTGTGGCGTGGGGGAAAATCCGGAGACAATTTCAAAGGATTACCTATCACGATAGGTGAATATCTTCGGCGGATTCGCACCCGGCAGCCAGACAGCGGAAACGCTCTCTGAGGCGTTGGGAAAGCGCACGGTGCTCTCAGGAACAGTCACGCAGAGCAAAGACAAACCATCTCAGACCATGCAGATGGTAGCTCGACCGCTCATAACACCGGACGAACTGAAGGTCATGCCCAAGGGCAGCTTCATCGTTGCCAAGACCGGCATACATCCCATGCAGGTGCAGTTGCGGCTCTTTCTGGATTGGGGTATTCGTTTCGAGAAGCCATACGAGGTGCCGGAAAAGGTGCAGCGTCCCGTAGCCTACGCTACGAAGGATGCACTGGAACTTGCCATACAGAGCCGACAGATAAAACCAACAAAGCAGGACGAACCTGATGAGCAGGAAGAAGCGCAGACAGAGGAATCGGAAGCTGTTGTGAAAGCTGAGATCGACCAGGATTCCGAGGAACCCGGCGAAGTTCGCCCCTGACAGGAGGTGCCTGCCATGCCTTACTTTACGCACATCTATCAGTCGGACTTAAATCACCGGGCAAAGACTGTGTACATCTATCTCAAAGACCGTGCAGATGCGGAAGGCAGATGCTGGCCAGCCATCAATACCATTGCCGCCGACCTGAAGCTCTCACGCTCCACGGTAAAGCGGGCATTGGATGAGCTCTGCCGTGCCGGACTGCTTGCCAAAGACAGGCGCTGGCGTGAAAACGGAAGCTACACATCCAATCTCTATACGCTTCTGTAATGGCCGTAAATGCAAAAAGCAGACTCTCCCGCCAAGGGGAGAGTCTGCTCATTTACTGAACCGAGGATAGGTTCATGATGAACCATCCAGAAGTACCCACTCTAAGAATAGCTTAATACAGAGAGAAGAACAATTACTCCTCAGTCACTTTCAAACGACGAAGGGACGATTTTAAGGCCGTGACGGTATCCACGATCAACTTGGTCTCTGTGGGATCACAGTCGGCGACGATCTCGCTCAACCAATTGTTCAGGAACGGCTTTGCGTTCTTCACTTCGATGCAGAGCAGCTCGTCAGCGGAGCAATCCAGTACGTTGATGATCTGAATGATGGTCTCAAGACTTGCCTTACCGCTGCCGGTCTCAATGTGGCTGATGTGGGAAGTGCCAACACCGACAGCTTCCGCAAGCTGCTCCTGCGTGATTTTCTTTTCCATGCGTACCGCTCGGATGCGTGCGCCAATATGCTTGTAGTCGATCATAGTACAGCCCTTCCTGATAGTGATACTTGTATTGTAAGTACAATTAGACTGTGCTATAATAACCTAAAAATACAGATGTACTTTTAGTGATAGTTTGGCGCAAAAAAACATTGTGGGGAGATCTTGACATGGGAGCGTCCTGTTTCTTTATAGGCCACCGGGAAGCAGGAGCAACGGTGTTCCCGGTGCTGGCCGAAGCGGTAGAACAGCATATCGCAAAATATGGTGTGACTGATTTCTATGTCGGTCACTACGGCGGCTTTGACGGACTCGCGGCACAGGCCGTGAAGGAAGCCAGAGAGCGGCACCCGGAGATCCGGCTCACACTGGTGCTGCCGTATCACCCGGCCATCCGACCGATCAAAACGCCGAAAGGCTTTGATGGTACGTTCTATCCTTGGGAGGATGAGAGCATACCCAAGCGGCTGGCTATTATCAAGACCAATCAGCGCATGGTAGACACCTGCGACTATCTGATAACCTATGCATATCACTTTCTGGGTGGGACAGGTCAGATCGTAGAGTACGCTCGGAAGCGTGAAAGCAAGGGCCTCGTCAGAATTACTAACCTATCCCATAACCCATGTGCATTATAGGGAGTACAGGTATGGATGTAATATATCGAATTAAGTTCCACGCAAGAATGAAGATCCAAAGTATTAAAAACTGGTGGGAAGAAGCCGTACTTCACAAAACGGACGAAGAAATCTTTGCTGAGTTCAATGCTTTGGCCGATAGCATTCCGCAAGAAGAAAAGGATGAGATAGAGCGAACCGTAAAAGAGCATTACGAAGAAACGGATGCCAATCGTCCTGTGCTGAATCCCCGGCGAACTATGCTGATTCATTCAAGGCCAGAGGAGCATGGATGCAACTCTTTAACTGCAGCCTCATACCGCCAAAAGATTTTGAATGCTATTGAATGGGCGCAAGAACGCGGTGTCACAACCTTCATGGCGGATTACTACACGCCCCTTGGTTTGTTGGCACTTGAAACTCTTGTCGAGCTCCGTGAAGAAGGAGCTGACTTTCGTGTCTATGCGGTGAGAAGCTGTTATTTTGGTCAACGCCGAACATACCGAATGGTACCTGAAACAGGCGTGGAGATGGCATTCCTCCCCGCTCGTGCTGATTATAGCTATCACGATTCGCTTGAAGAAATGTTTCGAGAAGTCCTACCAAATGCATGGATGCATTGTTCAGAACGTGGCATCTGGATGGCAAAAGATAAAATCCCTGCCTACTTGCTGGAGGCGTGGGAAATCTGATTATATATTATTCGGATGCTGAAACCAGCATCACCGGTGTGCTATTTGATTCTGAAACGCAAACGATAATAAAATAGCACACTGCGTCGGATTAACTCTTAGCAGGTATTGACTTTTTCTGATACTTGCCTTATACTGCTAACTGTTAAATGTAGTGCCGATATCTATGTATTGGCATTTGAACAACTGAACAAAATAGTAGACAGCTCTTCGGTATTAACCGAAAGCGGAACGGGGTGAGATTCCCCACGAGTGGGTCACTGTGATGCCTCTTTAAGAGGTTAAGTCAGATACGCTGAGCTGTTGGTGAACATTTGCCGTCACTGGATGTATTGCAATGGTTGATTGCGTCCACACGGCTAATGTGTGGACGCTTTTTATTTATCCAAAGTGTCATAGTGGGCCGCGGCCCACTATGCTGTTCTTGAACAGCATAACCGAATACTGAACATAAATACAATTTAACAACATAGAAAGTAGCTCATCGATGAGAATCGGAAGCGGAATGGGGTGAGAATCCCCGCGAGTCGGTCACTGTGATACCTTCATTGAGAGGTTAAGTCAGATACGCTAAGCTGTTGGTGAACATCTGCCGTCACTGGGTGTTAAAAATATCCTTGGGATATTGCATGCTCACACGGTGCCGTGTGAGCATTTTTATTTGGCAAAAAACAAAACAGCCCATACAGCAAAAGTAAGTGCTTAATAATCACCCGTCCCTAAAACAACGGCGGGCCCGGGTTTAGGCCGGGCGTAAAATTTTGTGTAAGC
>NZ_WQOJ01000005.1:0-309078 GCF_018784545.1 Pseudoflavonifractor sp. MCC625 | reverse complement strand
CCTGATCTATTTCACTGAAGTCAGATGGAAAACGGGCGGCCGGGACACCATGGTGTCCCGGCCGCCCGTAGTGTTTATTTTTCCCGGATGAGCTTGTCCAGCTCGTCCATAAAAGAACTGATGTCTTTGAATTCCCGGTAGACCGAGGCAAAGCGGACATAGGCCACCTCGTCCACCCCGCGCAGCCGCTCCATCACCATCTCGCCGATGTGGGTGGAGGATACCTCCCGGTCCAGCGCGTTCTGGAGGGTCTGCTCGATCTCGTTGGCAATGGCCTCCAGAGTATCAAAGGAGACCGGGCGCTTCTCACAGGCCCGGAGCATCCCGTTGAGGAGCTTGCTCTTATCAAAAGTCTGTCGGCTTCCATCCTTTTTGATCACGACCAGTGGAAGGCTCTCCATGGTCTCATAGGTGGTAAACCGTTTATGGCACACCAAGCACTCGCGGCGGCGGCGGATACTCGCACCCTCATCCGAGGGGCGCGAATCCACGACCTTGCTCTCCGGGTTGGCACAATACGGACATCTCATGGCGGAATCCCTCCCTGACGATACACGGCGTTTTTGCTGAAATGTGGGGCTCTTCCCGAGAGCACCGTTTCACGTTACGTTATTATATCATGTCCTGCGTCAATTTTGTATCCTTTCTTTTTGCGGGAATGAAATCTTGCCGGAGCGGTTAAACTATGCTCGCCGAAAGGAAGGTGAATGTTATGCAGAACAACTATAACGACGAGATCCGCAAGGCCAACCGCAGCAGCCACAGCAAGTCCTCTTCCTCCAGCGCCCAGAGCAAAAAGCAGGGCCCCACCGCGGAGAACAAGAAGAGTTCTTCCAAGAGCGGCCCTGAGACCAGCTCCTCCTACTGAGATCCGTTGATCTGACCGGAGCTCCGGCGCAATCCCAGCACGGTTGAGTGCGTGAGAACAGCCCGGAAGGGCGTGCCGTTTCCGCGGCAGTCCCTGCCCTTCCGGGCTGTTCTCGGGGTACTTACGGCCTCCCGCAGTAGCTTTTTTGCCGGGAGGAAAAATTTTGTCAAAAAAGGCTTGACTTTTCTGAAATATCGGCTATAATATTTTTTGTTGTTCCGACACGGAACGGATATAGCGGGTTTGTGTAAGGGTAGCACAGCAGACTCTGACTCTGTATGTGAGGGTTCGAATCCTTCACCCGCTGCCAAAAAGAGATGCAACGTTGGTTGCATCTCTTTTTTTGTTTCCAGACCAGTCTGCCTCCGCGGGGCATCCGGTCTCCTGCCGGAAAATGTAGTTGAAAAGTGTTGGAAACATGGTATGATGAGAATACAAAATCGGCCCGCGCCCAGACAGGCCGGGCAGGAAAGCGAGGTTTTCGGATATGGGATTCGGTATGGGATTCGGTATGGGATTTGACTTGATGTTTGGGCTCTTTCCCATTCTGTTTATGATCGTCTTTGGCATTATCATCGTCATGTTTGTAGTGACCGCGGCACGGGGGATTTCCCAGTGGAACAAGAACAATCACAGCCCCCGCCTGACGGTGAACGCCGCGGTGGTGGCCAAGCGCGGCCACGTCACCCGCCATCACCACGCCGATCACAACGGCATCGGGCACACCCACAGCAGCACGACCTATTACGTCACGTTCGAGGTGGAGAGCGGCGACCGCATGGAGCTACAGGTCCCCAGTCATGAGTACGGCATGCTGGTGGAAGGGGACCGGGGGACACTGACCTTCCAGGGCACCCGCTACCTGGGCTTTGTCCGGCAGTAAGGGGGGAGAGCGTATGAGTTACCGTCCCCTGGCCGACGAGATCCGCCCCACCACACTGGATGAAGTGGTGGGGCAGAGCCATATTTTGGGGCAGAACGGCCTGCTCCGCCGGATCATTGAGAGCGGCAGCATTCCCAATCTGATCTTCTACGGGCCCTCCGGCACCGGCAAGACCACGGTGGCCAATCTGATCGCCAAGCGGACCAACCGGCCCCTCCACAGGCTCAACGCCACTACGGCCTCCATTTCCGACATCAAGGACATCATCGCCGACATCGGCACCATGCTGGCCCCCGACGGGGTGCTGCTCTATCTGGACGAGATCCAGTATTTCAACAAGAAGCAGCAGCAGAGCCTGCTGGAGTTCATGGAGAACGGCAAGATCACCCTTATCGCCTCCACCACGGAAAATCCCTATTTCTACGTGTACAACGCGGTGCTCTCCCGCTCCACGGTCTTTGAGTTCAAGCCGCTGGAGGGGGCCGACGTGGTGCCCGCCATCCTGCGGGGCCTGGAGTACATGGCCCGGCGGAGCGAGACCCCCCTCACCTGGGAGGACGGAGTGGTGGAACACATCGCTCAGGCCTGCGGCGGGGATGTGCGCAAGGCCATGAACGCGGTGGAGCTGCTCTCCGGTGCGGCCCGTGTCACAGAGGAGGGGCGGCGCATCACCCTGGAGGACGCCCGCATGGCGGCCCAGCGCTCCGCCATGCGGTATGACCGGGCGGGAGACGACCACTATGACATTCTCTCCGCCCTTCAGAAGTCCATCCGGGGCTCGGACCCGGACGCGGCCTGTCACTACCTGGCCCGCCTGCTGGTGGCGGGAGACCTGGTGTCGGCCTGCCGGAGGCTCATGGTCATTGCCTGCGAGGATGTGGGGCTGGCCTATCCCCAGATCATCCCCATCGTCAAGGCCTGCGTGGACGCGGCCAATATGCTGGGGCTGCCCGAGGCCCGCATCCCCCTGGGGGACGCGGCGGTCCTCATGGCCACCGCGCCCAAGTCCAACACCGGGCACATCGCCCTGGACCTGGCCATGGCCGACGTGAGGGCGGGGAAGACCGGGGACTATCCCCGCCACCTCCAGAACCGGCATGCCGACTCGGCCGGCCTGGAGCGGGAGCAGGGGTATCTCTATCCCCACGACTTCCCCCACCACTGGGTGGAGCAGCAGTACCTCCCCGACGCCCTGGTGGGAACGCGGTATTACACCTACGGCGAGAACAAGACCGAGCAGGCCGCCCGGCGGTACTGGGAGGAGATCAAGGGCAAGGGCGGCTCCCGCTGAGGGGCCTTACAGCACCAGGGTGCCGTTTTCGTCCTCCAGCAGGAGGAGGATGCGCTCCTGCTCCCCGGTCTGAGCATTGACATAGAGGATATAGTGCTGTCCCTTCTCATTGCGGCATTTGAACTCGTGGCAGAGGACCTCGTTCTCCCCCTGGGTGGGGATGAGGGCCAGCTGCTGACGGAGCACTTCCAGCCCCTGGGTGACCTGACTGCGGGCCTCTTCGGCCGATACGGCCGGGGTGGAGAAGGTCCGGCTCTGGTGGCTCATGAGATAGTTGCGGCTCTCCAGACCCACGATGCCGCCGTTATCCAGCGCCACCGATACCTTGACCAGATCGGGGTAACAGAGCACATCCCCCTCCTTGCCCGCAAAATTGATGGTGAGGATGCTGCCCTGGTCGATGAAATAGGTCTCGGCCATGTCCGGATAGCCCAGCTTCTTCAGGAAGGCCTGGGCCCGCTCCACCGCCTGCTCCCGGGTGAGCTGAGCAGGCCCCACCGGGCGAGAATGGAGGATCTCCAGAAGCTGTCCGCCCTGTTTGGTGACCTCCACATAGAGCTCGCCCCCGTCCACCTGGGCGGAGAAGCCCCAGCTGGGGAGAACGCCCGCTCCGTCGGAGACGGGGGTGAAGAGCTGCGGCTCCTGCCCCAGCCATCCGGCCGCGGCGGAGCGGGCATCCTCCCGGCTCACCTGGGGCTGTCCCTCCAGCATGCGGGGGGTCCGGTCGGCCAGATGGTCGGAGAAGGGACCGTCGTAGATCAGGGTGGGAAGCTCGGAGCACTCCTGCTCAATCTCCTGGAAGGAGGAGCCGGCGGTGGTCTGATCTCCGGTCTGTGTGGCCTGGGAGAGCCGCTCCTGGACCTGGGCCAGGTCCTCCAGACGCATGGTACCGGAAAAGAGGTCGCTCTCCAGAGACTGGAGGGTCTGACACAGGGCCGAGGAGCGCTGGGCCAGGGCGGCGAGGGTGGAGCGCTGCTCCTCACTCAGCCCCTGGGAGGAGGCGCGGGAGAGGGACATGGTGTAGTCTCCCGTCTTGGCCAGGAAGGTGGCGGTCTCCTCCAGCTCCACATTTCCGTAGGGCAGGGAGCCCAGCGCGGTCTGGGCGGCCAGGGCGCTGCGGAAGGCCTCGGTGCACAGGGAGGAGAAGAGCTGGGGAGAGGTGGCATAAATGCCCTTTTGCAGCGCGGTATCCAGCTGGGAGACCGAGGTGCTCAGCTCTGCAAAGGCATATTCATAGGTCTTGTTGAGCAGGTACTGGTACTGTGCGGCGCGGACCTGCCCCTGGATGGCAAAGCCGCCCAGTACGGCCAGCCCCGCAGTGAGAAAGGTTGCGGCCCGGACTTTTCCCCGGGTGGAAGTGGGAATGAGCTTCATCATAAACGCCCCTTTTCGGATGCTCTCAGGCATTGGATTGTGCTTAGTGTGCGTCCGAAAAGCGGAATTATTGCATGGTAAATATCAGAGAATGACGGGAAGCAAAGCGAATATTGGACGTGGGATCCGGACAAAAGGGATCTGCGCAGAGAAGATGGGAGGGTGTGTATATGGTTCACATTTTGGGATTGTGCGCCAGCCCGCGGCGGGAGGGCGCCACGGACTATGCCCTGCGCATGGCGCTGGAGGGGGCACAGGGCGTATCGGAAGAGATCGAGACTTCCATGGTGACCCTGGCGGGGAAGCGCATCGCGCCCTGCACCGACTGCAAGGCCTGTATCCGCAGCCATTCCTGGTGCGTGATCCCGGATGACATGCGGACTCTGGTGGAGCAGCTGGACCGGGCGGACGGCATCCTGGTGGCCTCGCCGGTCTACTGCATGGGGCCAACGCCCCAGCTGAGCGCCTTTTGTTCCCGCCTGCGGGCCATCCGGGACTGCTTCCCGGGGCTGCTGCGGGGCAAATTCCTGGCAGCCCTGGCGGTGGGCGGCACCCGCAACGGCGGGCAGGAGACCACGGTGGCCGCCATCCACAATCTTTTCGGCATCCGGGGCATGAACCTGGTCACCAACGAGCCCCGGGAGTATATGGGCGGCCGGGTCTGGTCCGACGACGCCGGGGCGGAAGGGGCCCAGCGGGATACCCTGGGCATGGCCGGGGCGGTTTCCCTGGGACGCCGTCTGGCCGAGACCACCCTCATTTACTCCTATGGCAAGCAGGTCTGGGCCCAGCGGCAAGAAACGACCAATCCATAAAGAAAAAATGTCCTCTCCCGCAGCGTACATGGGAGAGGACATTTCAGACTTTCGATAAAGTGTATTTCGACGATTTTCGCAGCAAGAGCCTCGCAGAGTTCCGCCGTCCGCAGACGGCGGAACAGAGTCAAAATCGTGTTTTCCGGCGGCGTGTACGTCGGAAAACACTCTGCTCAGGCCGTTAGTGTGTGCCCCAAAGGGGCACGCGCGCGGCGGCCTGCATCCCCTCGAAAAAATGCTTGCATTTTTGAGAAGCGTGTCGAAATTTTTCGACACGCTGAAACGTCCTCTCCCACAGCGTACATGGGAGAGGACGTTTTTTATGCTTCGGGCGCGAGGAGCAAGGTGGCCAGGGCCTGGGGGGTATCGGCGATGCAGGAGGCGCCGTGGGCGTGCAGGAAGGCACTGTCCCGGAAACCCCAGGAGACCGAGATACAGGCCGTGCCGGCGTTGCGGGCGGTCTCAATGTCCACATCGGAGTCCCCCACGTAGACCGCACGGTCGGCCGGTACATCCAGCGCGCGCAGCGCGGCAAAGACGGTGTCGGGGGCGGGTTTTTTCCGCACGGAGGGGGACTCGCCCAGTGCCACCGGTACGCGGGGACCGAAATAGTCCCGGCAGAGCTCCTTGACCGCGGCGTCAAATTTGTTGGATACCACCGCCACGGCGATCCCCGCCTGCTGGAGCGCGTCCAACAGGGGCAGAATGCCGGAATAGGGGGCGGTCTGGTCCCGCATATGGACCAGATAGTGGGCCCGGAAACGCTCCAGACAGCGCGCCTCCTCCTCCGGGGCGGTTCCGGCGGGGACCGCCCGGTGGATCAGCTTGGCCACGCCGTTTCCCACGAAAGCCCGGACCTCGTCCAGGGTGCGGGTGGGGTAACCGCAGGCGGTGAGGGCGGCATTCACCGCCGCGGCCAGATCGTCCAGGGTGTTGAGCAGGGTGCCGTCCAGATCAAAGATCACGGCGTCATAGCGCATGAAAATCACTCGTTTCTTCCTTGGTGATAGGGTCGGTCCCATGGGAGACCGACCTCTCTTATCATACCCCAGCGGCGGTTGGGATGCAAGCTCAGGCGAGCAGCTGCCGGGCCAGAAAGAAGCCGAGGGCTCCGCAGCCGGGGAAGGTGAGCAGCCAGGTCAGGGCAATGGAGAGGGCAGTCCCCGGGCGGGCCCGTCCTCCGTGGGCCGTTCCGGCCCCCAGAATGGCCGAGGTCTTGGTGTGGGTGGTGGAGACCGGCAGACCCAGCAGGGTACATACCAGCAGGGCGCATCCGCCGCCCAGATCGGCGGAGAGCCCGGCGGCGGGGGAGAGGACCACCAGCTCCCGGCCGATCTTGTCGATGATGCGCCGTCCGCCCAGCAGAGTGCCCAGGGCCATAAACAGGGCGCACACCGCCATCAGCCACAGGGGGACGGAGAGGGCGCCCGAGGTCCACCGGCCCTGGGAGAGGGCGGCTCCCAGCAGAAAGACCCCCAGGAATTTCTGTCCGTCCTGGGCACCGTGGAGAAAGGCCATGGCCGCCGCCCCTGCCGTCTGAAGGGAGCGGCACCGGCGGGGGGAGAGGGGGAGGCGCTGGAGAAGCCCACTCGCCCGCCGGCCCAGCAGAAACCCCAGGAGGACCGAGAGAAGAAGGCCCAGGCCCACCTTGCCCCAGGCCTCCGGCCGCAGGTTCTTCCACCCACCCGGCAGGGAGAGGGCCGCACCGGCCAGACCGGAGAGCAGGGCGTGGCTTTCACTGGTGGGAATGCCGAAGCGCCAGGCCAGCGTGGCCCAGAGGACCACTGCCAGCAGCGCGGCGCACAGGGCGGTGCAGGCGATGGTGGGATCGCCGCCGAAATCGGCGGCCTCGCAGACGGTCTGCGCCACGGCGGGCATGCACAGGGAGGTGGCCGCCACACCGGCCAGGTTGCACCCGGCGGCCAGCAGGACGGCCCGGCGGAAGGAGAGGGCGCCCGAGGCCACGGCGGTGGCGATGGCGTTGGGCGCGTCGGTCCAGCCGTTGACCAGCAGGACGGCCAGAAGCAGGAGACTGACCAGGGCCAGCGTGGGATTTCCACGGGCCTGGGCGAGGAAGTCGGAACAGGATATGGACAAAAGATCACCCCCACCGTATTGTACGGCAGGGGTGGGGCGAATAGCACGGAAAGAAGGCGGCACATCTCAGAAAAGCCCGATGCTCTCCAGAATGCGCTCCACCTCCCGGGCCCGGTTGGACCAGGAGCCGACCTGTCCGTAGGAGCGCCGCCGGTCCCGGGCCCAGGAGCCGCGCTCGGCCAGGGCGCTGGTGCACAATTGGGAGAACTCCGCGCTGGTGTGGGCGCCGTAAATGACATCCGGGAACTGCTCCACCTGTCCGGGCTGGAGCATGGAGACCACCGGCTTTCCGGTGGCGAAGTATTCAAAGATGCGGGGCGGCAGGATGTCCCCGTCCATGGAGCCGGTGCGCAGAAGATTGAGACACACGTCAAACCGGTTCAGGTATTCGGGCAGCTCCACCAGCGGCTTGCGTCCCAGAAAGCGCACGTTGGGCAGCCGCTCCAGCGCGCGCAGGTGGGGATTGCGCTCCACCCGGCCCACCAGCACAAAGGTGGCGGCGGGGTGCTCCCGGGCGGCGCGGAGGAGGGGCTCCAGGTCCAGATCTCGCCAGATGTTGCCCTCATAGCCCAGGACCGGGCCGGAGATGTCCCGCAGAGCGGGCGGAGTCTCCAGGTCCTCCCGGGCAAACATGGTGTAGTTGGCTCCGTTTGGGAGAAGGGCCACATTGTCATTGCAGGGGCCGATGTGGTCGCACAGCTCCGGAGAGGCGGCAAAGACCACGTCGGCCGCCAGGGCCAGTTCGCTCTCCCACTGGTCGGGGAGGGAGGACCAGTCCCGGCCGCAGTCGTAGACCAGTCCCTGACGGGGCAGGCCGTCCAGCAGGTGGACGGCGGTGGGGATGGCACACCAGAGCACCGGATCCTGGACCCGGTGGCGGAGCATGGCTTTTTCCACATAGCGGGCCAGCTTGCGCTGCCCCAGGCGGAAGAGCAGGGGATGCTCCCCCTCCCCGTCCAGAACGGGCGGGAGGGAGTAGACCAGAAGGCCGGGCCGGACCCGGCGGGCGGGCTTCTTCCAGGGACATCCCTTCCGGCGGGCGGGCGGCTCAAAGTAGAGGATATGGACATCCTTCAGCCGGGTCATGAGCTGCTGGGTCCGGGCGGGCACGCTGCTCCAGGGGGTGTCGGAGAGACAGACCAGGTGCTTCACGGGCGCTCGCCCTCCTCCTCGGGGGCGGGGAGGCCCAGCAGGCGGCGGGCGGTGGCCGAATTGCGGTGCTCCACCTGGCGCAGACGGTCCACGCCCTCGGTGAGGAAGGCGTGGTCGTCGATGCGAGCGCAGGCGGTGTCGATGTGGGCGGTGAGCCGCTCCAGGGTCAGCTCGCCCAGGTCGGTGTAGAGGTCCTGTCCGATATAGGAGAGGAAGGAGCTGATCTTCTGGTCATAGACCACGCCCACCAGGGGGACCCCCTGGCTGGCGGAAAAGACCAGGGCGTGCAGGCGCATGGAGACCACGACCTTCATCCGGGCAAAGAGGCCGATGGTGTGGGCGGAGCTGCCGGTATTCTCAATGATATGGAAGGGGGCGGTCATGGACGCGGTGGCTTGCCGGATGGCGCCCAGGTCCAGCCGGCGCTCAATGGGGAGGAAGACCGGCGTCAGGCCGTATTTCCGGTAGGCATAGTCGGCGGCGGCGGCAAAGATCTCCGCCTTTTCCTTAAAGCCGGGCCAGGGACGCAGGGTGAAGCCGATATAGGAGCCGTTGGGGTCCAGGCCCTCCCGCTCCAGAATGCCGTCCACTACCTGGGGCGCGGCGGCGGGGAGGATCACGGTGGGGTCGGCGGATAGGATGATCTCCGGATGGTCCACGCCCATGCGCTTGAGCTCCTCCCGGGAGTGGGTGTCCCGCAGGGTGATGGCGTCCACCCGCTTCTGGAGCACCTTGGCCGCCCGGCGGCGGTTGGACTCGGAGTGGATGGGGCCAATACCGCAGCCGTACATGAGCACCCGGTTGCCCAAAATCTTGCCCGCCGAGATGGTAAAGAGGTAGAACCACAGGGAGCGGTGGCTGGTCACATCCTGCATCAGGGAGCCGCCGCCGTTGATGTAGAGGCGGGTCTTGGTCATCCGCCGCAGGAAGCGGGGGAAATTAAAGGTATAGATGGAGTTGACCCGGTAGGTGAGCCGGGTGCTGTCCGGATTGCGGGACAGGACCCAGATGGGAAGGTCGGGGTCCAGCTCCCGCAGCTCGGCCACGATGGCCTCCAGGATGGCGTCGTCTCCCGCGTTGCCCCGGCCGTAGGCCCCGCAGACCAGCACACCGTCCCGCTGGCCGCCTTTCCGGCTGTGGCGGCGGAGAATGGTCTCGTAGATGTGTAGCTGGCGCTGGAGAGTGGACTCCAGAGAAAAATCCTCCTTGGCCTTCTGGTAGAGCCGGCGGCCCAGGTGGGCGCGCAGGGTGGCGTCCTGGGCGAGGGCGGTGAGCTGGCGGGCCAGACCGTCCGGGTCCCCGGCCTCGAAGAGCAGACCGGTCACGCCGTCTTCGATGAGGTAGGGCACGCCGCCCACCCGGCTGGCCACGGTGGGCAGTCCCGCCCGGGCCCCCTCGGTGAGGGCGTAGGGGAAGGTCTCCGACAGGGAGGTGAGGGTATTGATGTCGATGGCGTTATAGAAGCTGTCGGTGTCCGAGATCCAGCCGGCAAAGCAGACCTGCCGCTCCACGCCCAGCTCCCGGGCCAGGCCCTCCAGCATGGTGCGCTCCTCTCCGTCGCCGGCGATGAGCAGGCGCAGGTTGGGGCAGTGCTCATAGGCCTTGGCAAAGCCGCGGATCAGGGTGGCCACATCCTTCACCGGATTGAGCCGGGCGGCGATGCCGGCGATGACGCAGGAGTCGTCCGCCTCCAGACCCACCGAGCGCAGATAGGCCTGCCGGTCCATGGCGGGGTGGCGGGGGGAGAAGTCCAGGCCGTTGTAGATGGTAAAGAGCCGGTCCGGGTCAAAGCCCCGGGAGATGAGCAGGTCCGTCATGGCATCGGAGACGCCGATCCGGTAATCCAGCAGGCGCAGGGCCACGGTGTTGGTGGTCCCGTAGACCAGCCGGGCGGCGGGGCGGCCCAGATAGTCCAGCCGGTAGTCGGAGTGGACGGTGCTCACCACCGGAAGTCCGGTGGAGCGGCGCAGGAGAGCGCCCATCATGTTGCCCCGGGCGCCGTGGCAGTGGATGATCTGGTAGCCGCCGTCCAGGATAAACTGCCGGAGCTTCCGGTAGGTGGAGAGCAGGTTCCGCCCGGAAAAGATGACGGTATGGATGCCCAGCTCCCGGGCCTCCTGGGCAAAGGGACCGTCCATAAAACAGACCATGGTCACGTCGATGGTCTGGGAGAGATTCTGAAGCAGGGAGTGCACATGGGTCTTGGCGCCGCCGCTGTCGCCGCCGCTGATGAGGTGGATGACTTTCATGGGATGAGACCCTCCAGGTGAAAAAAGACTTGTTCCCATACTGGGAATATGCTACAATATAAAAAGCTCCACTGTGAGTCCGGAGGCTTCCGGACACAGGGACAGTCCTATTTTACACCATAAACCGGTCAATTTACAACCTCGGAGGCTGCAAAAGATGTTAGACGAAAAAGGCAGACTGTTTGGAAAGATCAACATTGTGGACCTGCTGGTCCTGATCCTGGTGGTATTGCTTGCCGCGGTGGTGGGTCTGAAGCTGCTGGGCAAGGGCGGCGTGCTCCCCGGTGCGGAGGGCGGCGCGGCCACCCTGACCTATACGGTCCAGGTCAACAACGTATACCCGGAGGTATATGACTCCATCGTGGAGTATGTGGAGCAGGAGGGCGGCGATCAGCTCATGGCCTCCGGCACCAAGCTCAACGGCTATGTGACCGATGTGGTGGCCAAGCCCCACGACAACAGCACCACCATCAACTCCGCCACTGGCGCGCTGACGCTGCCTCTGGCGGATAACCTGCTGGACCTGACCTTTACGGTGACCGTGCATGTGGCCAACAGCGCCACCAACGAAGTGGGCACCCAGGAGGTCCGCATCGGCAAGGCCCATACGCTCAAGACCACGCACTTTGAATTTGCCAACGGCATCATCACGGACTGCCAGTGGGACGAGGCGGCCTGATCGCAAGAGACAGAAAGAGAGCAGGACGGGAGCGTTCCCGTCCTGCTTTTTTATCATTCGGAATCAGAAAAGGAGATAGCTATGCTTACGTGGCTCGTAGCACTGGACGGCGCGATCCTCCTCTGGGTCCAGGATTGGGTCCGCAATCCGATCCTGAACGCGTTTTTCTCCGTTTTCACCCATCTGGGGGACGCGGGCATGCTGTGGATCGCGCTGGCGCTGGTCTTTGCGTGTATCCCCAGGACCCGGAGAGCGGGACTCTGTGCGCTGACAGCCCTTCTGCTGGGCCTGCTGTGCACCAACGTGGTGCTCAAGCACCTGGTGGAACGCACCCGGCCCTGGCTGGTGGTGGAGGGGCTGGTCCCTCTGATCGCAGAGGGAGACCCCAATTCCTTCCCGTCGGGGCACACCACGGCGGCCTTTGCCGCGGGTGTGGTGTGGTGGAAGAGCCTGCCCTGGCCCTGGACAAGAGCGGGTGCGCTGGTGCTGGCGGTGCTGATGGGCTGCTCCCGCCTGTATGTGGGGGTCCATTTCCCCAGTGACGTGCTGGCCGGCGCCGTGGTGGGCACCCTGTGCGCCCTGTGTGCCCTGGCCCTGTGGCGGCGCGTGGCAGACCGGAGAAGAAACCGCATCTGAAAAAAGCGGGTACGATTTTAAGATCGTACCCGCTTTTCTGTCCCTTCGCATATAAAAAACCCCACAGGCAGAGCCTGTGGGGGTCCCGCAGAAGCCGTGTGGACTCCTTTAAAACCTGCACGTAATTGGCAGGTGGGTTGTCTCCACAGCGCTTCCTTGCTTCCAACTTCCAGTGACCCACAAAGGGGGCCGGGAGGCCTGCAATCCACGCCGTGAGGGCGACATCCCGTTTCAGAGATGTGGGTTTAAATAAAGCCCATCACGCACCCCGCAGGAAAAATTCAGAAAAAATTCAGAATTGGTAAGGCGGAGGTTACTCCTCTTCGTCCTCGAAGAGCTCCTGCATCACCAATTCATAGACGGCGTCCAGCTCTTCCTGGCTGTCCAGCGTGGCCAGCTGATCCTCGCCGTCCACGTTGATGACCTTGAGGATGACCAGACCGTCGTCCTCGCTCTCTTCCGGCTCTTCCGTGTCCTCATCGGCCTCGGTAACCGTCAAAAAGGCCATATAGACCGTGCCTTCGTGCTCGATCGTCGTGCAGTATTCCAGTTCGAACTCATTGCCCTCCTCATCGGTCAGGGTAATGAACTCACCGCCAAATTCCTCGCTCATGGCTTCACCGCTTTCTATGGTTTGTGGTCCCCGGAGGGGGAGGCCGTACAAAACGCCAGAGCGATTTGCTGCCGTACCTATTGTAACCCGAAGCAGGATAAATTGCAAGATAGGAGTCCGCAAATTTTTTTGAGATTCTAAAAATAGGAAATAAAGGGATAATATAGGGTGGACAACTGGCGCACCTATGCTATAATATTCGGGTACCTGTGACGAAGTCACCCATACCATGGCAGCCGGCCGCAGGATGCGGCGGGGCTGGCCGACCGATACCGGAGGTGTCACTTTGGCAAGAACAACGAATCCCAACGACGACCGGCGCGTGCGGGGGAGCGGAGGACATACGGCGCGAACCGTCCTCAAGGGGATCGGGACGCTGTTCCTGATCGGGCTCGTGACCTGTGCGTTCCTGGCCTGCTTTGCGGCGGTTTATATCACGACGGAGATCCTGCCCAACGCCCATGTGGATGCACAGGCCTATTCCACGGCGCTGGCCAGTACGATCTACTACACCGACAAGGAGACCGGACAGCCGGTGGAGCTCCAGTCCCTCTACGGGACGGAAAACCGGGTGTGGATCCCCTATGAGGAGATCCCGGAGGATCTGATCAACGCCACCATCGCCATTGAGGACCGGCGCTTTTACAAGCACAACGGCGTGGACTGGGTGCGTACCGCCCGGGCGGTGCTGAGTATGATGACCGGCGAGGACATCCAGGGCGGCTCCACCCTGACCCAGCAGCTGCTCAAAAATATGACCGACTATGACGACGTCACCGTCAAGCGAAAGATCCTGGAGATCTTCCGGGCGCTGGATTTTGAAAAATACCACACCAAGGAAGAGATCCTGGAGCTCTATCTGAACTATATCTACCTGGGGCAGAAGTGCTACGGTGTGTCCACGGCCGCGGAGAACTATTTCGGCAAGGATGTGCGGGAGCTCTCCCTGGCCGAGTGCGCCAGCCTCATCAGCATTACCAACAACCCCTCCATGTATAACCCCTATCTGCATCCGGAAAACAATGCCAACCGGGCGCTGAACGTGCTCAACGCCATGCTGGAGCAGGAGAAGATCAGCCAGGCCGAGTACGACGAGGCGGCCGCCCAGGTCAAGGCCGGACTGAACTTCACCAAGGGGGAGGATGAGGAGAACGAAAATACCACCAATGTGCTCAGCTGGTATGCCGAGCAGGTGGTGCGGGATGTGATCGACGACCTGGTGGAAGAGGGCGGCTACTCGAGAGAAGTGGCCAGCAACATGGTTTACAGCGGCGGACTCAAGATCTACTCCTGCATCGATCCGGACGTCCAGGAGGTGGTGGATGAGGTCTACCTCAACCGGGACAACCTTCCCCAGACCTCTTCCCGGGGCGAGCAGCTGGAGTCGGCCATCGTGGTGCTGGATCACGACGGAGACGTGGTGGCCATGGCCGGCGCCATGGGCGAAAAAACGGCCAATCAGGTGCTGAATATGGCCACCATGAGCAAGCGGCAGCCGGGCTCCTCCATCAAGCCCCTCTCCGCCTACGCCCCGGCCATCGATCTGGGACTCATTACTCCCAACTCGGTCTTTGATGACACGCCGGTGATGGAGCTGAGCGGCTCTGCCTGGCCCTCCAACTCCTACGGCTACTACTGGGGCCGCGAGACGGTGAGCAAGGCGGTGGAGCAGTCGGCCAACACGGTCCCGGCCCGGGTGATCCAGGAAATGGGCATCGGACAGTCCATGGAGTACCTGGAAGACCACTTCCACATCAGCACGCTGGTCCACAGCGCGGAGAACAAGAAGAGCAACGACGAGGGCCTGGCCCAGCTCTCCCTGGGCGGTCTGACCGACGGCGCCCGGGTGATCGATATGGCTGCGGCCTACTCGGTCTTCCCCCGCAGCGGCGTGTATGTGGAGCCCCGCACCTACACCAAGGTGACCCGGGAGCAGGATGGCCAGGAAGTGGTCATTCTGGATAACACCCAGGAGGAAGAGAGTGCGGTCAAGTCCACCACGGCGTGGTATATCAACAGCATGCTCAAGAACGTCATCAAGAGCCCCAACGGGGTGGGGACCGGCCGGGAGGCCTACTTCAGCGGCATGACCATCGCCGGTAAGACGGGTTCTACCAACGACTACAAGGACCGCTGGTTCGTGGGCTACTCCCCCTATTATACGGCGGCCGTGTGGACCGGATACGCCAAGTATCCCGAGCGCATCAACAACGGTTCCACCAACCCGGCGGCCCAGATGTGGCGCAAGGTGATGGAGCCCATCCACCAGGGCCTGGAGAATAAGGACTTTGAGACGCCCGAGGGACTGGTGACCGTCAACATCTGTATCGACAGCGGCAAGCTGGCCGGTCCGAACTGTACGCTGGATCCCCGTGGGAACCGGGTGCAGGGCGCCTATTTCTTCAACGGCGACCAGCCCACCGAGCACTGTGACGTCCACACGCAGACCATTGAGGTCTGTAAGGACAGCCCCATCCTCAATTCCTCCGGAGAGAGCACCGGACTCTACCATGTGGCCGGAGAGTTCTGTCCCCGGGAGGGGAATGAGGCCGGGGTGGAACCCACGGTCGTCACCATCTCTCTGCCCAGCTTCGAGCGGGAGTCCTTCGGAAGAGGGGCCCGGGACGACGCCTATCGCCTGCAGAACGTACAGGCCCAGGGGACGTGCACCGTCCACACCCAGGAGCAGGAGAAGCCGACGGAATACGATCCGTCGACCTTCGATCCCATGGACCCCAGCACCTACCCGCCCGCGGACCTCTATCCGGATTTTGACCCCTATAACCCGGAGACGTGGCCGGTGGTGACGCCGTCGCCCGAGCCCAGTACAGAGCCCACTGAGCCGGGCGGGGAGACGGAGGAGCCGGAAACCACACCCTCTCCGCCGCCCAGTGAAGAGGTGGCCCCTCCGGCAGACGCCCAGTAATAGAATAGTGCAACAAAAGCCCTCCGCGGCCCGGCTGCTTCAGCCGGAAGGCGGAGGGCTTTGTTATTTCCAGAGGTGGACCAGCCCCCGGTCGTGGAGCTCCTTGAGCATGACGGCGGCCATGGGCAGGAAGATCATGCCCGCCGCCCCCCACAGGATAAAGCCGGTATACATGGCGAGCAGCGCGGCCAGAGGGGGGAGACCCGAGCCCTTTCCCACCAGCTTGGGCTCCAGGATGCTGCGGGTGAGAAAGAGTACGCCGTAGAGGAGGAGCAGTCCCAGCGCCAGGGAGGTCTGCCCCCGCAGCAGGGAGAGCAGCGCCCAAGGCAGCAGGACGATCCCCACGCCGAAGACCGGCAGGGCGTCCAGCAGTGCCGTGAAGCCGGCGGCCAGAATGGCCAGATCCACCCCCAGGAGCAGAAAGCCCACCGTGAGCAGACACAGCGTGACCAGCATGAGACACCCCTGTGCCCGCAGCCAGCCGGTCATGGCATCCCGCACCGCACCCACCATATGCCGCAGGCGGGTGCGGAAGCGAGCCGGGACCTGACGCCAGAAGAACGTGTGCAGGCGGGACCGGTCGGCGCTGATGAGACAGGTGGCCAGGGCGGTGGTAAAGAGAAAGAGGCCACACTGGGGCAGGGCGGAGGCCCCGTGGGCCAGCCAGGTCCCCAGCAGGCCCGAGGCGTCCCCCAGCAGACGCATTCCCTGGTCCTCCAGCGCCTCCATCCCGCCCCGCAGGGTCTCCTGAAGGGGGATGGGGGCTGCGATGAGGAAGCGCTCCGCCCAGCGCCGGACCCCGCCCAGCCAGCCGGTAAAGGCCGAGAGGAGCTGGGGCGTCTTTTGGAGGAGCACGGCGCACTCCATTCCCAGCCGCCACACCAGCAGGCCCAGGCCCCCGGCCAGCAGAAGGAAGAAGACCAGGGTACACAGCGCCGCGGCCAGGAAGCGGGGGAGCCTTCCGCGCCGGGTGAGAAAGGCCACAGGCCCTTCCAGCAGGGCGGCGCAGAGGAGGGCCAGCAAAAAGGGCAGCAGGCAGGGAAGTACGATGGGCAGCAGAAACCAGAGTCCTCCCAGCACAAGGATGGCCTGTAAGACGCGGACAGGAATCAGGGGCGAAGGCGGCGGGTGCATGGGGGTCCTCCTTTCCAACGGTGTGGTTATTTTGACGAAAAAGTGGGGATGATAGACTGTAAAACTATTGGCTTTCACGCGAAATCGGCGGTTGATTGTCGCAGTTTACTGTGCTAAAATGATAACAATTCGATGAACAATTGCTTTTCGGAGAAGGACATTGAGGAGGGATTGACGTTGAGCAAGACACCGAATTATTTTATCGTGGAGGCCGGAGCGCTGCCGGAGATTTTCCTCAAGGTGGCGGAAGCCAAGCGCCTTCTGGAGACTGGCGAGGTGGATACTGTCAACGCCGCGACCCGCCGTGTGGGGATCAGCCGCAGCGCGTTTTATAAATATAAGGATGCGGTACGGCCCTTCAACGATATGCTCCACGGGCGTATCGTCACCTTCCAGATCCTGCTGAAGGATGAGCCGGGCGTACTCTCGGCAGTCCTCAATATCTTTGCCCAGAGCGGCGGGAATATTCTGACCATCAATCAGGGGATCCCGGTCAACGGCTGCGCGGCCGTGACCATCGGCGCGGAGACGTCGGGCCTGCAGCTCTCTCTGGAGGAGCTGCTGGCGCAGGCGCTCAACGTGGAGGGTGTGGTGCGCTGCGAGATTCTGGCCGGCTGAGCAGAGAGGAAGAGAACGAAATATGATACATGTGGCAATTCTGGGCTACGGCGTGGTGGGTTCCGGCGTGGCGGAGGTCCTGCACGAAAACGCCGGGGCCATCGGCCGCCGGGCGGAAGAGGAGATCGGCGTCAAATATATCCTGGTGCGCCGAGATTATCCGGACAGCCCCTTCCGGGACCGGATGGTCCGGGACTTTTCCCTGATTGAGCAGGATCCCCAGGTGGAAGTGGTGGTCGAGGTCATGGGCGGCACCGGCGCGGCCAAGGAGTACACGGAGCGGGCGCTGCGGGCCGGGAAGAGCGTGGTGACCGCCAACAAGGAGCTGGTGGCCGAGCACGGGTATGAGCTGCTCCAGCTGGCCCGGGAGCACGGCGCGCGCTATCTCTTTGAGGCCAGCGTGGGCGGGGGCATCCCCATCATCCGACCGCTGAGCCAGTGCCTGGCGGCCAATGAGATCGAGGAGATCACGGGCATCCTCAACGGGACCACCAACTATATCCTGACCCGGATGATCCGGGGCGGGCTCTCCTTTGAAGCGGCCCTGAAAGAGGCCCAGGACAACGGCTATGCCGAGGCAGATCCCACCGCCGACATCCAGGGCCATGACGCCTGCCGGAAGATCTGCATTCTCGCCTCCCTGGCCTTTGGACGGCATATCTACCCCCGGCAGGTCCCCACACAGGGAATCACAGAGCTGACCGGGGCCGACGTGGCCTATGCCGGGAGCGCCGGATACCGCTGGAAGCTGCTGGGCCGGGCCATCCGACAGGCGGACGGGCGTCTGTGCATCTATGTGGCGCCCCACCTGGTGGAGGAGGAAAACCCGCTCTCCGGTGTGGAGGATGTGTTCAACGCCATCACCGTGAAGGGAAACGCGGTGGGCGATGTGATGTTCTACGGCCGTGGGGCCGGAAAGCGGCCTACCGCCTCCGCGGTGGTGGCCGACGTGATGGACGTGGCCAAACACCGGAAGGGCCCGGGAGAGCTGTCCTGGGCGCCCGGCGGCGAGGATACGGTGGCCCCGGCCGATGCGCTGGAGAGCCGCTGGTATGTCCGTCTGGCGGAGGCCGCCGCCGTCCCCGAAGGGGTGCAGGAGCTCACGCGTCCGGACGCCCCGGCAGGCGAGCGGGCCTTCCTCACCGGCGCCATGAGCGGCGCGCAGCTGCGGGCGAGCCTGTCCGGATTCGGACGGGTCGTTCTGGCTCAGCGGGTGCTGGACTGACGGCTCGGGGGAGCAGAACATAAGATAGTGAGAGGAAGGGGGCCGCTCCGGCCGCCGTTCCTTCCGAGCGGACAACGCTCCACTCTGAAGTTTTAGGGGGTACATAGATACCATGGGATTGATTGTACAGAAATTCGGCGGCTCCTCAGTCGCCGATGCGGATAAGATCCGCAATGTGGCGCGTATCATCACGGAGACCTACCGCCGGGGCCACAATGTGGTGGCCGTCCTCTCGGCCCAGGGGGACACCACCGACGACCTGATCGCCAAGGCGGCGGAGATCAACCCGAAGGCCTCCAAGCGGGAGATGGATATGCTCCTCTCCACCGGAGAGCAGATCTCCTGTTCCCTGTGCGCCATGGCCATTGAGGCCATGGGCTATCCGGTCGTCTCTCTGACCGGGTGGCAGGCCGGGATGAAGACCAACTCCGCTTACAGCAACGCCCGCATCAAGCGCATCGGGCCCGAGCGCATCCTGGCCGAGCTGGACCGCAGAAGCATCGTGATCGTCACCGGCTTCCAGGGCGTGAACAAGTACGACGACATCACCACACTGGGCCGGGGCGGGTCGGATACCTCTGCCGTGGCTCTGGCCGCCGCCCTCCATGCGGATCTGTGTCAGATCTACACCGACGTGGACGGTGTCTATACCGCCGATCCCCGCCGGGTCAAGGGCGCGCGCAAACTGGATGAGATCACCTATGACGAGATGCTGGAGCTGGCCAGCCTGGGCGCCCAGGTCCTCCACAACCGCTCGGTGGAAATGGCCAAGCGCTACAATGTCAATCTGGAGGTGCTCTCCAGCTTTTCCGGACAGCCTGGCACCAAAGTCAAGGAGGTTACTAAAAACATGGAAAAAGTATATGTCAGCGGCGTTGCCAAGGATACCGATATTGCCCGTGTGGCCATCATTGGCCTGGCCGATGAGCCGGGTATTGCCTTTAAGATCTTCTCCATGCTGGGGAAGGAAAATATCAACGTCGATATCATTCTCCAGTCCATCGGCCGCGACCAGACCAAGGATATCAGCTTCACCGTCGGCCATGGGGACATGGAGCGGGTCCGGGAGCTGCTGGAGGAGCGCAAGTCCGCCCTCCACTACGACCACGTGGACATCGTGGACACCGTGGCCAAGATCTCCATTGTGGGCGCTGGTATGGTAAACAACGCCGGCGTGGCCTCCCAGATGTTTGAGGCCCTGTACAGCGCGGGCGTCAACATCAACATGATCTCCACGTCCGAGATCAAGATCTCGGTGCTGGTGAACAAGAACGAGGCCGACCGGGCGGTCCAGGCGATCCACGACCGCTTCTTCTCCCAGTTCGGAAGCCACAACTAAATCGATACAGCAGAAAAAGAGCCCGGACGGCATAGCCGTCCGGGCTCTCAGCGTGTCGGAGCAATGTTTGGATACCTGTGACGATCACAGACAGCGGCGGTAGGTGCGGGTGATCTTCCGGAGGCGGGTGGACACGTCCGGGTTGAAGGCGGCCTCCCGCACCCGCCAGCTCCAGTTCTGGGGCCCCATGGTGCCGGGGGCGTTCATCCGGGCGTCGGAGTCCAGGCCCAGCAGGTCCTGCATGGGGACCATGGCCAGGCGGGAGGGAGAGGCCCAGGCCCCGCACACGGCCCCCCAGCCGAAGCCCTCGTCTCCCCGGAGGCGGAGGTAGTCGGAGGCATACTCCCGCTCGGCGGCGCTGGACTCCTCAAAGAGCCACTGGACAAAGGTGGGGGTGTCGTGGGTGCCGGTGTAGATGATGGAATTGGGCGGACAGTTGTGGGGCAGATAGGAGCTCTCCCCCACCGGATCAAAGGCGTAGATCAGTATCTTCATGCCGGGCAGGCCGCTCTGGGCGATAAAGGCCCGGACCTCCTCGTCCAGGTCGCCCAGGTCCTCGGCGATGAGATGGAGCCCGG
The DNA here is from genome assembly GCF_018784545.1 of Pseudoflavonifractor sp. MCC625. Lineage (NCBI taxonomy): Bacteria > Bacillati > Bacillota > Clostridia > Eubacteriales > Oscillospiraceae > Pseudoflavonifractor > Pseudoflavonifractor sp. MCC625. Next base: position 288,601 of record NZ_WQOJ01000005.1, on the reverse strand, counting down.
GGATGGCCGAGAGGAGCTCCACCAGCTCCAGACCGGGGCCGGGCTCCCAGTGGCCGGCCTTGGCGGTGGACGCGTCCAGGGGAATGGACCAGTAGGTGTGGAAGGCGCGGAAGTGGTCGATGCGCACCACGTCGTAGAGCCGGGCCATCTGCTCTCCCCGGCGGCGCCACCAGGCATAGCCGGTGGAGCGGTGATAGTCCCAGTCGTAGAGGGGATTGCCCCAATGCTGGCCCTCGTCGCTGAAGGCATCCGGGGGCACGCCCGCCACGGCGGTTGGGTGGAAGTCCTCATCCAGCTGGAAGAGGGAGGGGTTGGCCCAGACCTCCGCCGAGTCGGGAGAAACGTAGATGGGCAGGTCGCCGATGATGGAGATCCCCCGCTCGTTGGCGTAGCGCTTGAGGGCGTCCCACTGGCGGAAAAAGAGGAATTGCAGGAACGCATGGTAGGAGATCTCTTCGGCCAGGGCCTCCCGCAGGGGGGCGAGGGCCTCGGGCTGGCGGGTACGTACTTCCCGGGGCCAGTCCTTCAGCTCGGCGCCGCCGAAATGGCCCCGCAGAGCCAGGAAGAAGGCAAAGTCGGGCAGCCAGTCGGCCTCCTCCTCCAGGAAGCGGTCCAGCTCCTGGGCATAGCGGGTCCGGCCCCGTTCCCACGCCTTGCGGAGCAGGGCAGGGCGGTTCATGTGGAGCCAGGGGTAATCCACACGGTCGGGATTGGGATACTGGGATTCACTCAGCTCCTGGGCGGTGAGCAGGCCGTCCTGGGCCAGAGTCTCCAGATCCAGGAAAAAGGGGTTGCCCGCAAAGGAGGAGGGGGACATATAGGGGGAGTCCCCTCCGCCCGGAGGGACCAGAGGGAGGATCTGCCAGTAATGCTGTCCGGCGTCACAGAGAAAATCCACAAAGCGGCGGGCCTTGGCCCCCAGGGTCCCGATACCGTAATCGCCGGGAAGGGACGAGATGGGGAGCAGGATGCCGCTGGAGCGGTAAGTGAGCATCGTATGACCTCCAATCGTGCGGCCGGAGGGCCGCAGGTTCTGCTCCATTATAGAGCGGCGGCGCGGAGGCTGTCAAGAAAGCCCGGCGGGGATGCCGCCCTCCTCCAACGTGCTGCGGATGGCGTCCAGGACCCCGTCGGCGTCCTCACACATGACCAGCAGGCAGGTGCCGTCGACCAGGGTCTCCACCCGGGCATCCTCGGCGATGGCGTACTGGTCGGCCAGATAGAACTCAAAATTGTTTTTCTGGGTCTCCACAAAGGAGTCCAGCCCATCGCGGACCGCCTCATCCCGCCCGTCGGCGGGGAGGATCAGGGCGATGCCGTAGGCCTTGATGTTCATGGGGGAGACCGCCACGGCAAAGGACTCCAGGTCCTCCGGGGTGACCCCCAGAAGGGAGAGGAGCAGATCGGCCCGCTCGTCCTCCGGGTCGCTGAGGACCGGGAGGGCCTCGTTCGTCTCCTGGTCCCGGGCGCGCTCGATGGCGGAGCGGTAGAGCTGGGTACGCTCCTCCGGGGAGAGGGAAGGGGCAGGGGAGGCCGAGCAGGAGCAGAGCAGGGCAGTGAGCAGCAGGATCGCAGGGATCAGGCGTGTATGGCGCAGTATCATGGTTCCAGACTCCTTTCGTTTGTGGCGGGGGATTGGGGTTCCAGGGCGAGGGCGCCCTCCCGCAGGACCAGCCGGACGGCCCCTCCGGCCTGGAGGGCGCCGGAGAGCAGCGCCTCGGCGGCGGGGTCCTCCACCCGGGCGCGGATGGCCCGGCGGAGGGGGCGCGCACCGTAGTCGGGGGCGAAGCCCTCCCGGGCCAGCTGTTCCAGGGCGTCCTCCTCCACGTGCAGGGAGACCCCCAGGCGGCCCAGCCGCTCACCCACGCCGTCCAGCATCCGGCGGGCGATGGTGCGGATCTGTTCCCGCTCCAGCTGGCGGAACACGATGGTGTCATCCAGCCGGTTGAGGAATTCCGGCCGGAAGACCCGCTTCAGGTCGCCCATCACGGCCTCTTTGAGCTCGGTCAGGGGGCGGGTCTCCCCGGAGGAGAGGGCCGACTGGAAGCCCAGCTTGCCGCCCTTGGCGGTGATGCGGGCGGCCCCCACGTTGGAGGTCATGACGATGACCGTGTTGCGGAAATCCGCCTTCCGGCCCTGGGTGTCGGTGACCACTCCGTCCTCGGTGATCTGGAGGAGGAGGCCCCAGACGTCCTCGTGGGCCTTCTCCAGCTCGTCAAAGAGGAGGACCGAGTAGGGACGCCGGCGCACCGCCTCGGTGAGCTGTCCCCCCTCGTCGTGGCCGATATAGCCCGGCGGGGAGCCGATCAGGCGGGAGACCGTGTGCCGCTCCATATACTCGGACATGTCGAAGCGGAGGAGGGCCTCTTCGCTGCCGAAGAGGGCGGCGGCCAGGGCCTTGCAGAGCTCTGTCTTGCCCACGCCGGTGGGTCCCAGAAAGAGAAAGACCCCGATGGGACGGCCGGGCTCCTTCAGCCCCACCCGGCCCCGGCGCACCGCCCGGGCCACCGCCCGGACCGCCTCGTCCTGGCCGATCACCCGGCGGTGGAGCTCCCTCTCCAGGGCGAGGAGGCGGTCCTTTTCACTCTGGGTGAGGGAGGTGACGGGGACCCCCGTCCAGCGGGAGACCACCTGGGCCACATCCTCGGCGGTGACTTCCCCCACGTTCTGTCCGCTGTGCCAGAGGGTGCGCTCCCGGTCCAGCTCCCGGCGGAAATCGCTCTCGGCGTCCCGGAGCATGGCGGCCTTTTCAAAATCCTGACTGCGGATGGCCTCCTCCTTCTCCCGCCGGGCCTGGGCCACCCGCTCCTCCAACTCCCGCAGGTCGGCGGGCGCGGAGAGCCGCTCCAGACGCACCAGGGCGGCCGCCTCGTCCATCAGGTCGATGGCCTTGTCGGGCAGGCGGCGGTCGGCCAGATAGCGGATGGAGAGGGAGAGGGCCGCGTCCAGAGCCTCGTCGGAGATGCGCAGCTTATGGTGGGCCTCATACCGGCCCCGGATCCCCAGCAGGATGGAGCGGGCGGTGGCCTCGTCGGGCTCGGAGACGGTAACGGGCTGGAAGCGCCGCTCCAGCGCCGCGTCCTTTTCGATATAGCGGCGGTACTCGCTGGTGGTGGTGGCGCCGATGACCTGGATCTCCCCCCGGCCCAGGGCGGGCTTGATGATGTTGGCCGCGTCGATGGCGCCCTCGGCGGAGCCGGCCCCCACGATGGTGTGGAGCTCGTCAATGAAGAGGATGATGTTGCCCAGGCGCACCACCTCGCCCAGCAGCTGCTTGACCCGCTCCTCAAACTCGCCCCGGTACTTGGTGCCCGCCACCATGGAGGAGAGGTCCAGGGCCAACAGGCGCTTGCTGCGCAGCTCGTCGGGGACCTCCCCGGCGGCCAGGCGGCGGGCCAGGCCCTCGGCCACGGCGGTCTTGCCCACGCCGGGCTCTCCGATCAGGGCGGGATTGTTCTTGCGCCGGCGGGAGAGGATCTGGATCACCCGGTCGATTTCATCGTCCCGGCCCACCACCGGGTCCAGCAGGCCGCTGGCCGCCATGCGCGTCAGGTCCCGGGAGAACTGCTCCAGGAGTTTGCTGTCCCCGGCGCCGGTGTAATCAGGCTCGGATTTGGCCTTTCCACCGCTGCGGAAGGGCGGGGGGAGCTCTCCTCCCATGGCCGCGGAGAGATCTCCCGCCAGACGCCGGGGGTCCTGCCCGCAGGCCGAGAGGACCCGGATGGCCACGCCCTCTCCCTCCTGGAGCAGGCCCAGCAGGAGGTGCTCCGTGCCCACGTAGTCCTGACCCAGCCGTCCGGCGTGGGCCAGGGCCAGCTCGATGATGTGCCGGAAGCGGGGGGTGAGCCCCTGGGAGGGGAGGGCCCCCGGTATCCCCGAGCCCACCGCACGCAGGATGGCGGTGCGGATGGTCTCGGCCTCCAGTCCCGCGCTCTGGAGGACCCGGGCGGCCACGCCCCCGCCCTCCCGCAGCAGTCCAAGCAGGAGATGCTCCGTACCCACATAGCCGTGCCCCAGCTCCGCGGCGCTCTCCTGGGCCAGACGCAGAGCGGTCTGGGCCCGCTGGGTAAAATTCACGTCGTTCAAACGATCACCTCGTTTTGCGGAGAATCGGAATCTCCGGGTTCTTTTTTGGATCGGCCCCATGGTAACGCCTCTTTCCTCAGTAAAATTCGATCGCACAAAAGCTGGAAATTCTGCCATCCAAAAATATACCCAGTATTCTGTGAATTTAGCATTGCAATTTTAAAAATTCGTGTTACAATGTGGTTAGTTTAAGTTTGGAGGTGTTACCTATGGCATATGTGATTAGCGGCGATTGCGTGAGCTGCGGCTCCTGCGCTGGCGCCTGCCCCGTGTCCGCCATCCACGAGGGTGACGAGCACTACGAGATCGACGCCGGTTCCTGCATCGACTGCGGTACCTGCGCTGATACCTGCCCCGTCGGAGCGATCTCCCAGGGCTAATCGTCTCATCTGAGAACTGAAAAACAGGGACCCGTCTTAGACGGGTCCCTGTTTTTGTGTTTGCATGAAATACATTTGTTTACAACGGGGCGGAAATCCTGTATACTACCATCATGTAAACTCATGCGTATTCCAGAGAGAAAAAGGAGGAGCGAGCATGAAGCAGCTCAAGAGCAGGGACCTGCTGCTGGTAGGATTCACCCTGTTTTCCATGTTTTTTGGGGCGGGAAATTTGATTTTTCCGCCCAATATTGCGGCTCAGGCCGGGACCATGACCTGGTTTGCCATGCTGGGCATGACCCTGAGCGCGGTGGGCCTTCCGGTATTGGGCATCATCGCGGTGGCCCGCTCGGGGGGGCTGGACGTCCTGGGCGGCCGGGTCCACCCCCTGTTTGCAAAGATCTTTACGGTGATCGCCTACCTGGCCATCGGCCCCTGTCTGGCCATTCCCCGTACCGCCAGCACGTCCTTTGAGATGGCGGTGCCCCCCTTTGTGGGCGGAGACGCCCCCATTGCGGTCTATCAGCTGATCTACTCCCTGGTGTTTTTCGTCCTGGCCCTCATCGTGGCCCTGCGGCCGGAAAAGCTCACCGACCGGCTGGGCAAGATCATGTGTCCCATCCTCATCGCCCTGATCGTCATCACCTTTGTGGGATGCGTGATCAATCCGCTGGAGGGATACGGCGCGGCCGGCGCGGGCTATGAGACCCCGGTCCAGGCCGTCTCCACCGGCTTTTTGGCGGGATACAACACCATGGATACCATCGCGGCGCTGGTCTTCGGCATCATCATCAGCCTGAACATCCGCGCCCGGGGCGTGGAGGAGGACCGCGCCGTGGTCCGCGGAGCGGTCCGGGCAGGCATCATCGCGGGTGTGCTGCTCTTTGTGATCTACTCCATGCTGGCCCACATCGGCGCCCTCTCGGGCGGCGCCTTCCCCAATCCGGAGAACGGGGCCCAGGCGCTGACCAACATCGTGGCCGCCCTGTTCGGACGGCTGGGCAACGTGCTGCTGGCGGCCATCTTCGTCATCGCCTGCTTCAATGTGTGCGTGGGTCTGATCTGCTCCTGCGGCGAGTATTTCAACAGCATCTGCCCCAAGCTCTCCTACCGGGCCTGGGCGGTCCTCTTTGCGGTGGTGAGCATGGTTCTGGCCAACGCGGGACTCAACCAAATCCTGGCCGTCTCCGGGCCGGTGCTCAACATGATCTATCCGGTGGTCATCATGCTCATCCTGCTGGCCTATGCCCAGCCCTGGCTGGAGGGGCGGCGGATGGTATACCCCATGACCATCCTCTTCACCGGGGTGGCCAGCATCCTCTTTGAGGTGCAGCGCCTTTTGAAGCTGGAGGTCTTGAACGGAATGCCGCTGGCCGAGCTGAATCTGGGCTGGATCCTGCCCGCCGCTGTGGGCGTGATTGTGGGCCTGATCCTGTCCGGCAAGAAAGCGGAAGCGTAATTTAGGAGGAGAACGGAAATGCATCACGACGGTCACTGCGGCTGCGGCCATGACCACAGCCATACCCATACCCACGACTGCGGGTGCGGGCACGAACATGGACCTGCACAGGGGGAGCTGACCCCCGCTATGGAGGACTTTCTCCACCATCTGCACCACCATCACTTCCTTCCGGTGGCCCGCTTTCTGGTGGAGAGCAGCGTGGAGGAGGATTTCTGCGCCGTGGCCCTTGCCCCGGTCTATCTCCGCGCGCCCGACGAGAGCATGGAGTCGGTGAAAGAGACGGCGGCCATGCTGCTGGAGCTGGAAAAGATGGGCTATCTCACCCTGGATTACGATTATCCTCTTGACAGATACTCATATAAAGAGTATAAAGAATCTGAGCTTTATGCCTATTTCTGCCGGACGGTGGCGGAGGGAACAGGACGAGCCGGATTCCTGGGTGACCGACCTGTGCTGGAACTGGGCAGTATCGCTCCCACATAAACAGATTGGAAGGAAGGATACTCCATGGAACAGCTCATTCGCAATGCCGTCATCGTGACGGTGGACCCGCAGCGCCGCATTCTCTGGGACGGAGCCATCCTGGTTCGGGATGACCGCATCGCCGATCTTGGTCCCAGCGCTGAGCTGAACGCCAAATACCCTGCCCCCGACCGCGTTGTGGACGCGGGAGGAAAGGTGATCTTCCCTGGCTTTATCGACAACCACACCCACCTCTTCCAGACCCTGCTCAAGGGCATCGGAGACGACATGGAGCTGAGCGACTGGCTCTCCCATATGATGTTCCCCGCGGCGGTCTACCTGGAGGCGGAGGACACATACCATGCCGCCATGCTGGGCCTGTCTGAAGCCCTGCACAGCGGCGTGACCACCACGGTGGATTACATGCACTGCCACAGCAAGGGCGGACTGACCGACGGGATCTGCCGCGCGGTGAAGGACCTGGGCGTGTGCGGCATCGTGGGCCGCGGCACCATGGACACCGGCGTGGAGTACGGCACCTGCCCCGACCTGTGCGAGAAGGTGGCCGACGTGGAGGCCGATCTCCACCGGCTGTTCCGCACCTATCACAATACCGAAAACGGCCGCCTGAAGATCTGGGCCGCTCCGTCCTCCATGTGGTCCAACTCGGACGAGATGCTGAAGATGCAGTGGCGCGTGGTCAATGAATACGGCGCGGGCTTTACCGTCCATGTGTCCGAGACGGAGTATGCCCGCATGGCCACCGAGTGGGTCCACGGGTGCAACGACGTGGATCTGCTGAAGAAGCTGAACATTCTGGGCCCCAACGTGCTCATGGTCCACTGCTGCTGGGTCAACGAGCAGGATATGGAGCTGATGAAGCAGTACGACATGAAGGTGTCCCACGACGTCTGCTCCAACATGTACCTGGCCGACGGCGTGGCTCCGGTGCCCGAGATGCTGCGCAAGGGCCTGACCGTGGGCCTGGGCCTGGACGGCGCGGCCAGCAACAACTCCCAGGATATGATCGAGCTGATGAAGTGCACCGCCCTCCAGCACAAGGTCAAGACCCTGGACCCCATGGCGGTCACCGCCGAGAAGGTGCTGGAGATGGCCACCATCGACGGCGCCCGCTCCATCGGCATGGAGGAGGAGATCGGCTCCATCGAGGTGGGCAAGAAGGCCGATCTGGTCTTCTTCGACCCGGCGGCCAGCCAGAAGTCCACCCCCATGCACAACCCCGTCTCCACCCTGGTGTACTCCTCCGGGATGCAGAACATCACCGATGTGATGGTGGATGGACGCATGGTGCTGGAGAGCGGCCATCTGACCACCGCCAGCGACGAGAGTATCATCGCCAACGGCCAGCGCGCCGCCGAGGGCCTGTGCCGCCGCGGCAAGATCACCAACCGGGGCGAGGGCCACAAGTGGGAGAGCTTCAAGACCAGAGCCCAGGAGAACTGATCCTTCTGAGAGAAAGAAATACCCCCAGACCTACATGGGTCTGGGGGTATTTTGCTGCAAGAGAGAAGATCAGATGGAGAGCTGTTCCAGCAGGAAGCGGCCGATGCTCTCCATGGCCTCGTTGGCCCGCTTGATGGGGAACATCTGAAAGACGTGCCACATACCGCTCCACACCTCCAGGCGGCAGGGGATGCCGGCCGCCACCAGCCGGTCCCGCAGGCGGACCGAGTCGGAGAGCAGAATCTCATGGGTGCCCGCCTGGATGAGGACGGGCGGAAAGCCGGAGAAATCCCCGAACAGGGGGGAGAGGTAGGGGGAGGTCCAGTCCTCCCCCCGGGCATAGGCCCCCCGGACGGCCTGGATATACTCCAGCGTGAGGGAGGGGTCCAGCTCGGCCCGCTCCTGATAGGAGCGCCCGCTGGCCGTCATATCGGTCCAGGGGGACATGAGAATGAGAGAGGCGGGGAGCCTGCGCCCCATGGCCTTGAGCCGGTGGGTGAGCACCAGGGCCAGATTCCCGCCCGCCGAGTCCCCGGCCACTACGATATCCCGGGCACCGTAGCCCAGGTACATCAGGTGGTCCCAGGCCCGGATGGCGTCCTCCACCGCGGCGGGATAGGGGTGCTCCGGAGCCAGGCGGTATTCAAAGGAGAGGACCTCATACCCGGTGACCGCCGCCAGCTTGGAGGCGATGGGGCGGGAATAGCCCAGATTGCCGCTGGTATAGCCTCCGCCGTGGCAGTAGAGGATGGCGTGGCGGCGGTCGTGGCCCCGGTTGGGCCGGACCCAGGCCGCATTCATGCCGGAGAGGGAGAAGGGCTCCCAGCTCATCCCGGCCATGGGGGCGGCCAGGCGGCCCAAGACCTCCTGCCCCTTGCGCTGGCGCTCCAGATCCTCCGGGTCCATGGACTCGGGAGAGGTGGCGGTGTGGATAGCCTTGAGGGCCTTCATCATGCCGGTCAGGCGCCGCTGTTCAGCCCGCCGGGATTCGGAGCGGGCCCGGTCGGATTTGGAGAAGAGCATGGTTCGTTTCATGGACACAGGTCCTCCTTGTACGTGGGAGCGTGTAATATAGAAAAGAGGTAATAGACGCTTTGCGGGTATTATACCACAGAAGGGGGAGGCGTAACAGTACCAAACCTCCCTTCGTCCAATTCCCCTTGTAGTTTCCATACGGGGGTGATAAAATGGAAGGCAAGAAGCGATCTGATCCAAAAGGAGGTGACCGAATGGCTCCCAGAGAACGCAGAGAGAAGCAGTGGTATAAGCTGGACAATGCCGGCGTGCTCTACTCCGCGATCCAAAAGGAAAACTATTCCGCCATCTACCGCTTTTCCGCGGTGATGGAGGAGCGGGTGGACCCTGAGGCCCTGCAGCGGGCGGTGGATAAGACCATGCCCCGCTTTCCGGGCTTTGCGGTCCACATCAAAAAAGGGGCCTTCTGGTACTACTTTGAGCCCAATCCGGCCCCGGGTCCCTTTGTGAAACGGGATATTTCCAACCCATGCCAGCCGGTCCGCTTCCGGGAGGACAACGGCTGGCTGGTGCGCTTTTACTACTATGAGCACCGGATCTCCCTGGAGGTCTTCCACGCCCTCTCGGACGGGGCGGGCGCACTGGTCTTTTTCCGCACCCTTCTGGCTGTGTACCTGCGGGAGATGGGGCATGCCATCCCCAACGGTCCGGGCATTCTGGACGTGGAGGAGCCTCCCCACCGGGAGGAGCTGGAGGACGCCTATGCCCGCTATGCCACGGTCCGTTCCCTGCGGGCCGGGATCGGGAAGAAGGCCTTCCAGAATACCGGCACGCCGGAGCACTTCTATACGCTGAATGTGACCATGGGCTTCGTCCCGGTGGACCAGCTCAAGGCCCGGGCCAAGTCCTACGGCGTGTCCATCACGGAGTATCTGACCGGCGCGCTGCTGAAGGTCATTCTGGAAAATCAGGCCAGGGAGGAGCCCCGGCATCCCAAGCCGGTGGCGCTGGCCATCCCCATCAATCTGCGGCCCTGGTTCCCGTCGGAGACCCTGCGCAATTTCATTCTGACGGTGCGGCCCTGTATCGACCCCTCCCTGGGGGAGTATACCTTCCCGGAGATCCTCTCTCAGGTCCACCACTATATGCGCCTGCACATCAACCGGCAGGAGATGCAGGCCCTGCTGACGGGAAATGTCCGTTTCCAGACCAACCGGGCCCTTCAGCTCATCCCCATCTGGCTGAAAAATCCCGTCATGGCCCTGAGCTACCGCCTGGCGGGGACCCGGCCCTATTCCGGTACTTATACGAATCCCGGCGCCTTCACCGTGCCCGAGGAGATGGCCCCCCACATCCGGCGGATGGAGGTCATTCTTGGGCAGGCCACCAACCCGCGGGTCCACTGTGCCTCCATCAGCTACGGCAATACCATGGAGATTACCTTCGCCGGGACCCTTCAGGAGACCGACACCGAGCGGGAGTTCTTCCGCTTTCTGGTCCGGGAGGGCATCCACGTCAAGGTGGAGAGCAACCGGAACGTCCAATCCGAGCTGCTGTTTTGAGTTTTGCGTGAAAACGAGGTGTAAGCTGCTATGTCCTATTGCGTCAACTGCGGGGTAGAACTGGATGGAACGGCCTCCTTCTGCCCTCTGTGCCATACGCCGGTGGTCAACCCGAAGCAGCCGGTGGATACCGTCTCCCCCAAGCCCTTTCCCACGGAGCGGGGCGAGGTGGCCCCGGTTTCCAAGTGGGAGCTGGCCGTGCTGATCTCAGCCATGCTGGTGTCGGTGTCGGTGTGCTGTGCTATTTTGAACATCTTCCTCCCGGCGGAGCGGACCTGGTCCCTCTACGTGGTGGGGGCGGCCATCATGCTGTGGCTGTGGTTTGTCCCGCCGCTTCTGCTGCGGGGGATGCCGCTGCTGATCCGGCTGGTGCTGGATGTGGCGGCGGTGGGGGTGTATTTGCTCCTCATCGCCATAGACCTGGACGGAATGGTGTGGTACCTGGGCCTGGCACTGCCCATCGTGCTGTGGGGCGGGGCCTGTGTTCTCTTCCTGGGGCTGATACTGGGGGGAGGACGGCGCTCCATCCTGACCACGGTCACGCTGCTGGTGGGCACGATCGGGGCCTTCCTGGTGGGCACGGAGCTGCTCATCGACCGGTTTATCCACGGGGCCTGGGGGCCCAGCTGGTCCCTGGTGGTTTTCACCATCTGCGTGGCGCTGGTCATTCCGCTCATCATCGTACGGCGGATCCCCTCCCTGCGGGAGGAGGTCCGGCGGCGGTTCCATATGTGACAGCGCGGCGGCGCGGCTCTCTTGGAAGAGCCGCGCCGCTTTTTTCGTTTTATGCAGAATAAAAACGTATATTCCAGAGTGTGCGCCAGGGAAGTACATTCTAGGATATTCACTATAAAATGAATATATAAAATTATATTCAAATAAAATGGGAGATATAAGAATAATTATGCAAAATGACAGTTGCATTTTTATTCTGCTGGGAGTATAATGATGCCAACATCAGAAAGACGGCCGGAGCGGCCGCCTCACAGGAGGTCATTACAATGTCTGAGATCAAGAAAGTTGTCCTCGCCTACTCCGGCGGTCTGGATACGTCCATCATCATCCCCTGGCTGAAGGAGCACTACAACAACCCCGAGATCATCGCCGTGGCCGGCGACGTGGGCCAGAATGACGAGCTGGAGGGCCTGGAGGAGAAGGCCATCAAGACCGGCGCTTCCAAGCTGTATGTGCTGGATCTGGTGGATGAGATGGTAGACGATGTCATTATCCCCTCCATGATGATGGGCGCCAAGTATGAGGACTATCTGCTGGGCACCGCCTTTGCCCGGCCCATCATCGCCAAGGGTCTGGTGGAGATCGCCAAGAAGGAAGGGGCCGACGCCATCGCCCACGGCTGCACCGGCAAGGGCAACGACCAGATCCGGTTTGAGCTGGCCATCAAGCGCTTCGCCCCCGAGATGAAGATCATCGCCCCCTGGAGAGAGTGGGACATCAAGAGCCGCAACGAAGAGATCGACTACGCCGAGGCCCACAACGTGCCCCTGAAGATCAGCCGGGAGACCAGCTACTCCAAGGACAAGAACCTGTGGCACCTCTCCCACGAGGGCCTGGACCTGGAGGATCCCGCCAGCGAGCCCCAGTACGACAAGCCCGGCTTCCTGGAGATGGGCGTCTCTCCCGCCATGGCCCCCGACGAGGCCACCTATGTGACCATCGACTTTGAGAAGGGCTGGCCCGTGGCCGTGGACGGTGAGAAGATGAAGGCCTCCGACATCATCCGCAAGCTCAACGACCTGGGCGGCAAGAACGGCATCGGCCTGCTGGACATCGTGGAGAACCGGATGACCGGCATGAAGGACCGGGGCGTGTACGAGACTCCCGGCGGCGCCATCCTCTACCGGGCCCACGAGGTGCTGGAGATGATCACCATCGACAAGGACACCAAGCACATGAAGCAGAAGCTGGCGGTGGACTTCGCCGATCTGGTCTACAACGGCAAGTGGTTCACCCCTGTGCGGGAGGCCCTCTCCGCCTTCGCCGCTGAGACCCAGAAGTACGTCACCGGCCAGGTGAAGCTCAAGCTCTACAAGGGCAACATCATCACCTCCGGCGTCACCTCTCCCGACACCCTCTACTCCGAGGATATCGTCACCTTCCAGGAGAGCGACTACAACCAGAACGACGCCACCGGCTTTATCAACCTCTGGGGCCTGCCCGACACCATCCTGGCCCTGCGGGACCAGGGAAAGCTGAAGTAAGCGCCCGTTAAGACATCCATTCCGCCGCCCTTTGCCAGACAGGGGGCGGCGGAGCATTGAAACATTAACCCGATGAAAGAGAAATGAGGTAACCAGCATGAAATTGTGGGCAGGACGGTTCCAGAAGGAAACCGATACCCTGGTAAATGACTTTAACTCGTCCATTTCCTTCGACGCCCGTCTCTACAAGGAGGACATCGCAGGCTCCATGGCCCACGCGGCCATGCTGGGAAAGACCGGCATCATCGAGGCCCATGAGGCCGAGAAGATCATCGACGGGCTCAAGGCCATCCTGGCCGACGTGGAGGCCGATCAGGTGGAGTTCTCCATGGAGAACGAGGACATCCACATGAACATCGAGTCCCTCCTCACCCAGCGCATCGGCCAGACCGGCAAGCGGCTGCACACCGCCCGCAGCCGGAACGACCAGGTGGCGGTGGACTTCCGGCTCTATGTGAAGAAGGAGATCCCCGTCATCATCGGCATGATCCAGGACCTGGAGGAGGTGTTGGTGAAAAAGGCCCAGGCCAACCTCCACACCGTCATGCCGGGCTACACCCACCTCCAGCGGGCCCAGCCTACCACCTTCGCCCACTACATGATGGCCTACGCCAACATGCTCAAGCGGGACATCACCCGCCTGGAGGACTGCCTGGAGCGGATGGACGAGTGCCCCCTGGGCGCGGGCGCCCTGGCCACCTCCACCTATCCGGTGGACCGGTTCCAGACCGCGGCGGCCCTGGGCTTCCGGTGCCCCACCGACAACTCCATGGACTCGGTGTCCGACCGGGACTTTGCCATTGAGTTCCTGTCTGCCTGCTCCATTCTGATGATGCACCTGTCCCGTTTCTCGGAAGAGATCATCCTCTGGTGCTCCTGGGAGTTCAAGTATGTGGAGCTGGACGACGCCTATTCCACCGGTTCCTCCATCATGCCCCAGAAGAAGAACCCCGATGTGGCCGAGCTGGTCCGGGGCAAGACCGGGCGGGTGTACGGCTCCCTCATCACCCTGCTGACCGTGATGAAGGGCCTGCCTCTGGCCTACAACAAGGACATGCAGGAGGACAAGGAGCCGGTCTTCGACGCCATCGACACGGTGGAGCTGTGCATCCCCGTCTTTGCCGCCATGCTGGACACCCTCACCGTCAAGGAGAAGAACATGCGCGCGGCGGCCTCCGGCGGCTTCATCAACGCCACCGACTGCGCCGACTACCTGGTCAAGAAGGGAATGCCCTTCCGGGAGGCCTACATGATCGTGGGCAAGCTGGTCAACTTCTGCATCAAGGCCGGTGAGACCCTGGACACCCTGCCCCTGAAGGACTTCAAGGCGGTCTCGCCCATCTTCGAGGAGGATGTCTACCAGGCCCTGGAGCTCAACACCTGCGTCAACGGACGCCAGGTTTACGGCGGTCCCTCCGCCGAGAGCGTGCAGCAGCAGATCGACCACATCAAGGACTTCCTGGCCCAGCGGAAGAAGGGCTGAGAAACCAGACTGTAACAGGTTTGAGGTTGAAATCCTCGCTCGGCTGCCGTACTATGAAACTGTCTACGCGGCAAACCGAGAAAATGGGGTGTTTCTATGAATAAACCAAAGGTATATATCGACGGCAAGGAAGGCACCACCGGCCTTCAGATCTATGAGCGCCTGGGCGCGCGGGAGGACATCGAGCTGCTGCTCATCGACGAGGAAAAGCGCAAGGACGTTGAGGAGCGGAAGAAGCTCCTCAACGCGGCCGACCTGGTTTTCCTCTGCCTGCCCGACGCGGCGGCCAAGGAGGCGGTGGCCCTCATCGAGAATGACCACACCCGGGTCATTGACGCCTCCACCGCCCACCGCACCGCCAAGGGATGGGTCTACGGCTTCCCGGAGTTTTACCGCTATCCCGGCGAGGTCATCGGACAGGCCACCCGGGTGGCCAATCCCGGGTGCCATGCCACGGGCTTTCTCTCCTCCACCATGCCCCTGGTCTCCCTCCACATCCTGCCAAAGGACTACCCGCTCACCTGCTACTCCCTGACCGGCTACTCCGGCGGGGGCAAGAAGATGATCGCGGAGTACGAGAGCGGGGAGAAGGGGAAGGACCTGTACAGCCCCCGGATCTACGGCACCAACCTGCGCCACAAGCATCTCAATGAGATGCGGAAGATCTCCGGGCTGGACCAGCCTCCGGTCTTCTGCCCGGTGGTGGACGACTACTACAAGGGCATGGCCACCACGATTATGCTCCACAATAAGTATCTGCTGGGGCAGCCCACGGCCAAGGAGATCTACCACATCCTCATGGCCTACTACGCCGGACAGAAGCTGATCTCGGTGCGCTATGAGGAGGAGGGCGGAATGCTCCCCGCCAACGCCCTGGCCGGAAGCGACCGGCTGGAGCTGGTGGTCTGCGGCCATGAGGAGCAGACCATCGTCACCGCCCTCTTCGACAACCTGGGCAAGGGTGCATCGGGCGCGGCGGTACAGAATATGAATATCATGTTGGGCCTGGACGAGACCACCGGGCTCCATTTGGACTGAGCGGAAGAAGGGAAGCTGGAGACAGCGCACCCTTCGTTCCCCCACAGAAGGGAAGGACATAAGGTTATGAAGCAGATCAACGGCGGCGTGACCGCAGCCAAGGGCTTTCGGGCCTGGGGCGTTCACTGCGGCGTCAAGAGCAAGAAGCTGGAAAAGAAGGACCTGGCCATCATCCTCTCCGAGCGGGAGTGTGCGGCGGCGGCCACCTACACCATGAACCGCGTCAAGGCGGCCCCCATCTACGTCACCATGGACCATCTGGAGGACGGAACGGCCTGGGGCGTGGTGGCCAACAGCGGAAACGCCAACGCCTGCTGCCCCCAGAGCCATGAGAATGCCGAGCTTATGAGCCAGTACGCCGCCCAGGCCACCGGCCACAAGCCCTCGGACTTTGTGGTGGCCTCCACCGGTGTCATCGGCCAGACCATCAACATCGCCGCCATCGAGCGGGGAATGCCCGAGGTGGCGGCCGGACTCACCGACGGCCCCGAGGGCTCCGACGCGGCGGCCCACGCCATCATGACCACCGACACCAGCAAGAAGGAGATCGCCATCTCCTTCACTCTGGGCGGCAAGACCGTGACCATGGGCGCCATCGCCAAGGGCTCCGGCATGATCCACCCCAACATGGGAACCATGCTCTGCTTCATCACCACCGACTGTGCCATCACCGGCGAGCTGCTCTCCGACGCCCTCCACGAGGTGGTGCCCAAGACCTTCAACCGGGTGACGGTGGACGGGGACACCTCCACCAACGACATGTGCGTGGTGCTGGCCAACGGCATGGCGGAAAATCCCCTCATCGAGTGGAAGGATGACAGCTACACCGTCTTCCGCAAGGCCCTGCACCAGGTCTGCGAGTATCTGGCCCGCTGCATCGCCGGTGACGGCGAGGGCGCCAGCCGCCTCATCACCTGCACCGTCCATGAGGCCCGCAGCGAGGAGAGCGCCGAGCGCCTGAGCAAGGCGGTGGTGGGCTCCCCCCTGGTGAAGGCCGCCATGTTCGGCACCGACGCCAACTGGGGCCGGGTCCTGTGCGCCATGGGCTACTCCAAGGCCCCCTTCCGGCCCGAGTACGTGGATGTGAAATTTGCCTCCGCCGTGGGCGAGGTGCTGGTCTGCCAGCAGGGCATGGGCTTGGACTTCGACGAGGAGGCCGCCAAGAGCATCCTCTCCCAGGACGAGGTGATCATCGACATCTGCCTCCACGAGGGAGAGCACGAGGCCACCTGCTGGGGCTGCGACCTGACCTATGACTATGTGAAGATCAACGGCGATTACCGCACCTGATCGGGAAAGAAGGATTCCAAATGTCTGACCCTGTTGTGACCAGAGCCACGGTGCTGGCCGAAGCTCTGCCCTATATCCAGAAATTTTACGGCAAGACCATCGTGGTCAAATACGGCGGAAACGCCATGATCTCCGACGAGCTGCGCCGGGCCGTCATCAGCGACATCATCCTGCTCCACCTGGTGGGCATCCATGTGGTGGTGGTCCACGGCGGCGGGCCCGAGATCTCGGAGATGCTCCGCAAGATCGGCAAGGAGTCCCGCTTTGTGGACGGCCTGCGCTACACCGACGAGGAGACCATGGACATCGTCCAGCAGGTGCTCTGCGGCAAGGTGAACAAGAACCTGGTGGCCACCCTCAACCGCCGGGGCGGCCACGCCATCGGCCTGTGCGGCATGGACGCGGGTCTCTTCCAGGCCCAGAAGCTGGACGAGAAGTACGGCCTGGTGGGCGAGATTGTCAAGGTCAATCCCGACCCGGTGCGGGACTGCCTCCAGCAGGGCTACATCCCGGTGGTCTCCACCGTGGCCCAGGGAGTGGATGGGGAGAACGCCTACAACATCAACGCCGACACCGCCGCGGCCAAGCTGGCCGTGGCCCTGGGGGCCGAGAAGCTCATCCTCCTCACCGACATCCGGGGGCTGCTGCGCGACCCGGCGGACGAGGGGACCCTCATCCCGGTGGTGGGACTCTCCGACGTGCCCCAGCTGGTGCGGGAGGGCGTGATCCAGGGCGGCATGATCCCCAAGATCGAGTGCTGCGTGGAGGCGGTACGCTCCGGCGTGGAGCGCACCCACATCCTGGACGGACGCATCCCCCACTCCATCCTCATCGAGATGCTCTCCGACCAGGGCATCGGTACCATGATTCTGTAAGGAGACGGCAACCATGACCTTTGAAGAACTGAAAGCCCTGGATCACGCCCACACCCTTCAGACCTACGGGCGCTTTGACGTGGCCATTGCCCACGGAAAGGGCGCCACGCTCTGGGATCTGGAGGGGAAGGAGTACATCGACTTCACCTCCGGCATCGGCGTGAACTCGGTGGGCTACGGAAATGAGCAGTGGGCCTGGTCCATCTATGAGCAGGCCCTGGCTCTGGGGCATATCTCCAACCTCTTTTATACCCAGCCCTACGCCAAGCTGGCCGACGTGCTGTGCCGGCGGGCGGGGATGGCGGCGGCCTTCTTCGGAAACTCCGGCGCCGAGGCCAATGAGGGCATCATCAAGCTGGCCCGCAAGTACAGCTTTGACAAGTACGGCAAGGGCCGCAGCACCATCCTGACCCTGAAGAACTCCTTCCACGGACGGACCATCACCACCCTGACCGCCACCGGACAGGATGTGTTCCACCAGTACTTCTATCCCTTTATGGAGGGCTTCCGCTACGCCGACGCCAACGATCTGGAGAGCGTCAAGGCGGAAGGCGGGAAGGACGTGTGCGCCGTGATGCTGGAGCTGGTCCAGGGCGAGGGCGGCGTGCTCCCCATGGAGCCGGACTTTGTCCGGGGTCTGGCGGAGCTGTGCGCCGAGCGGGATTGGCTCCTGCTGGTGGACGAGGTCCAGACCGGCATCGGCCGGACGGGCACCCTCTTTGCCTACCAGCAGTACGGCATCCAACCCGACGCGGCCTCCTTTGCCAAGGGCATCGCCGGCGGCCTCCCCATGGGCGGATTCCTGGTGAACGAGAAGTGCCGGAATGTGCTGGGAGCGGGCATGCACGGCTCCACCTTCGGCGGCAACCCCATCGCCGCCTCGGCCGCCCTCACCGTCCTGGATATCCTGGACGAGGACGCGCTGGAAGCGGTGAAGGAGAAGGGCGCCTACCTGCGCGCCGGCATCGAGGCCCTGGACAAGAAGAGCATCGGCTCCACCCGCGGGCTGGGCCTGATGATCGGCATTGAGGTCAAGGAGGGCTATACCAACAAGGCTCTGGCCGCCCAGCTGGTGCAGAATGGCCTTTTGGTCCTCACCGCCGGGCCGGGTCTGCGGCTGCTGCCCCCCCTGACGATCACGAAGGAAGAGATGGACAAGGGCCTGGCGATCATGGCCCAGGTCCTGGAATAAGAACGGCGCGGGACACCGCTCCCGCCGGATGATGAGGTGACATGGAAATGAAGGATCTGTTGAAGCTGCTGGATCTCTCCAAGGAAGAGATCATTCATATTCTGAACGTGGGCGACCAGATGAAGTACAACCAGAAGCATGGTCTCACCCACAACTATCTCCAGGGCAAGACTCTGGCCATGATTTTCGAGAAGAACTCCACCCGTACCCGGGTCTCCTTTGAGACCGGTATGTACCAGCTGGGCGGCCACGCCCTCTTCCTCTCCAGCAAGGAGAGCCAGATCGGCCGCGGCGAGCCCGTGGAGGACACCGCCCGGGTGCTCTCCCGCTACTGCGACGGCATCATGATCCGCACCTACTCCCAGGAGGAGGTGGAGAAGCTGGCCGAGTACGCCGACATCCCGGTCATCAACGGCCTGACCGATTTCGCCCACCCCTGTCAGGTGCTGGCCGACCTGATGACCATTCGCGAGCACCAGAGCAAGCTGGAAGGGCTGAACATGTGCTTCATCGGCGACGGCAACAACATGGTCAACTCCCTCATCGTGGGCTGCCTGAAGGTGGGCATGAACGTGTCCGTGGCCTGCCCCGAGGGGTATGACCCCCATCCCGACGTGATGGAGTTTGCCAAGAGCGTGACCGACGCCACCTTTACCCTCACCCGGGATCCCATGGAGGCCGCCAAGGGGGCCGACGTGGTCTTTACCGACGTGTGGGCCTCCATGGGCCAGGAGGAGGAGACCGCCAAGCGCAAGGCCGCCTTCCAGGGCTACCAGGTCAACGAGGCGCTGATGAAGGTCACCAACCCCGGCTGCATGGTGCAGCACTGCCTGCCCGCCCACCGGGGCGAGGAGATCACCGCCGAGGTCTTTGAGGCCCACGCCGGCGAGATCTTCGACGAGGCTGAGAACCGCCTCCACGCCCAGAAAGCGGTGCTCTACCTGCTCATGGGTGAGGAAAAGAAGTAAATCAGACCAAAAAGAAACGCTCCCGGTTTCATCGAAACCGGGAGCGTTTTTGTATGCGCTTGTGAGAAGAAAATCAGCGGGCCAGCTGCTCCATACCCAGGCGGATACGGCGGAGGGTCTCCTCCTTGCCCAGGATGTGGCACAGCTCCACAGCGCCGCCGGGGGTGACGGCCTTGCCGGAGACTGCGGTGCGCACGGGCCACATGATGCGGCCGTTCTTGAGCTCGTGGCTGGCGGCCAGGTCGATGAGGGCGTCGTGGATGGCGTCATAGGTCCAGTCGGAGAGGCCTTCCAGCACGGGGAGGACCATCTGGAGGGCCTCCAGAGAGTTCTCCTCATTGGTCTTCATCTTCTTGTGGCAGTAGAGCTCGTTGGAGTAGGCGGGCAGCGCGTCAAAGAAGTCCACCTGGGGGGCGATGTCCAGCCAGGTGTCGCAGCGGGGCTGCACCAGGGGCGCGATGAGGGAGAGGTCGATGCCGGGGGTCTTGACCGCCTGCTCCAGGTAGGGCCGGGCCCCCTCATAGAAGGCCTCGGGGGAGAGGGCGCGCAGGTACTTGGCGTTGAAGTACTTGAGCTTCTCCAGGTCGAAGATGGCGGGGGACTTGGAGATGCCCGCCACGTCGAAGGACTCTGCCAGCTCGGAGAGGGTGAAGAACTCCCGCTCGCTCTCCTCGCCCTTGGGGGACCAGCCCAGCAGGGTGACATAGTTGACCACGGCCTCGGAGAGGAAGCCCATGGCCAGCAGGTCCTCGTAGGAGGGATCGCCCTTGCGCTTGGACATCTTGTTGTGCTGGTCGCGCATGACGGGGGAGCAGTGGATATAGGCGGGGACCTCCCAGCCGAAGCCCTCATAGAGCAGGTTGTACTTGGGGGCGGAGGAGAGGTACTCGCTGCCGCGGACCACGTGGGTGATGCCCATGAGGTGGTCGTCGATGACGTTGGCGAAGTTGTAGGTGGGCAGACCGTCCGACTTCATGAGGATCTGGTCGTCCAGGGTGGAGTTCTCCACCGTGATGTCGCCGAACACCACGTCGTGGAAGGTGGTGGAGCCCTCCTTGGGGATCTTCTGGCGGATGACATAGGGCACGCCGGCTTCCACCTTGGCCCGGGCCTCCTCCATGCTCAGGGAGCGGCAGGGATCGTCGCCCCGGTCAAACTCGCCGGAATCCTCCTCGGACTCGGTCTTTTCGCAGAAGCAGTAGTAGGCGTGGCCCCGCTCCACCAGGAGCTCGGCGTACTTACCGTAAAAGCCGCGGCGCTCGGTCTGTACATAGGGGCCCACCGGACCGCCCAGATCGGGACCCTCGTCCCAGTCCAGACCGCACTTGCGCAGGGTGTTGTAGATCACGTCCACGGCGCCCTCCACCAGGCGGCCCTGGTCGGTGTCTTCGATGCGGAGCAGGAACTTGCCGCCGTTGTGCCGGGCGATGAGCCAGGTGTACAGGGCGGTGCGCAGGTTGCCCACGTGCATATAGCCCGTGGGAGAGGGGGCAAAACGAGTGCGGACCTCTCCCTTGGGAATGCGGGCCTCCATCTCGTCAAACCAATTCATATCCAGAGCCATTTGAATTCCTCCAACGGTTGGGCGCCGCCCGAACGGGGGAGCGCCTGAATTAAGCAGACAATATTATAGAGGCTTTTCCCGCCTATGGCAAGGGGGCGGGGGCAAAACTCTTCCAAAATGGACGGAAAAGGGGGGATCAGGGCTCCTCCGGAGGGAGGATCTCCAGGCGGAAGACGTTGACCACGTCGGCGTCCGGACAGCAGAAGCGGTAGTCCCCGTGGCGGCTCTTGGGCAAGGTCCCGCCGTAGCGGAGGATGTCCACGAAGGGGAAGGCCGCGTGGGCCGCCATGGGGCACAGCTCGCCCCGCTGGGTCTCAAAGTCGAAGGAATCGCCGATCTGGTGCCCCCGGTGACACCGGCAGGGGCCCAGACGGTCCACCAGAGTGATGCGGACGGACGGCTTTTTCATGGGAAGACAGCTCCTTTCTCTCAGAAACCCGGCAGGGCGAAGGGTGGCTCAGGCCTGCTCGCCGAAGAAGAGGGCCATGTCCTCCTCCACGGTGCGGATGCCGGCGATGCCGAAGTTCTCCACCAGGACCTTGGCCACGTTGGGGCTGAGGAAGGCGGGCAGGGTGGGGCCCAGGTGGATGTTCTTCACCCCCAGATAGAGCAGGGCCAGCAGGACGATGACCGCCTTCTGCTCATACCAGGCGATGTTGTAGATGATGGGCAGGTCGTTGATGTCGGAGAGGCCAAAGACCTCCTTGAGCTTGAGGGCGATGACGGCCAGGGAGTAGGAGTCGTTGCACTGGCCGGCGTCCAGCACCCGGGGAATCCCGTTGATGTCGCCCAGGTCCAGCTTGTTGTACTTGTACTTGGCGCAGCCCGCGGTGAGGATCACGGTGTCCCGGGGCAGGGCCTTGGCAAAGTCGGTGTAGTAGCTGCGGCTCTTGGCACGGCCGTCACAGCCGGCCATGACCACGAACTTCTTGATGGCTCCGCTCTTGACGGCCTCCACCACCTGGTCGGCCAGGGCCAGCACCTGGGCGTGGGCAAAGCCGCCCACGATCTCACCCTGCTCCAGCTCGGCAGGGGGCGCGCAGCGCTTGGCGTGCTCGATGAGAGCGGAGAAGTCCTTCTCCTCCCCGATGGCACCGGGAATGTGCTTGCAGCCGGGGAATCCGGCGGCGCCGGTGGTGTAGAGCCGGTCCTTGTAGCTGTCCTTGGGGGGCACGATGCAGTTGGTGGTCATCAGGATGGGACCGTGGAAGGACTCGAACTCCTCCTTCTGCTTCCACCAGGCGTTGCCATAGTTGCCCACAAAGTGGGGGTACTTCTTGAAGGCGGGGTAGTAGTGGGCGGGGAGCATCTCGGAGTGGGTGTACACGTCCACGCCGGTGTCCTTGGTCTGCTCCAGCAGCATCTCCAGGTCCCGCAGGTCGTGGCCGGAGACCAGGATGCCGGGGTTCTTGCCCACGCCCAGCTGGACCCGGGTGATCTCGGGGTTGCCGTAGGCCTGGGTGTTGGCCTGGTCCAGAAGGGCCATGCCGGATACGCCGTATTTACCGGTCTCCAGGGTGAGGGCCACCAGGTCGTCGGCGGTGAGGGTGTCGTCCAGGGTGGCGGCCAGGGCCCGCTGGAGGAAGGCGTCGATCTCCTCGTCGGCCTGGAGCAGGGCGTTGGCGTGCTTGGAGTAGGCGGACAGGCCCTTCAGACCGTAGGTGATGAGCTCCCGCAGAGAGCGGATGTCCTCGTTTTCGGTGGAGAGCACGCCCACCTGGGCGGCCTTCTCCTCCCAGTCGCCGGAGCCGTCCCACCGGGCGGCGGCGGGAAGGGCGGAGGGGTCCTGGACCTGGGCCAGCAGGGGTGCCTTGGCCGCCAGGGTGTCCCGGATGCGCTGGAGGATGGCCTCCTGGTCAAAGTTGGCGTTGGTGATGGTGGTGAAGAGGTTGAGGGTGATGAGCTGGTTGAGGGAAGCGGGGATGGCCTCGCCCTGGGCCCGCAGGGCGGTGGTAACAGCGGAGAGCCCCTTGGTCACATAGACCAGCAGGTCCTGGGTGTTGGCCACCTGGGCGGTCTTGCCGCACACGCCGGCTCGGGTGCATCCGGCGCAGCCGGCGGTCTCCTGGCACTGATAGCAGAACATCTTGTTTTCCATAGTCTAACTCCTTTTTATGGCCGGAGCAAGCTGCGGCCGGTGGTTTTCTGGATCATGGCATCAGTATAGGGGAGAATGGCCCATTTGTATGTTGGAATTCCAACAGAAAAACGAATGTACCGGGGAAACCGGATGGAAAAATCCGGTGTGGAAGAGGGAAAGGACACGCCTCCCCTTGCAACCGGAGGGAGAACGTGACATAATGAAGATTACCAAAGATTAGAAAAGGAGGCCCCCGCATGAAGCCATCGAAAACCTACCGGTCCGAGAATCTGCACTATCTGAAAATGCTGGCCCGGCAGTATCCCACCGTTCAGGCGGCCAGTACCGAGATCATCAATCTCCAGGCGATCCTGAACCTGCCCAAGGGCACGGAACACTTCATCTCCGATGTGCACGGCGAATACGAGGCATTTCTGCACATCCTCAACTCCGCTTCCGGCGTGGTGCGGGAAAAGCTGGACAAGCTCTTCGGCACCAGCGTCTCCAAGGCCGAGCTGGACCAGCTGGCCACCCTCATCTACTACCCCAAGGAGAAGCTGGAGGAGATCGAGCGGGAGAACGACGACATGCGGGAGTGGTACCGCATCACCTTCCACCGCCTCATCGAGGTCTGCCGGGAGGTCAGCTCCAAGTATACCCGCTCCAAGGTCCGTAAGGCCATGCCCAAGGAGTACGCCTATATCATCGACGAGCTCATCCACACCCACTATGAGGACAGCGATAAGCGGGACTACTACGAGAACATCATCTCCACCATCATCGACATCGACCGGGCCTCCAACTTCCTGGTGCAGCTGTGCGAGCTCATCAAGCGCCTGGCCGTGGACCACCTGCACCTGGTGGGCGATATCTTTGACCGCGGCCCCCGGGCCGACATCATCCTGGACTCCCTGATGGAGTACCACAGCGTGGACATCCAGTGGGGCAACCACGACATCCTGTGGATGGGCGCGGCCTCCGGCTCCCGCACCCTGGTGGCCACCGTGCTGGCCAACTCCCTGCGCTACAACAACTTGGAGGTCATCGAGACCGGATACGGCATCTCCCTGCGGCCCCTGTCGGTCTTTGCCAACGAGGTGTACAAGGACTGTGACATCCACCAGTTCGCCGTCAAGCTCACCAATGAGGACGAGGCCCACTACACCGAGAAGGACAAGATGCTGGTCGCCCGGATGCACAAGGCCATCACCATCATCCTCTTCAAGCTGGAGGGGCAGAAGATCCTGCGCAATCCCTGCTTCGGCATGAACGACCGGCTGCTTCTGGACAAGATCGACTATGAGAACAAGTGCATTACCCTGGGGGGCACCACCTATCCGCTGGAGGACACCGACTTCCCCACCGTGGACCGGAACGACCCCTACGCCCTCACGGAGGAGGAGTCTGTCCTCATCGACCAGCTCACCGCCTCCTTCCGCCACAGCGAAAAGCTCCAGCGGCACATCCGCTTCCTCTACTCCAAGGGCAGCCTCTACAAGGTGTTCAACGGGAACCTCCTCTTCCACGGCTGCATCCCCATGACGGCGGAGGGGGAGCTGATGCGCTTCTCCATCGGCTGCGAGAACCTCTCGGGGCGGGCCTTCCTGGACTACGCCGACCTGGTTGCCCGGCGGGCCTACTACAATAAGCCCGGCTCCCCCGAGCGGCAGTTCGGCATGGACTTCCTCTGGTTCCTCTGGGCGGGACGCAACAGCCCCATCTTCGGCCGGGACCGGATGACCACCTTCGAGCGGCGGCTCATCGTGGACGAGTCCACCTGGACCGAGCCCAAGAATCCCTACTACCAGTTCTACAACGACCCCGCCGTGTGCGATATGCTGCTGCGGGAGTTCGGGCTGGAGGGCCCCCACTGCCACATCATCAACGGCCACATCCCGGTCAAGTCCAAGAAGGGCGAGAGCCCCATGAAGGCGGGGGGCAAGCTGCTGGTCATCGACGGCGGCTTCTGCAAGGCCTACCAGAAGACCACCGGCATCGCGGGCTATACCCTGATCTACAACTCGGGCTGCTTCCGCCTGGTCTCCCACGAGCCCTTTGTGGGCCGGCGCAACGCCATCCGGGAGAATCAGGACATCGCCTCCAGCTCGGTGGTGTTTGAGCGGCTGGAATCCCGCATGAAGATCGCCGGGACCGATGTGGGCCGCCAGCTCCAGGAGCAGATCGACGACCTGATGGCCCTGCTCTGGGCCTTCCGCAGCGGCGAGATTGCCGAGGACCACAAGAAATAAGCAAAGAGAACAGGGCGCGGCCGCCGCAGAACGAATCTTCTGCGGCGGCCGCGTTTGTTTTTTGGGGGAATCAGGAGGGGGCATAGATGCCGTGCCCGGTGTCGGTGTCATTGATATACCAGGTGGGACGGAGCTCGTCCAGGTAGGGGTCGGTCACGGCTGGGACATAGGCGGAGCTGATGCTGGAGTAGCGGCGGACCTTCTCCGTGTGCATCACCGGAGTGAGATCCCAGTAGGCCTGCATATAGATGATCTCATAGAAGGGCTGGAGGAAGGAGGCGCCAATCCCGTCGGTACGGTAGATCAGCTGGACCCACAGGATGCGGGCCTCCTCCGGGCGGGTCTCCACGCCGAAGTAGTTTCCCGCGCGGAAGAGGGAGAGGGCCTCCTCCGTGCTCCGGATGGGGTAGACCCCCTGCTGGACCGGCGTGAGGGTGAGGCGCAGAGAGGTGGCGCTGTCCGACCGGACGGAGGAGAAGGTGTAGTCCAGCAGCTGCTCCTCCAGCGGCTGCCCGGTATCGGCGGGGAAGGAACGGGACTGGGTGTCGGGCTCCCCGGAGAAGGAATAGTGGACCGACTTGGCCGTTTCGATGGCGCCTCCCCCGGTGAGGCGGGAGAGCAGGTCGGCAGGGGAGCAATCGGTGGGCTCGATGACCACCTCGGGGGCATCTGCGGAGAAGGAGAGCTGGGTGCCGTCGGCCAGGAGAAAGACGCCGGGACCGTCCGTGCCGCGGAGGGTGGTATCCAGTGCGTCGGCCAGATCCTCGGCGGCGGCCTGCTGTGCCTCGGCGGAGAGGGGGCCGGAGGGGTAGACAGGCAGCGCGGAAATTTCATCGGTCTGGTCCCGGGTGGGGTTTCCGCTGTCATAGTCCTCCGGGGTGATGATAATGCTCCACCCGTGGCCGTCAGGGGGGAGCGTGGGGGTGGGAGAGACGGCGGGCGGGTCGGAGACAGCGGGCGGGTCGGAGACGATGGGGGGAAGGGCCTGTCCGGTATCCGCGAGGGCGATGGAGATGCTGGCGGTAATCCCGGCTGCGGCCAGCAGGAGTCCAGCCAGGGCCACCCGCAAGGGCCGGCGGGGTCCTCGTCCCTTTGCGCCGTCCAATACGGCGTCCACCCGGCGCCGGACCGCGCGGGGGTCCACGGTGGGGTAGGCCTCGGGCAGGTCCAGGTCCTCCCATAGATCGTGCAGGTGATCACGCATGGTCGATTCCTCCTTTCAATAGCGCCTCTTTCAGGCGTTTCCGGCCCCGGCTCAAACGGGCCTTGGCGGCCGCCAGGCTCAGACCCAGGCGGGGGGCCACCTCTTTCAGGGGCTGGTCCTCGTAGTAGTAGAGGAGAAACAGGGTACGGTCGGGCTCCTCCATGGCCTCCACGGCCCGGCGGAGCTGGGCGTGACACTCCTGCCGTTCCACCAGGGCCTCGGGCAGATCACCCACTGCGGGCAGGGTGTCGGAGAGGGGGAGGACACCCCGGGTGCGGCGCAGGCGGTCGGCGGCTTTGTTCCGGGCCACGGCGGCCAGCCAGGGGCGCAGGGACGGACCGCTCTGGATGTCACCGGAGCGGAGCCACAGGGTCACAAACACGTCGGAGACCACCTCCTCCAGATCCTCGGGGAGCAGGGAGGGCCCCAGAGTGCGGGCGGCGACCGCGGTCACATACCCGGTGTAGCGCCGGATGGCGGCGTGGAGTGCCCAGCGGCGTCCCGCCTGGATGTGCCGAAGCAGAGCTTCTTCCTTCAAAGCATACACCTCCTAAGGGGGCTGTGTGGGAGTGTTTTTTTGCTCCCCTCTTCTGGACGCAGAAGGAGCGAAAAGGTGACACAAAAAAAGACCTGACGGCGCGATTCTCGCCCCCCGGGAGGGAATTCCCGCCCTGTGGGGTGGCTGCGAGAGCGATTTCCTGCTACAATGGGGCCAGAAAGAAAGGAGGCGGAACCATGGAAGCGGAATTCAGTGAACGCCTGAAACGCTATCGCAAGGAAAAAAACATGACCCAGCAGGAGCTGGCCGACGCCCTGGGGGTGAGCAACAAGAGCATCTCCCGCTGGGAGTCGGCGGGCGGATACCCGGACGTCCCCCTGCTGGTGCCCCTGGCCCGGGCCCTGGGGGTGAGCGTGGACGATCTGCTGGACGGGGAAAAGCCGGTGCGCGCCCTGACCCGGACGGATGTCCAGAGCCTGCTCTCCTTTGCCTTTGCCCTGGGGGGCGGCATCCTGTTCTATCTCCTGCGGCTCTTTGTGCCCCTGCTGGTGTGCTACCTGGCCTATCTGGGCTGCATGGCCTACGGAGTCTACCTCCAGCGGTACTACGCCTACCACTCCCGCTGGTTCTGGCTGGGGAACGCCGGGATGAATCTGGCAGTCAACCTGAGCGTGATCGCCGGCGCGGCGGCCGGCGGACTCGTCCTGATCGCGGGAGGAGGGAGCACGCTCCTGTCGACCTGGTTCCAGCTGTGGCTGTCGGGCCGGCAGAGGGGGCTTGTGCTGGGGGTGCTCTTCCTCTGGCTGGCGCTGGGAGCGGCGCTGACCGCCCTGACCATGGGCCTCGCCCGGCGGCATTTTCAGGAAAAAGGGGGCTTCCGTCTGTCGGTGTGGTCCCTGCCCCGGGGCCGGGCACTCCTCCCGGCGGCGGGATTCCTGGTGGTGCTGGGATTCTGGGGCGCCTACTGCCTGGACATCCTTCCCATCTGGTGCTACCGGTATCAGGGTGGGCTCTTTGCCGGACTGCTGGTCCTGCTGGAGCTCTGGTATCTGTGGCTCTTCCGGCGGGACCGGAGGCGCCTGGTTCCGGCCCTCCTGCTGACCGCCCTGTGCGGGCCCATGTGGCTCTTTGCAAAGGGAAGCGCCGAACAGATCTGGAGCCTTTCCACCGGGCGGGAGTACTCCTGGACGCCGGAGGTCGATCTGAGCCGCTTTATCGTGGAGTGGAGGCCGTCGGCGGGGGTGTTCCTGCTGGGTGTGATCCTGCTGGTCCTCTACCTGGTCCTGGCCGGATGTTCCGTGCGGAAGAAGCAGCCGGAAGAGGATACCATATGACAAAAGAGGGTGTACGGTTTCCCGTACACCCTCTTTTCATCGCCTCAGGAGTGGATGTGCTCGTGAGCTGCATCCTCTGTGTCGGCGCGCTTCTTGCTGTGGGGGCTGTATTTTTTGTCGTCCAGTCCGGGAATAAACAGGTATTTCCGGATGGTGAACAGAATGGCAATGGCGATCACCATGACCAGATTTTCTACCGCGGTGGTGTGCTCAATGACCATCTGGCGGGCGATGGCGAAGAGGAGGACCTCCACCACCGAGCTCATGTTGTGGCGGCTGAGCATCTTGAGGAACTCAATGCCGATGACCACGGTAAAAGCGTCGGCCAGAAAAGTCTGGAGCAGATCGGTATTGCCGGGGCCGCTTGTCATAATGTTCAGCTCCAAGAGAACCGACCAGACCGACAAGGTGATGGCGACAATCACAATGAGGCTCACCACGATCTCCAGCAGTTGGGCCACACGGTAGATGTACGAGGGGATGCGCAGTTTCAGCAGTTCACTGTCCATAAAAATCCCTCCGGTTGAAATCAGGGCAGGGGGAACTCGTTCAGCAGCCCGTCCACATCGGAGGGCTCGGTGGCAAAGCTGGCCACCAGGCGGATGACGGTATGGCCGGCCTCAGGCGCTGCACCCCATACCTCAAAGGCACAGATCCGCTCCAGCTCCGGGAGGATGGCGTCGGGCACGATGGGGAAGATCTGATTGGAGGGGGACTCGAAGAGGAAGGAGTACCCCTTGGTCTTCAGCCCGTCCTGGAGCTTGCGGGCCATGTCGTTGGAGTGGCGGGCCAGCTGGAAGTAGAGGTCGTCCTTCAGCAGGGCCTCGAACTGGGCACCCAGCAGCCAGCCCTTGGCCAGGACGGCGCCCCGCTGCTTCTTGATGCGGAAGAAATCCCCCTGAAGGGCGGGGTTGACCAGGACCAGCGCCTCGCCCATGAGGGCGCCGTTCTTGGTGCCGCCGATGTAGAAGGCGTCGGTCAGGCGGGCCAGATCGGGGAGGGTCAGGTCGTTGGCGGGGGAGGTGAGGGCACAGCCCAGGCGGGCGCCGTCCAGGAAGAGGAGCAGGTCGTGGGCAAGGCAGCAGGCGGAGAGGGCCTCCAGCTCAGCCTTGGTGTAGACGCCGCCGGTCTCGGTGGCGTCCGAGATGTAGACCAGCCGGGGCTTGACCAGGTGGATGTCCTCATAGGCCGGGAGGGCCGCCTCGATGAGGGCGGGGGTCAGCTTGCCGTCGGGGCCGGCCTCCAGGGGGAGGAGCTTGTGCCCGGTGGCCTCCACCGCGCCGGACTCGTGGCCGTTGACATGGCCGGTCTGGGCGCAGAACACCCCCTCCCAGGGGCGGAGGAAGGCGGCGATGGCGGTGAAGTTGGCCGAGGTGCCGCCGATCAGGAACTGCACATCGGCCTGGGGGGCCTGGCAGAGCTCCTTGATCCGGGCGGCGGCCGCCTCACAGTGGGGGTCGAAGCCATAGCCGGGGTTGCCCTCCAGATTGCTGGCGGACAGGGCCTCCAGCACCTTAGGATGGGCGCCGAAGGAGTAGTCATTGCGGAACAGATACATCACATTTCCCTCATTTCAAAACGTGGGCGGTATCCCATTGGATACCGCCCACAGGCTTGACAGACTGGATTACTTGCCGGGCTTGAAGCTGTCCTTCAGGCTGACGGAGCGGTTAAAGACCAGGTGGCCGGGCTGGGAATCCTTGTTGTCCACGCAGAAATAGCCCTGGCGGAGGAACTGGTAGGAGGCGGGCGCCTGGGCGCCGGCCAGACTGGCCTCCACCTTGGAGCCGGTGAGGACCTCCAGAGAGCCGGGATTCAGGCAGTCCAGGAAATTCTTGTCGCCGGCATCGGGCTCGGCGTCGGCGAAGAGGTTGTCGTAGAGGCGGACCTCGGCGTCCACGGCGGTGGCGGCGTCCACCCAGTGGATGGTGGCGCCCTTCACCTTGCGGCCGTCGGCGGGATCGCCGCCCCGGCTGTCGGGATCGTACTCGGCGGCGATCTCAATGACGTTGCCGGCATCGTCGGTTTCATAGCCCACACACTTGATGAGGTAGGCGCCCTTCAGGCGGCACTCGGGTCCGCCGGGATAGAGGCGCTTGTACTTGGGCACGGGCTCGGGGAGGAAGTCCTCAGCCTCCACATAGAGCTCCCGGGAGAAGGTGACGGTCCGGGTGCCGTCCTCGGGCCGGTTGGGGTTGTTCTCCACCTCGAAGGTCTCGCTCTGACCCTCGGGGTAGTTGGTGATGACCAGCTTCACGGGGCGCAGGACCGCCATGACGCGCTGGGCAGTCTCGTTGAGGTCCTCCCGCAGGCAGTGCTCCAGGAAGGCAAACTCCACCGTGGAGGCAGCCTTGCTCACGCCGTTGCGCTCGGAGAAGTTGCGGATGGAGCGGGGGGTGTAGCCCCGGCGGCGCAGGCCGCAGAGGGTGGGCATGCGGGGATCGTCCCAGCCGGAGACCCGGCCCTCCTCCACCAGCTGGCGGAGCTTGCGCTTGGACATGACGGTGTAGTTGATGCCCAGCCGGGCGAACTCGATCTGGCGGGGCTTGGCGGGCACATCGCAGTGCTGGATGACCCAGTCGTAGAGAGGACGGTGGTCCTCAAACTCCAGGGAGCACAGGGAGTGGGTGATTCCCTCCAGAGCGTCCTCCAGCGGATGGGCGAAGTCGTACATGGGATAGATGCACCACTTGTCCCCCTGGCGGTGATGGTGCATGTGGTTGATGCGGTAGATGACCGGGTCGCGCATGTTGAAGTTGCCGCTGGTGAGGTCGATCTTGGCCCGCAGGGTCATGCGGCCGTTCTCGAACTCGCCGGCGCGCATCCGGGCGAAGAGGTCCAGGGACTCCTCCACCGGGCGGTCCCGGTAGGGGGAGCGGGCGGGGGTGTTCACGTCCCCGCGGTATTCCTTAAACTGCTCCGGGGTGAGCTCACAGACATAGGCAAGGCCCTTCTTGATGAGCTCCACGGCGTACTGGTACATCTGCTCAAAATAGTCCGAGGCAAAGAAGAACCGGTCGCCCCAGTCGTAGCCCAGCCAGTGGATGTCCTCCTGGATGGCCTCCACATACTCCACATCCTCTTTCGTGGGGTTGGTGTCGTCCATGCGGAGGTTGCACAGTCCGCCGTACTTCTCAGCGGTGCCGAAGTCCACGAAGATGGCCTTGGCGTGGCCGATGTGCAGGTAGCCGTTGGGCTCGGGGGGAAAACGGGTGTGGACGGTCATACCTTGGAACTGACCGCCCTGCGCGATATCCTCGTCAATGAAATCATGGATAAAGTTCTGGGCCATTACGGGTGGATTCAGTTCGTCAGGCATATCATTCACTCCTTTGTATTATCGGCACCCGCCCGCCGCCGGGGCAGGGACAGGTGACTTTTCCTATTATATACTGATGGATACGAAGTTTGCAAGACTTCTGTGCCCGTGAAGGGGAGGGAAACGGGAAAAAACCGCGGATTTTCCCGCCCGCCGCCGGGGCAGACCTTGACAGGGGAGCGTTTTGCCGTCTAGAATGAGACAGACCGTGCGGTTTCCGCCCCATCCCGGGGGCCCGCCGCCGGAGAGAGGAGCTTGTCATGAAACGCATCTTAGGACTGGGTATCCTGTCCTCCTTTTTCTTTGCCTTTACCTTTATTCTCAACCGGAGCATGAATCTCTCCGGCGGATACTGGATCTGGAGCGCGTCGCTGCGCTATCTGTTCTCCCTGCCGTTTTTGTGGGTGATGGTGGGGGTGCGGCACAAGCTGGGCCCGGTGCTGGAGTCCATCCGGCGCAGTCCGGGGCCCTGGCTGCTCTGGAGCACGGTGGGCTTCGGCCTCTTTTACGCCCCGCTGACCTGGGCCTCCGACTTCGGGGAGTCCTGGCTCACGGTGTCCCTGTGGCAGCTGACCATTGTGGCGGGGGTCTTCCTCAATCCCCTGTGGGGGAAGAAGATCCCCCGCCGGAGCCTGGGCGCGGTGGCGGTCATCCTGCTGGGGGTGGTCCTCATCCAGAGCGAGCGCCTCCTGAGTGGGGAGGCCGGGGGCGGGGTGCTGACCTGCCTGGGTCTCATCTCAGTGGCGGCGGTGGCCTACCCCCTGGGCAACCGCAAGATGATGGACCTGTGCGGGGAGGAGCTGGACACCCCCCAGCGGGTGCTGGGCATGACCATTTGCAGTCTGCCCTTCTTCCTGGCCCTCTCGGCCGTGGCGGTGGTCCAGGGACGGCTGCCCAGCGGGAGCCAGTGCTTCCAGGCGCTGCTGGTGGCCATCTTCTCGGCGGTCATCGCCACCATCCTCTTTTTCCAGGCCACCAATCTGGGACGGGGGGACCCCAAGCTCCTGTCCCTGGCCGAGGGGACCATCGCGGGCGAGATCATTTTTACCCTGATCGGCGGGGTGGTGCTGCTGGGAGACGCCATGCCCACCCCGGTCCAGTTCCTGGGCATCGGGGTCATCATTGCGGGACTGCTGCTCAACTGCCGGGCGGCGGCCAAGTGAGGAGGACGCTATGAGACTGCTGCTGGCACGGCACGGAGAGACCGACTGGAACGCCCGGGGACAGATCCAGGGACAGAGCGACACCACCCTCAACGACCGGGGCAGGGCCCAGGCCGCCGAGCTGGCCCGCCGCCTGCTGGCGGCCGGGGAGCGGGTGGAGCGGATCTATGCCAGCCCCCAGAAGCGGGCCCTGGAGACCGCCCAGATCGCGGGCAGACTGCTGGGCCTGACGCCCGAGCCGGTGGAGGGCCTGCGGGAGATCTCCTTCGGCCACTGGGAGGGACATGCCTGGACCGAGATCCAGAAGCGCTGGCGGGAGGAGTACCGGCGCTATGAGGCCGACCGCCTCCGCATGGCCCCCCTGGGGGGCGAGTCCTTCGCGGCCATGCTCTGCCGGGTCCTGCCCGCCCTGGAACAGATCAGCCGCTCCGGGGAGGGGACCGCCCTGGTGGTGGCCCACAGCGCGGTGATCAAGGGGACCCTATGCTGGCTGGAGGGGGGCAGCTTTGCGGAGATGAACCGCCGCTACCGGCTGGACAACGCCCAGTGGGCGGTGCTGGAGGGGCGAGATTCCTTTCCCCTCCCCCTTGCCAAAGAGGGACGGATATGGTAGGATGGACAAGACGGCCCTTCCGGCGCGGGAAGGGAAGTACATGAGTCGAGGACAAGGGCGTTCCGGCTCCCGAAGGACGGGAGAGGAGCGCCCTTTTTGCCAGAATTACATAATTTAAAAGGGGGACTACCCGTCATGGCACTGAGTAAGGAAGACATCATCCGCATCGTGCGGGAGGAGGACATCAAATTTGTCCGCATGCAGTTTGCCGACATCTTTGGACAGCTGAAGAATGTGGCCCTCACCGCCTCCCAGGTGGAGAAGGCGGTCAACAATCAGATCATGTTTGACGGCTCCTCGGTGGAGGGCTTTGTCCGCATCGACGAGTCGGACCAGTGCCTCTACCCGGACCGGGACACCTTCACCATCTTCCCCTGGCGGGCCCAGTTCGGCAAGACGGCCCGGATGATCTGCGACGTGTACAACACCGACGGCTCCCCCTTCATGGGGGACCCCCGGAACGTGCTCAAGCGCATGACTGAGAAGATGAAGGCCATGGGCTACGACACCTTCAATGTGGGGCCCGAGTGCGAGTTCTTCCTCTTCAAGACCGACGAGCACGGGAATCCCACCACCGAGACCAACGACGAGGCGGGCTATTTTGACCTGGGCCCCCTGGACCACGGGGAGACCACCCGGCGGGAGATCTGCCTCAACCTGGAGGAGATGGGCTTTGAGATCGAGGCCAGCCACCACGAGAACGCCGCGGGCCAGCATGAGATCGACTTCAAATACGCCGACGCCCTCACCGCCGCCGACAACATCATGACCTTCAAACTGGCGGTCAAGCTCCTGGCCCAGAAGAACGGCCTCCACGCCACCTTTATGCCCAAGCCCATCTTCGGCGTGGCCGGATCGGGCATGCACACCAACATGTCCCTCTTCCGGGACGGCAAGAACGTGTTCTACGATCCCAATGACCGCCGGGGACTCTCCAAGGAGGCGTACAGCTTCATCGCGGGCATTCTGGCCCATGTGAAGGGGATCTCGGCCATCACCAATCCCCTGGTCAACTCCTACAAGCGCCTGGTGCCGGGCTATGAGGCCCCCTGCTACCTGGCCTGGTCGGCCTCCAACCGCTCGGCCCTCATCCGCATCCCGGCCGCCCGGGGGCAGTCCACCCGGGTGGAGCTGCGCTCCCCCGACCCGTCCTGCAATCCCTATCTGGCCTTTGCCGTGTGTCTGGCCGCCGGACTGGACGGCATCGAGCGGGGCCTCACCCCGCCGGAGGAGATCACCGAGAATATCTATGCCATGGACGACGCCGCCCGGGCCGCCCGTGGGATCGAGAGCCTGCCCGACTCCCTCTCCAGCGCCATCAAGGAGCTGCAGAAGGACCAGCTGCTCATGGATGCCCTGGGGGATCATGTCTCCTCCTACTACATCCAGGGCAAAAAGAAGGAGTGGTACGAGTATAAGACCCGCGTCAGCTCCTGGGAGCGGGAGAAGTACATCACCCTCTATTGATGGAGCACAGCGCACAGGGAGTTGAGTGGGGTTGGAGCGCGTCGTACTTGCCTTTGAGAATGAGAACACCAGCCGGAAGGTCCGCGCGCTGCTGGAAGGGGCGGGCCTGGCCCGGGGACTGATCTGCCGCACGGCGGCGGAGGTCCGCCTCCTGCTGGGCCAGCAGCAGATCCCAACGGTGGTCTGCGGCTACAAGCTGCCCGACGCCACGGCGGAGGAGCTGTTTTTTGACCTGCCGGCCGGGCGCACCATGGTGCTGGTGGCGCCGGAGAATCTGCTGAGCCTGTGCGGGCGCTCCGACGGGCTGGTGACCCTCTCCACCCCGCTCTCCCGCAGTGTTCTGCTGGAGGGGGTGGAGCGGGCGCTGGGCCTGGCCCAGAGCGTCCGGCTGAGTGTCCGCCCGGCCGGGGAGGAGGAGCTCATCCGCCGGGCCAAGGAGTGGCTCATGGAGCAGCGGGGGATGGATGAGGGGCAGGCCCACCGCCTGCTCCAGCAGAGAAGCATGATCTGCGGACGAAAGCTGGCGGAGACCGCCCGGCTCCTCCTGGAGCGGGAGGCGGGACTGGCGCTGTATGGATAAGGAGGAATTGGCGTGAAGTTTACCAAAATGCAGGGTCTGGGCAACGACTATGTCTACCTGGACTGTACCCGGGAAATGCCGGAGGACCTGCCCGCCCTGGCCCGGCGGGTGTCTGACCGGCACTTCGGCATCGGCTCGGACGGACTGATCTGCATCTGTCCCTCGGACTGTGCCGACGTGCGGATGCGGATGTACAATGCCGACGGCTCGGAGAGCGAGATGTGCGGCAACGGCATCCGCTGCGTGGGAAAGTTTGCCTACGACAAGGGGCTGGTGGGCAAGACCAGCCTGACGGTGGAGACCCTGGCCGGCATCAAGCACCTGGAGCTCCACCTGGAGCACGGGAACGTGTCCGCGGTGACGGTGGACATGGGGGTCCCCACCTGGGAGGAGAACCGGGTCCTCACCATCCAGGGGGAGGACTACACCGTGACGCCGGTCTCCATGGGCAACCCCCATGCGGTGCTCTATGTGGACGACCCGGGGGCGGTGGACCTGCCCCGGCTGGGCCCCGATTTTGAGCACCACCCCAGCTTCCCCAACCGGACGAACACCGAGTTCGTGCAGGTCCTGGGCCCGGACCACCTGCGCATGCGGGTGTGGGAGCGGGGCAGCGGCGAGACCATGGCCTGCGGCACCGGCGCCTGCGCGGTGCTGGTGGCCACGGTGCTCAACGGCAAGTGCGGCCGCAGCGCCGACGTGGACCTGCTGGGCGGTCGCCTGCACATCCGCTGGGACGAGGAGACCGGCCACGTCTTCATGACCGGTGGGGCCGTCACCGTCTTTGAGGGAGAACTTATCGAGGACTGATTCTCAAAAATGCAAGCATTTTTGAGAGAAGGATGCAGTCCGCTGCGCGCACTTCGTCGGGTCAAAGTCCGTACCGTTCGCCCCGGCCTGACGGCCAGGGTTCACTCTGCTCCCTTGTCCCTCCTCTCCCAAACGAACCCGCTTAGCTGGGCTTCGTTTGGGTTCCCGACTCGCACACTTGCGGCCTGAGGGGAGTGTTTTCCGACGTACACGCCGTCGGAAAACACGACTGGACTTGATTCCGCCGTCTGCGGACGGCGGAACTCTGCGAGGCGTTACCGCAAAAATCACAGACTGATGCCATCGACAGTCTGACCGGCGCCCCCAAAGGGCGCCGGTTTTGTCGTATCATGGGGAAACGTGAGGAAGATGGGGGGCAACGGCTTATGACCTTTTTTGTGGCGGGACGGGCTTATAATGGGGGGCACGGAAAGGGGGGAGGCCGTTGACAGTGGTCTACATAGACGAGCTGTTCCTGCTCAATCTGACGGTCAACTATCTGCTCCTGCTCTCGGCGGGCAAGCTGGCGGGGGAACGGCTGCGCCGCCTCTGGCTGGGGGCCGGGGCCGCGCTGGGCGGGCTCTATGCCGCCGCGGTGTGCTTTCCGGGGATGGGATTTCTGCTCCATCCCCTCTGCAAGCTGGCGGTGGGGGTGGCCATGCTCCTGCTGGCCTACGGGCGCAGTCCCCGCCTGCTGCGGGTGAGCTTGGTCTTCTTCGGCGTGTCGGCCGCCTTTGGGGGCGGCGTGTTCGCCATCGCGCTGCTGGGCGGGCGGGGGCTCACCCTGAAAAACGGGATCTTTTACTCCGGGATGGACCTGCGGCTCATCCTGCTCTCGGCGGCCGGGTGCTATACGCTTTTGACCCTGGTCTTCCGGCGGGGGGCGGTCCACACGCCCCGGGAGCTGCGCACTGCCGTGGTGCGGCTGGGGGAGCGGACGGTATCCCTGGTCACGCTGGTGGACACCGGCCACACCCTCACCGATCCGGTGAGCGGGCGGATGGTGCTGGTGGCGGAGGGGCGGAAGCTGGAGGACCTCTTTCCGCCCGGGAGCGGCCCCGATTCCTGGGCCCTCACCCACCCGGTGGAGGGGATGGAGAAGCTGAGCCAGGGCGCGCTGGGACGCCGCCTGCGCCTGCTGCCCTACCGGGCGGTGGGGGTGGAGTGCGGCTTTCTCCTGGCGGTCCGGGCTGACTCGGTCCGGGTGGGGGGAGAGGAGCTGGGCGACCTGCTGGTGGCCCTCTCGCCCACGCCGGTATCCGACGGAGGAAACTGCACCGCGCTCATCGGCGCGCTGTAAATCAGACCCGGTGAGGACCGGGAGGAGGAGAAAGGGTATGAATCTGCGCCTGCGCATCTACACGGGGATACAGCGGCTCCTGACGAGGCTTGGCCTGTCGCTGCCGGGAAAGGTCATGTACATCGGCGGCAGCGACACGCTGCCCGCCCCGCTTCCCCGGGAGGAGGAGGCGGAGCTCATCCAGCGGCTGGAGGAGGGGGACGAGTGGGCGAAAAAGCGCCTGATCGAGCACAACCTGCGCCTGGTGGTCTACATCGCCCGTCGATTTGAGAACACCGGCGTGGGGCTGGAGGACCTGATCTCCATCGGGACCATCGGACTCATCAAGGCCGTGTCCACCTACAAGCCGGCCAAGAACATCAAGCTGGCCACCTATGCCTCCCGGTGCATTGAGAATGAGATCCTCATGCACCTGCGCAAGACCTCCAATCAGAAGACCGAGGTCTCCTTTGACGAGCCCCTCAACACCGACTGGGACGGCAACGAGCTGCTCCTCTCCGACGTGCTGGGGACCGAGAGCGACCTGGTCATGCGCCCCATCGAGGAGGATGTGGACCGGCAGCTCCTCTTCGACGCCCTGGAGAAGCTGGAGCCCCGGGAGCGGGAGATCATCACCCTGCGCTTCGGGCTCAGCGGCGGAGCGGAGCAGACCCAAAAAGAGGTGGCCGACCGGCTGGGGATCTCCCAGTCCTACATCTCCCGGCTGGAGAAGCGGATCATCTCCCGCCTCAAGCGGGAGATCCTGCGGATGATCTGAACGACAATTTTTTTGAAAAAAGTGTCAAAATTACCTTTCTGTTTGGAGAAAATATGGTATAATAATACTATACCGGAGGAGATCCGGAACACGACCGAAACAGGGAGGTGCCTTTTATGAAACAGGTCGTCATTTCTATCAGCCGCCAATACGGTTCCGGCGGACGCATCATCGCCCGGAGACTGTCGGAAGCGCTGGAGGTTCCATACTATGACAAGGAGATCATTCAGGCGGTGGCCGAGCGGACCGGTCTGACGGAGAACTACATCCGCCAGGCGGAGACCCGCCCCACCGGCAGCTTTATGTTCGATCTGTACAATATGACGCAGATGCTGCCCCTGCCCGATCAGGTGTTCATCGCCCAGTCCAAGATCATCAAGGAGGCGGCCCAGAAGGGCCCCTGTGTCATCGTGGGCCGCTGCTCCGACTACATCCTGGACGAGTTCCCCAACTGCCTGCGGGTCTTTGTGATGGCCCCGCTGGAGGAGCGGGCCCGCCGCGCCCGGGAGGAGTACGGGGTGGAGAGCGTCCATATCGAAAACTACGTGACCCGGCAGGACCGCTACCGCGCCTCCTACTACAACCATTTTGTGGGGAAAAAGTGGGGCGATATGAACAACTACGATCTGTGCATCAACAGCCGCATCGGCATTGAGGAGTCGGTGAAGGCCATTCAGGCCGCCGCGCTGGCCATGGATGAGAACGGCAAATAAAAGAGCTGAGACGGCCCGGAGACCCCCATCTCCGGGCCGTTTTTCGGGTTCCGGACCGGGGGCGGGGGGAGGAATTTGCTTTCCGCACGAAGAAAGGCGTTTTTTATCTTGCGAACTGGGCCGCGGTGGGCTATACTGAAAGCAATGGTTCAAAATATCGTTCAAAGGACAGGTGAATCAAATGGAACAGGCAAAGGTACATGAACTGGCAGTCACCGCTGCAAAAGGGCGCCTGCTGGGCATGGATATGGTCCATACGGCGGCTTCCGGCCACATCGGCGGCGCGCTGTCCGCGATGGACATCCTGACGGTGCTCTATTTTCACGAGATGAAGGTGGACCCCAAGGAGCCCAAGTCCCCCGATCGGGACCGCTTCGTGCTCTCCAAGGGCCACTGCACGCCCGCGCTCTACTCCGTGCTGGCGCTGCGGGGATTCTTCCCCGTGGAGGAGCTCAAGCTCTTCCGCTCCATTGAGGGCCATCTCTCCGGCCATCCCGACATGGTGCACGTCCCCGGCGTGGACATGTCCACCGGCTCCCTGGGACAGGGCCTCTCCACCGCGGTGGGCATGGCTCTGGCCGGCAAGCTGGACAAGAAGGACTACCGGGTCTATGCCGTCCTGGGCGACGGTGAGGTGGCTGAGGGCCAGATCTGGGAGGCTGCCATGGCCGCGGCCAAGTACCATCTGTCCAACCTCTGCGCCTTCGTGGATGTGAACGGCCTTCAGATCGACGGCAAGACCGCCGACGTCATGCCCACCGAGCCTCTGGATCAGAAGTTTGCCGCCTTCAACTGGAACGTGCTCCAGGTGGACGGCCACGACTATGCGGCCATCGCCGACGCGCTGGAGCAGGCCCGCGCCTGCACCGACAAGCCCACCGTCATCCTGGCCCGCACGGTCAAGGGCAAGGGCGTCTCCTTCATGGAGAACGACGCCGGCTGGCATGGCAAGGCTCCCAACGACGAGCAGTATGAGAAGGCCCATGCCGAGCTGGAAGCCAAGCTGAACGAACTGGAGGGGAAGTAAACCATGGCTGATAAGATCGCAACCCGCGCCGCCTTCGGCGAGGCTATCGTAGAACTGGCGGAGCAGTATCCCGAGCTGGTGGTGCTGGACGCCGACCTCTCGGGCGCCACCATGACCAAGAATTTTTCCAAGGCCTATCCGGAGCGCTTTTTCAACATGGGCATCGCCGAGAGCAACATGGTCGGCGTGGCCGCCGGCCTTGCCACCTGCGGCAAGAAGCCCTTTGCCGCCACCTTCGCCATGTTTGCCGCCGGCCGCGCCTTTGAGCAGGTGCGCAACTCCGTGGCCTACCCCCACCTGAATGTGAAGGTGGTGGGCTCCCACGGCGGTCTGAGCGTGGGCGAGGACGGCGCCACCCATCAGTGCTGCGAGGACTTCGCCACCATGCGCTCCATTCCCGGCATGCTGGTGTGCTGCCCCTGCGACGGCCACGAGATGAAGCTGGCAGTCAAGGCCCTGCTGGACTATGAGGGCCCCGCCTACCTGCGTCTGGGCCGCCTGGCGGTGGAGACCGTCACCGACACCATCCCCGGCTACACCTTCGAGCTGGGCAAGGGCACCACCCTGAAGGACGGCAGCGATGTGACCATCGTGGCCACCGGCATGATGGTGCAGATGGCCCTGAAGGCCGCCGAGATGCTCCAGGCTGACGGCATCGACGCCCGGGTCATCGACATGCACACCATCAAGCCCCTGGACGAGGAGCTGCTGCTCCGCGCCGCCCGGGAGACCGGCGCCATCGTGACCACCGAGGAGCACAACATCCTGGGCGGTCTGGGCGAGGCCGTGGCTGGTTATCTCTCCGGCGTGTGCCCCGTGCCCGTGGTGCGCCACGGCGTCAACGACGTGTTCGGCCGCTCCGGCAAGGCTCCCCTGGTGCTGGAGCACTACGGTCTCACCCCCGAGGGGATCGCGACCCAGGCCCGCGCCGCGGTGGCTCTGAAGAAGTAAATGTTCCGTCTCATTGCCACCGATATGGACGGCACCCTCCTGGAGCGGGACCATGTGACCATCTCGCCCCGCAGCTGCGCGGCCCTGCGCGCGGCGTCGGAGCGGGGGGTGCACATCGTCCTGGCCAGCGGGCGGCCCTGGTGCTTCGTGCGGGACAGCGTGGAGAAGCTGGGGTGCGTGGACTACACCATCCTCTGCAACGGGACGAGCACCCGGGCCGTGGCGGAGGATGTCTGGCTGGACCGGAACGGTCTGGAGGAGCCGGTCTGGCGACGTCTCTTCGGGATGCTGCGCCGGGCGGGCGTGCCCTTCCTGACCTACTCGGACGGGGAGGCCTATCTGGAGCGGGCCGTGCTGGCCGAGATGGGGCAGCATTTCTGCCTGTCGCCGGAATTTCAGCGCACCGCCGAGCGGGTGATCACCCTGGTGGACTCCCTGGAGGAGACCCTGGCCGGACGGCGGGTGGAGAAGATCGACAACTTCTTCGTCCCCGAGGCCGTCCGCGCCCCGCTGCGGGAGGAGCTTGCCTCCATTCCGGGGCTCTATGTGACCTCCGGATTGTCCCATAACCTGGAGATCAGCTCGGCGGGCGCCGACAAGGGCCGGGCCCTGGCGCAGCTGTGTGCCCACCTGGGCATCGCCCGGGAGGAGGTCATGGCCTTCGGGGACGGCGGAAACGATGTGGAGATGCTCCGCTGGGCGGGGTACTCCTTTGCCATGGAAAACGGGATGGACTGTGCCCGGGAAGCGGCCGGTCAGATCGCCCCCTCCAATCAGGAGGACGGCGTGGGCCGGATGGTGGAGCGCTATGTGCTCCACCCAGAGGCGTAACGGACAGGGGTTCATCCCACAAGAAGCGGTTTCGGGTCACGGATGGGCTGCCCCGGCTTGCGGGGCGGCATGCAAAGCGTACCAAGGAACGATACGGCGGCGCGGTCTCGAAATGGGACCGCGCCGCTTTTTGTGTCTTGCTCCGGGAGCAGCCGGAAGCAGAAGGGAGAATGTTTATGAATTGTGTGATTTTGGACGGGTACACCCTCAATCCGGGCGATCTGGACTGGGCCCCTCTGGAGCGGTTTGGAACGCTGACGGTCTATGACCGCACGCCGCCGGAGCTGGTGGCCGAGCGCATCGGGGAGGCCCAGGTGGCCATGACCAACAAGACCGTTCTGGACCGCGCGGTGCTGGAGGCCTGCCCCAACCTGCGCTATATCAGCGTCCTGGCCACCGGGTACAACGTGGTGGACCTGGAGGCGGCCCGGGAGCGGGGGATCGTCGTGACCAACATCCCGGCGTACAGCACCCATGCGGTGGCCCAGCACGTCTTTGCGCTGCTGCTGGAGCTCACCAACCACGTGGGTCTGCACAGCGAGAGCGTCAAGGCGGGGAACTGGGCCCGGATCGAGGATTTCTGCTACTGGGAGAAGCCCATGATGGAGCTGGAGGGCAAGACCTTCGGCATCGTGGGCTATGGCCGGATCGGCCAGGCGGTGGCCCGTCTCGCCCTGGCCTTCGGGATGGAGGTGCTGGTCTCCTCCTCCCACACGATCGAGGAGGTGCCCGGACTGCACGCCGCCGCTCTGGAGGAGG
This sequence comes from Pseudoflavonifractor sp. MCC625, assembly GCF_018784545.1. Classification (NCBI taxonomy): domain Bacteria; kingdom Bacillati; phylum Bacillota; class Clostridia; order Eubacteriales; family Oscillospiraceae; genus Pseudoflavonifractor; species Pseudoflavonifractor sp. MCC625. The sequence goes on along the minus strand of NZ_WQOJ01000005.1, from coordinate 245,925 downwards.
TCCTGCGCCGCTCGGATATCCTCTCCCTCCACTGCCCCCTGACCGAGGAGCGCAGGGGCTTCCTCAACCGCGCGCGCCTGGCCGCCATGAAGCGGGGCGTTCTGATTCTCAACACCGCCCGGGGGCCGCTCATCGACGGGCCCGCCCTCTATGAGGCCCTCTGCTCCGGACAGGTGGGGGGCGCGGCCCTGGATGTGCTGTGTGAGGAGCCGCCCCGCTCGGGAGACCTCCTTATCGGCGCGCCCAACTGCATCATCACGCCCCACCTGGCCTGGGGTCCCCGGGAGACCCGGGTGCGCCTGATGGAGATCGCGGCGCACAATCTGGAGTGCTTCCTGGCCGGCACGCCGGTGAACGTGGTGAATCCCTGAGAAGCGGGACGCCCTAGACCCGGAAGGGCAAGAAAATCGCAAGAATTTCAGCCCACCCAAGGGGAAGAGAATATGGTACAATAGGCAGGACACAAGTGCGGAGAGCACGGCCGGAGGGGAGTGTGCGCCATGGAGCAGATACCGTCATCGCCGCAGGAGCGATTGCGCCGCTATGCGCGGGAGGACGTGGAGACCCTTTACCGGGAGCTCCGGGTGACCCCCGCGGGGCTGAGCCGGGAGCAGATCCCCCGGATGCGGGAGAAGTACGGAGAAAACCGGATCGGGTACCGCACGGAGGAGGGGCCGGGAGCGCGGCTCCGCCGGGCGTTCATCACCCCCTTCAGCGTGATCCTGCTGGTGCTGGCGGCGGTGTCCTTTGTTACCGACGTCTGGCTGGATTCCAATTTCAGCCGGAACGGGACCACGGTGGCCCTCATCCTCCTGATGCTGGTGGCCGGAGGGGCCGTCCGGCTCCTCCAGGAGCGGAGAGCGAGCTCGGCGGCCGACCGGCTGATCGGAGAGCGCGCCATCACCGTCTCGGTCCGGCGGGGAGGACAGGTGCTGCGCATTCCGGCGGAGGAGCTGGTGGTGGGGGACGTGTTGCTCCTCTCCACCGGAGACCGGGTCCCGGCCGACCTGCGCCTGACCGGCGTGCACGGCCTCTTTGTCTCCCAGTCGCTGCTGACCGGGGAGAGCACTGTCCTGGAAAAGACGGTATCCCCCCTTCCGCCGGGGGGCTCGGCGGCCCTGAGCGCGTGCTCCAATCTGGCCTTTACCGGCAGCAGCGTCCTCAGCGGCAGTGGCGAGGGCGTGGTCCTGGCCGTGGGTCCCCACACCGTATACGGGAGCTACCTCCGGGAGCTGCAGGAGACCAGACGGAGCTTTGACCAGGGAGCCAACTCCATCGCCTGGGTGCTGATCCGCTTCATGGCCACCCTGGTGCCGGTGGTCTTTGTGATCTCGGCCCTGACCAGAGGGGACTGGGGGACCTCCTTTCTCTTTGCCCTCTCGGTGGCGGTGGGGCTCACCCCCGAGATGCTCCCCGTGGTGATCAACGCCTGCCTGGCCAGGGGGAGCGCCGCCATGGGGCGGAAGCAGACCATCGTCAAGAACATCAACGCCATGCAGAGCTTTGGCAGCATGGATGTGCTGTGCGTGGACAAGACCGGCACCCTGACCGGGGACGAGATCCATCTGGAGTACTACGTGGACATCCTGGGGGAGGAGAGCGGCACGGTGCTGGACTGCGCCTATCTGAACAGCCTCTGCCACGGGGGGCCCTCCAACCATCTGGACCGGGCTATCCTGGCCTGCTCCGGCATGCCGGGCCGGGAGGCGCATTTTCAGGCGCTGGGGCAGCGGGTGCGGAAATGGGATGAGCTCCCCTTTGACTACACCCGGAAATGCGCCAGCGTCCTCCTCTCCGACGGGGAGGGGGAGCCCTTTTTGATCACCAAGGGGGCGGTGGAGCAGGTCTATGCCCGCTGCCGCCGGGTCTTCCACCGGGGAGAGACCGTGGAGATCGACCCGTCCGATGCCGGAGGGGTCCACGCCGTGGTGGACGAGATGCTGGAGGACGGCATGAAGGTGCTGGCCGTGGCCGGGCGCAGGCTGCCCGGAAAGCAAAAACTCTGTCCGGAGGACGAGCGGGAGCTGACGCTGCTGGGGTATCTGGTCTTTTTTGACGCGCCCAAGCGCTCGGCCGCCCAGGCGCTGGGCCGCCTGCGGGAGCTCCATGTCCGGGTCAAGGTGCTCACCGGGGACCACCGGAGCGTGGCCGGTTCGGTGTGCCGGCGTCTGGGCATCCCGGCGGAGCAGATCCTGACCGGAGAGGCGCTGATGGCCCTGACGGAGGATGCGCGCATCACGGCGGTGGAGCAGACGGACGTCTTTGCCGAGCTGACGCCGGGGCAGAAATCGGAGCTGATCCGCCTCCTGCGGGAGAACGGACACACCGTGGGCTTCCTGGGGGACGGGATGAACGACCTGGCCGCCATGACCAGTGCCGACGTGGGCATCTCCGTGGACACGGCCGCGCCGGCCGCCAAGGAGGCCGCCGACGTCATCCTCCTGAAAAAAGACCTCAACGTGCTGGAACAGGGCATCCTGGAGGGGCGCAGGGCCTTTGCCAACATGAGCAAGTATATCCACATCACGGCCTCGTCCAATTTCGGGAACATCTTCTCCATCGTGCTGGCCAGCGCCTTCCTGCCCTTCCTGCCCATGACCTCCATCCAGCTGCTGCTCCTCAATCTGCTCTATGATCTGCTATGCATGACCCTCCCCTGGGACCGGGTGGACGGGGAGGACTGCGGCAGGCCCAGCATCTGGTCGGGCCATACCCTGGGGCGGTTCATGCGGTTTTTCGGACCGGTGAGCTCTCTGTTCGACCTGCTGACCTTCGCCTTTTTGTACTGGGTCCTCTGTCCCTCCCTGCTGGGGGGCGGATACGCCGCCCTGTCCGGGGCCATGCAGGAGCAGTATGCCATGCTGTTCCACACCGGGTGGTTTCTGGAGTCCATGTGGACCCAGGTGCTCATTCTGCACATGCTCCGCACCCGGCACATCCCCTTTGTCCAGAGCCGGGCGTCCGGCGTGGTGTGGCTGGTGACCTCCGGGGGACTGCTGGCGCTGACGGCGGTGGTGTATACACCGGCGGCGGCCTGGCTGGGGCTGACCCCGCTGCCGGGGGTCTATTTCCTGTTCCTGGCCGGGATGGTGCTGTGCTATATGCTGCTGGTCACACTGGCCAAGCGATACTATCTCAGGCGGTATCATACGCTGTGGTGAGACATCCATTCCATGTGTGGGAGAAAGGGGAGGAGACCGCGTGAAAAAAATCTATTTTGCCTCCCTGGACTCCGCCGTCCTCCAATGGCTCCGGCAGGCGCTGGAGCGCGGGGCCCCCGATACACCGGGGGGAAGAGAGCTGCGCCGGGGGATCGAGAGCCTGGGGACGGGGGCCTCCGACGCCCTGATGCTCGAGGTGGGCGGTGCGGCCGGGGAGACAGAGGCCGACGGGATGACCTGCGGAGACCTGGTCATATCCCCCCGGAGCAGACGGGTGCTCCGGGCCGGGAAGGAGATCGCCCTGACCCCCAAGGAGTTCGACATCCTGTATTTTCTGGCTCAGAACCGGGGGACCGTTTTTACCAAGGAGCAGATCTACCAGGCGGTGTGGGAGGAGGACTATTACACCACCGACAGCAACATTATGGCCTTCATCCGCAAGCTGCGGAAAAAGATCGAGCCCAATCCGGACGCGCCCGAGTATATCCTCACCATCTGGGGGATCGGGTACAAATTCAATGACGACCTGTGAGCGGACGCGCAGCGCCTGCTCTGGAAAAACGGGCTGCCGCACAAGAAAGTGCGGCAGCCCGTTTCTTGCGTAAAGGCAAGAGAATCGCAAGGATTTGAACATAGGATCTGGGGGAGAAAAAAGCTATACTATAACCTGCGCCCGGGGAAACGGGCAAGTTGAATGACATCAGGAGGTGGTTTTGATGGATGCCGGCCCACTTTTATGCCGGAAAACTGAGGGGAAGGCCGCCAAAACCACCCCTTGCGGAGGTGTGTGCGGCGGCTGGATGCCCGAGAAAAAGGAGGATCAAGCCCCATGCATCGCAAGAAACAGCAGAACGTCCCGGCCCGCAGCGCAGCCGCCTCTGCCGCCCGGGAGAAGAACCACGAGGCACTGACCTTTGCCGCCACCAGCGGCATCAAGACCGTACTGGAGCGGTGGGACACCGCCATGGGCGGACTGGAAGAGCACGCGGTGCTCCTGCACCGGAACCTCTATGGGCGCAATCAGGTGACCCATGAGAAGAAGAAGTCCCTGGCCGCTCGGGTGGCGGGCTCTTTCATCAACCCTTTCACGGCCATTCTCTTCTGTCTGGCCGTGGTGTCCATGTTTACCGACATCCTCATCCCGCTGTATCAGCACCAGCCGGAGGAGGTGGCCCCCCTGACGGTGATCATCATTCTGACCATGGTCTTTCTGTCCGGGACCCTGCGCTTCGTGCAGGAGTCCCGCTCGGGGAACGCGGCCGAGCGGCTGCTGGCCATGATCACCACCACCTGCACGGTGACCCGCCGGGAGCAGGGGACGGGCGAGATCCCCCTGGAAGAGGTGGTGGCGGGGGACATCATCCATCTCTCCGCGGGGGACATGGTCCCGGCGGATGTGCGCATCCTGGCGGCCAAGGACTTGTTCATCAGCCAGGCCGCCCTGACCGGGGAGAGTGACCCGGTGGAGAAGACGCCGGAGAGCTGCGCCGATGCGGATGTGCCGGTGACCGACCTTCCCAACATCGCCTTCCTGGGGAGCAATGTCATCAGCGGAAGCGCCACCGCCGTGGCCCTGGCCGTGGGGGACGACACCCTCTTTGGCTCCATGGCGGTCTCGGTAGCCGGAGAGGCGGTGGAGACCAACTTCACCAAGGGGGTCAACGCGGTCTCCTGGGTCCTGATCCGCTTCATGCTGGTTATGGTCCCGGTGGTCTTCTTCATCAATGGCCTGACCAAGGGAGACTGGCTGGAGGCCTTCCTGTTTGCCATCTCGGTGGCGGTGGGATTGACCCCTGAGATGCTCCCCATGATCGTGACCACCTGCCTGGCCAAGGGGGCGGTCTCCATGTCCAAGGAAAAGACCATCGTGAAAAACCTCAACTCCATCCAGAACTTCGGGGCCATGGATGTGCTCTGCACCGATAAGACCGGGACGCTGACCCAGGACAAGGTGGTGCTGGAATACCACATGGACGTGTCCGGGAAGGAGGACGCCAGAGTGCTGCGCCACGCCTATCTGAACAGCTATTTCCAGACGGGCTACCGCAACCTGATGGACGTGGCCATCATCGAGCGCACCGAGGAGGAAGAGGCCTCCCAGCCCCAGCTGGTCAACCTGTCCCAGCGGTACCGCAAGGTGGATGAGATCCCCTTTGACTTCACCCGCCGCCGCCTCTCCGTGGTGGTGGAGGATCTGAGCGGAAAGCGCCAGATGATCACCAAGGGCGCGGTGGAGGAGATGTGCGCCGTCTGCGCCTGGACCGAGTACCGGGGGGAGATCCGCCCCCTCACCGAGGAGACCCGCCGGGAGATCCTGGAGACCGTGGACCGCCTGAACGAGGACGGGATGCGGGTCATCGCCCTGGCCCAGAAGATGGTGGAGCGGGTGGATACCTACCACGCCGAGGAGGAGCGGGACATGGTCCTCATGGGCTACCTGGCCTTCCTGGACCCGCCCAAGGAGTCCACCGCCCAGGCCATCCGGGCCCTCAAGGACCACGGCGTGACCACCAAGATCCTGACCGGGGACAACGAGCGGGTGACCCGCTGCATCTGCAAGCAGGTGGGCCTGCGAGGCAGCAAGATGCTGCTGGGCTCCGATGTGGAGCGGATGAGCGACGAGGCCCTGGTCCGGGCGGCCGAGCACACTGACATCTTCGCCAAGCTCTCCCCCGACCAGAAGGCCCGGGTGGTCTCCGCCCTGCGGCAGGGGGGCCACACGGTGGGCTTCCTGGGCGACGGCATCAACGACGCGGCCGCCATGAAGGCAGCGGACATCGGCATCTCGGTGGATACGGCGGTAGACATCGCCAAGGAGTCGGCCGACATCATCCTGCTGGAAAAGGACCTGATGGTGCTGGAGCGGGGGATCGTGGAGGGCCGCAAGACCTACGCCAACATGATCAAATACATCAAGATGACGGCCTCCTCCAACTTCGGGAACATGTTTTCCGTGCTGGCGGCCTCGGCCCTGCTGCCCTTCCTGCCTATGGAGAGCATCCATCTGATCCTGCTCAACCTGATCTATGACCTGAGCTGCACCGCCATCCCCTGGGACAATGTGGACGAGGAGTTCATCGCTCAGCCCCGCAAGTGGGACGCCTCCAGCATCGGGAAGTTCATGCTGTGGATCGGGCCCACCAGCTCCATCTTTGACTGGACCACTTACGCCTTTTTGTACTTTGTCTTCTGTCCGCTCTTTGTCTCCCACGGGATTCTGTACAACGACCTCCCCGCCTATTACAGCGGCGCGGAGCTGGCCGGGATGCAGCAGACCTATGCCGCCATGTTCCACGCCGGCTGGTTCGTGGAGTCCATGTGGAGCCAGACCCTGGTCATCCACATGATCCGCACCCCCAAGCTGCCCTTCCTCCAGAGCCGGGCCTCCGCCGGGGTGACGCTGCTGACCTTTACCGGGATCGCGGTGCTGACCGTGATTCCCTTTACGAAGCTGGGTACCCTGCTGGGTCTGGTGGCCCTTCCGGCGGCGTACTTTGCCTATCTGATCCCCTGCATCGTGCTCTATATGATGCTGGCCACCAGCCTGAAAAAAGCCTATGTGCGCCATTACGGCGAGCTGCTGTGAAAAAGGAGGAAGCGCTATGACCATCCACTGGACAAAGCTCTGGCTCGACCTGTTCGGGACCACCGAGTGGGCAGGCATCAACCTGGGCTTCTGGGCCGCCATGGCGGCCACGGCCCTGGTGGTGATCGGCATGAACCTGCTGTTCTGGACCAGAAAAAAGAAGGAAGATTAAAAGAATGCGCCTGCCGCAAGATTGCGGCAGGCGCATGTTTGCGGGCAGAAGGGGAAGATTTCCTTGCCTTTCCTGGATGGGTGGGATATAATAACACTTCACCTGTCAGAAAGGACGACTGCTATGAGACGCAAGCTCCCCATCTATGCCATCTGCTTTGTCAATTTGATTTATCTGGCCCCCTCGGTGGCGGTCAGCGGACTGCTGAGCGCCTTTCCAGGGGTGCCCGAGCCGGTGCTCCAGCTCCTGCTGACCCTGCCCAACCTGATGGGCATTGCGGGGATCCTGGGTGTGCCGCTGCTGACCCGCTTCTTTGCCCGCAAGCACCTGGCCGTGGCCGGACTCTCCATCTACCTGTTCAGCGGCGCGCTGAGCTATGTGGGGCGGGCCTGCCTGCCGGTGCTGCTGGTGGGGAGTGCCATGATGGGCATTGCCTACGGCATGGGCTCCACCCTCTATCCGCTCCTGGTGAGCATGTACTACGAGGGGGAGGAGCGCCGCCGGATCATGGGGGCCACCGCCGGGATCATGCAGCTGGGACGCATCGCGGTGGTGCTGGCCGGAGGAGTGCTGGCCGACCTGCACTGGTACAATGTGTACCTCCTCTTCGCTCTGAATCTGATTCCCCTGGTGCTGACCATCCGCCTGCTGCCCACCGATGCGGTGGAAGGGCGGCGCGAGGGACAGCCGGGCGGCGGATGCGAGGGGTGGAACGTCCCCGCCATCCTGCGCCTGAGTGTCATCGGCTTTGTCTTTGCGGTGTGTTACTATGTGAATGTGACCCAGGCCTCCCTCTACATCGAGGGGTACGGGCTGGGGACCGCCCAGCTCACGGGGATCGTGACGGCGGTGGCCTCGGTGCTCTCGGGGCTGCTGGCCTTTGTGTTCGGCCCCATCTACCGTCGGACGGGGCGGTATACCTTTGCCTGGGCCCTTGGGATCATGGGCGGGGGCTACCTGCTGGCCGGGCTCCAGATCGGCCTGCTCCCGGCGGTCCTGGCGGTGTGCGCCCCGGCGGCGGGGATCGCCCTCTTCAACCCCTGCCTGATGCTGGAGCTCACCGAGACCGCCCCCCAGAAGACCCTGCCGGGGGCCACCGCGCTGGTGCTCACGGTGCTGAACGTGGGCTATTTTCTCTCTCCCTACCTGGTGGGGGCCTTTGTGCCCCTCTTCCCGGGGGAGGGGGCCGCGGCACAGTTTCTGGCCGGGGGCGGACTCTGCCTGTGTGCGGTGGTGCTGTGCGCGGTAGGGGAGCTGCGTCGGAGCGCCAGAGTGGTCAAGTGACCGAAACCGATTGATTTGACGCCTCGCAGAGTTCCGCCGTCCGTAGATGGCGGAAGAAGGTGAAATCGTTTTTTTCCGGCGGCGTGTACGTCGGAAAAAACACTTCTCAGGCCGCAAGTGTGCGAGCGTAAAGCGAGTGCATGCGGCGGCCTGCATCCCCTCTCAAAAATGCTTGCATTTTTGAGAAGCGTGTCGAAATTTTCGACACGTTGAGACTCCCCCCGGTGTGCCCAGCACCGGGGGGAGTCTGCTTCTGTCGTTTGCTGCTTGGAGAAAAGAGAGAAATAGGTGTAGACCGAAGGAGGATGCGCGGAACAGGCCAGCCGAAGCCCATAGGCTCGCCTGCTCCGGGCGTCCCACTTGGGTGGGAGGGAGGAGGCCCCGGGCGGCGGAGGTCTCAGACCGCCGCCCGGGTTTCCCGCGCAGAGTTTGGAGAAAAGAGAGAGTAGGGAGAAAACAGAAGAAAATCAGGACTTGGCCAGCGCCTCACCCAGAGAGCGGCACTGGGCCAGAGCAGCCTCGTCGGGGGTCTCGTGGGCCATCAGGCCGTCCTGACAGAGCTGTGCGCCCGACTGGTCGGTGCGTTCCTGCCAGTCGCGCATCCACTGCCCGTCGCCCCAGCCATAGGAGCCGAAGAGGGCCACTGTTTTTCCGCTGAGTTTGGACTCCAGCTCGGTGAAGAAGGGCTCAAATTCGCTCTCCTCCAGCACCTCGGCCCCCATGGCGGGACAGCCCAGGGCCAGACGCTCATACTTGGCGGCGTCGGCGGCGGTCAGCTCGGAGACCTGGAAGAGGGATACATCCGCACCGGAATTCCGGGCGCCCTCGGCCACTGCCTGGGCCATGGCCTCCGTGTTGCCCGAACCGGTCCAGTAGATTACCGCGATTTGCATGTCAAAACGACCTCCTTTGATGTAAGCGTATCCTTATGCAGCCTGCGCTCGCTGTGTTTGCAGCAGCTCCAGCAGGGGGGTCCCGTCGGCCAGCCCCCGGCACAGCCGGTCCCGGCACCGGTCGAAGCGGGCAAAGCAGCCCCTGGCATAGGCCACGTCGCCGTAGACCTTCCAGTATCCGCTCATGCGGCAGCACTCGCCCCCCAGGGCCAGGAAGCCCAGCACATCCGCCAGCGGATAGCCCAGGAAGAACCCGATCTCGTGGGGGAAGCCCGCGCCGTGGGAGACCCGGCCCCGCAGCAGCTCCAGCTGCTCCGCCAGGGTTCCGCCGGCCGGGTAGCCGCAGCGCAGCAGGCACGCCCGCACCTGGACCGGAGCCAGGGCCTGGCGCAGCAGCGCCGGGCGAAAGACCAGCAGCAGCCACCGGCGGTCACACTGGCACAGGGGGAAGAGCCGGATGCCCAGGGGCTCCAGCCGCCGGCCGTAGCGGGCGAGCAGGGCAGGCAGATCCGGATACTCGCTCCGGGCCAGAGAGACCAGGTTGGCCGGCGCAGCGCCCGAGAGGGCGGGGGCACAGTGAAAGGCGAGGGCCCGTTCAAACGCAGCGGATTGAGGATGCATGGTAACACTCCTTTTTGATAGTTAGTTAATGCTAACTTAAAGGGAAAGAGAAGCGGGGGAATGGCCCCCGTCCAGGAACTTGTTAGTTAGCTAAGACTAACTACGTGTATGAGAATAGCACAGGGGAAGCGATCTGTCAAGGGTAATTTTTCAGTTTCTGCAAAAATCGCAGAAAAGATATTCTGTGTATCTCGTGCAAGGATGGGGGAGGGGGCGTGCAAATTGTGTGCAGTTCTCCGCCTTGCACCGGGGAGAAGGCAGGCTCTATAATAGTGTCTGCTGCATCGGGCGAAGGTCTCCCTCCAGACTCTGTCCGGTACCTGATTTGAGAGAGGATGACCCTATGAAACACGATTCCCAACGTACATCCGGGCGGGGCGGGGCCGGCCAGATCCTGGCCCTGACCTGGCCGATTTTTATTGAACTGCTCCTCCAGCTCATGGTGGGCAACGCCGACCAGATGATGGTGGGCTGGCACGATCCCAACGGGGTGGGGGCCATCGGAAACGCCAACCAGATCACCAATCTGCTGCTGCTGGTCTTTTCCGTGGTGTGTACCGCCTCCATGATCCTGATTTCCCAGTACATCGGCGCCCGGGACACCCGAAAGGTCAACCAGATCTACGCGGTCTCCCTGGCCGCCAATCTGGTTTTCGGGCTGGCGGTGAGCCTCTTCCTGCTGCTCTTCAGCCCCTGGGTCTTCCGGCTGATGGGGGTCCAGGCGGTCATGTTTGAAGAGGCCTGCCTCTATATGCGCATCATCGGCCTGGGCATGGTCTTTCAGGCGGTCTATCTGACCTTTACCGCCTTTTTCCGCAGCAGCCAGATGATGAAGGAGACCATGGCCGTCTCGGTGGTCATGAACTGTCTGAACATCGGCGGCAACGCGATCCTCATCAACGGCATCCCGGCGGTGGGGCTGCCCGCCCTGGGGGTGGCGGGGGCGGCCATCTCCAGCGGCATTTCCCGGGTCATGGGCGTGATCATCATCGCCACCCTCTTCCGCGTCCGCTTCGGACCGGTGCTCCGGCTGGAATATCTGCGGCCCTTCCCCCGGGAGGAGCTGCGGCGGCTGCTGCGCATCGGCATCCCCACCGGGGGCGAGTCGGTCTCTTACAACCTGTCCCAGATCGGGGTGCAGACCGTGTGCAATGTGTTCCCGGCCTTCGTGGTCAATACCCGGGTGTACGCCACCATGTTCGCCAACGTGACCTACCTCTTCGGCTCAGCCATGTCCCAGGCCTGCCAGGTGGTGGTGGCCCGGCTGATGGGCGGGGGAGAGATCGCCCGGACCGACCGGCAGGTCAAGACCACCGTGCTCATCTCCACGGGGGTGTCCACGGCGGTCTCGGTGGTGCTCTATGTCCTGTGCGAGCCGGTCTACCGCATCTTCACCTCGGACCCCCAGGTCCTGGCCCTGGCCAAGACCATCATGCTCATCGAGATCCCCCTGGAGGTGGGCCGGGCGGTCAACATGGTGATGGTGCGGGCCCTCCAGGCCTGCGGAGACATCCGCTTCCCGGTCACCATCTGTATCATCGCCGCGTGGATCGTGGGGGTGGGCGGAAGCTACCTCTTCGGCGTGGTGTGGGGGATGGGCCTGGCCGGGCTCTGGATCGCCATGGCGCTGGATGAGCTGATCCGGGCGGGGCTGTTCCTCTGGCGCTGGCACGGCAGGAGCTGGTGCCGCAAGCAGCTGCTGGAGCCGAACGACTAAAAAAGAAAGGCGGGGACGCTCTTCCGTTTGGGAGAGCGTCCCCGCCTGTTATTTTGTCCCGGCGGGCATCCAGATCAATAGATCCCCTTGCCGCCGTTCCACTTCCAGTCCCGGACCTCGGGCATGTCGATGCCGTTGGTGATGATGTACTGCTTGTGCTCCACCAGCTTGTCCTTCATGAGCTGGATGAGGAAGGAGCCCCGGTTGCCCAGCTGGGGCAGACGCTTGACCACGTCCTCCACCAGGTGGAAGCGGTCGATGTCGTTCTGGACCCGCATGTCAAAGGGCGTGGTGATGGTGCCCTCCTCCTTGTAGCCGCGCACGTGGAGGCGCTTGTTGTGGCGGCGGTAGGTGAGCTCGTGGATGAGGGTGGGGTAGCCGTGGAAGGCGAAGATGATGGGCTTGTCCACCGTGAAGAGGGCGTCGTAGTCCTCGGCGGTCAGGCCGTGGGGGTGCTCCGTATGGGGCTGGAGCTTCATCAGGTCCACCACGTTGATGACCCGGATCTTGAGCTCCGGGAGATACTTGTGCAGGATGGTGACGGCGGCCAGGGTCTCCAGCGTGGGGGTCTCGCCGCAGCAGGCCATGACCACGTCGGGCTCGCACCCCTGGTCGTTGGAGGCCCACTGCCAGATGCCGATGCCGTGGGTGCAGTGCTTGATGGCCTCGTCCATGGTGAGCCACTGGGGACGGGGGTGCTTGGAGGTGATCAGCACGTTCACATAGTTCCGGCTGCGGATGCAGTGGTCGAAGCAGGAGAGCAGGCAGTTCCCGTCCGGGGGGAGGTAGAGGCGCACCACGTCGGCCTTCTTGTTGGCCACGTGGTCCAGGAAGCCGGGGTCCTGGTGGGTGAAGCCGTTGTGGTCCTGCTGCCAGACGTTGGAGGAGAGGACGTAGTTGAGGGAGGCGATGTCCTGCCGCCAGGGGAGCTGGGCGCAGACCTTGAGCCACTTGGCGTGCTGGGCGAACATGGAGTCCACGATGCGGATGAAGGCCTCGTAGCTGTTAAAGATGCCGTGGCGGCCGGTGAGGAGGTAGCCCTCCAGCCAGCCCTGGCACATGTGCTCGGAGAGCATGGAGTCCATGATGCGCCCGTCGGGGGCCAGGTACTCATCCCGGTCGGTGCGCTCGGCGTTCCAGCAGCGGTTGGTCTCGTGGAACACGGCGCCCAGCCGGTTGGACATGGTCTCATCCGGGCCAAAGACCCGGAAGTTGCGGGCCTCGGCGTTGAGCTTGAGGATGTCCCGGACGAATTTGCCCAGCTCGGTCATGTCCTCGCCCTTGACCTCGCCGGGGGCGGGGACGTCCACGGCGTACTCCCGGAAATCGGGGATGCGCAGGTCCCGCAGGAGCAGTCCGCCGTTGGCGTGGGGGTTGGCGCCCATGCGCCGGTCCCCCTTGGGGGCCAGAGCCTGGAGCTCGGGGATGAGGGTGCCGTTGCGGTCGAAGAGCTCCTCGGGATGGTAGCTCTTGAGCCAGTTTTCCAGCAGCTTCAGGTGCTCCGGGTGGTCCTCGCCGATGGAGATGGGCACCTGATGGGCACGGAAGGTCCCCTCCACCCGCAGGCCGTCCACCTCCTTGGGGCCGGTCCAGCCATTGGGGGAGCGGAAGACGATCATGGGCCAGCGGGGACGGGTGGTGTCGCCGGTGGTGCGGGCGCTCTGCTGGATGCGGTCGATCTCCCGCACGGCCCAGTCCAGGGCGGCCGCCATCTGCTGGTGCATCTTGACCGGGTCGTCCCCCTCCACAAAGCGGGGGGTCCAGCCGCAGCCCTTGAAGAAATCCTCCACCTCTTCATGGGTGATGCGGGAGAAGATGGTGGGGTTGGAGATCTTGAAGCCGTTGAGGTGCAGGATGGGGAGCACCGCGCCGTCAATGACGGGGTTGAGGAACTTGTTGGAGTGCCAGGCGGTGGCCAGGGGGCCGGTCTCGGCCTCGCCGTCGCCCACCACGCAGGCGGCAATGAGGGTGGGGTTATCCAGCACCGCGCCGAAGGCATGGGCCAGGGAATAGCCCAGCTCGCCTCCCTCGTTGATGGAGCCGGGGGTCTCGGGAGCCACGTGGCTGGCGATGCCGCCGGGGAAGGAGAACTGCTTGAAGAGCTTCTTCATGCCCTCCAGATCCTGGCTGATGTTGGGATAGATCTCGCTGTAAGTACCCTCCAGATAGGTCTGGGCCACCATGGCGTTGCCCCCGTGGCCCGGGCCGGAGAGGTAGATCATGTTGAGGTCATACTTGGTGATGATGCGGTTCAGGTGGGTGTAGATGAAGTTCTGCCCAGGCACCGTACCCCAGTGGCCCACAATGGTCTTCTTGAGGTGCTCGCTTTGCAGGGGTTTCCGGAGCAGGGGGTTATCCAGCAGATAGAGCTGTCCGGCGGCCAGATAATTGGCGGCCCGCCAATAGGCGTCGATCTTACGCAGCATGTCGGGGGTGAGGGGCCCCTTCTTTGACATGCGGGTGGATGTTTTAGCAACAGCTTTTGCTGTGGTTGCTGCCTTTCGAGCCAAGATAACGACCTCCTTATTTCGCTTATTACGCTGTTATTATATGCTTAATTGAGAAAAAGTCAAGAAAAATGGATAAAGTTCACGATTTAAAGAGGGGAATGCGGGAGAAAGGACAGCAAAAGTGCCCATAGAGTGGGAAAAACGCCAATGTCATATAAAGACATATCCCCCTCCGCCCGGAGGGGCAGAGGGGGATGGATATCGTACAGACTTATACGCCGTAGCTGGGTTCCAGCGTGAAGCGGGACAGGGAGAAGGAGGCACCGTCATAGGTCACGTCGGCCAGGAGCCGGGCGAAGTAGAAGGGCTCCTCCTCGCCGGACAGGCGCAGGCCGATGCCGAAGACCGCGGTGATGCGTCCGTCCTCCTCCCGGAAATAGGTCTGCCCCTGGAAGGTAAGGGGCTGGGCCGGGTCGGGGTCGGGCAGATCCTCCAGATAGTAGAGGAGGGAGCTCTCCTCCGCGGTCAGGGACACCCCGCCCGAGATGGGGTCGAACTGATAGCCGACGGTGTCCTCCAGGGTGGACACCCAGTCCTCGGCCCGGAGGGCGGTGTCGGTCCAGCCGTCCTCCTCCGGGCGGTAGAGATGCAGCTCAAAGATGTGCTGGTCGGTGGTGTTTAAGGTCAGATAGTTGACGGCCAGCTCCGAGGAGCCGTCCCCGTCAAAGTCCGCCCACCACAGATCGGGGAGGCGGGGCGATTCGTCGGGGAGAAAGCGCTGGTCAAAGGGGAAGAGGTCCTCCTCCTGCCGGAGGATCACCCCGCCCCCCAGGCCCGGGTTGAGCCCGTAGAGGGTGAGTCCGGCCTCGGGGACCTGGCCCAGCAGGAGGGCGCCGGGGCCGTCCAGGGCGAGAAAGGTCTCCAGATCGGAGACGGCGCACCCGTCCAGGGTCTCCGCGGTCAGGGGAGCGTCCTGGGCTGGGGCGGACGGAGAGGACGCCGCCGGGAAGCTGCTCTGAGGGGTGGGCGCGGCGCAGGAGGTGAGCAGGAGCAGGGAGGCGCTCAGGCAGAGAAGGGAATGACGCAAGTACAAATCAACCTCACAATCCAAGAAGAGACAGGTGTTACGGCTGGCAGGAGATCGCGTCGATCTTGGTCTTGGAAAACCAGCGATACAGCACCAGCGCGCCGATACAGGGGAGGGCCTCGGCGATGACAAAGGCGTACCAGACCGCCCCTGCGCCCGCCGCAAGGCCCAGCAGGAGGGCCAGGGGGAAGATCAGGATGACCTGCCGCAGCAGGCTCAGGCCCAGGCTGAGGGAGGGCACGCCCAGGGCCTGGAAGGCCGAGCTGAGCAGGATGGAGATCCCGGCGGGGAGGAAGGAGAGGCACAGGATGCGCAGGGCGGGAATGCCGGCGGCCAGAGTGGCGGCGTCGGCGTCAAAGAAGCCCAGCAGCGCCCCGGGGAAGAGGAGGAAGACCGCCGTTCCCAGCAGCATGATACCTCCGCCGATCAGCAGGGCGAAATGGATGGCCTCCCGGATGCGGTCGGGGCGCTTGGCCCCGTAGTTGTAGCTGACGATGGGGGTGAGGCCGTTGTTCATGCCGAAGATGGGCATGAACACGAAGGACTGCACCTTGAAATAGGCCCCCATGATGAAGACGCCGGTATCCGAGAAGAGGGCCAGGATCTTGTTGGTTCCCAGGGTCATGATGGTGAAGAGGGACTGCATCACGATGGCGGGCAGTCCGATGCGGTAGATGTCGGCCACGATGGCCCCCTGGGGGCGGAAGCCCCGGAAGGAGACGTGGACGATGGGGCTGCGTGCCACCATGACCAGGCCGATGACCATGCCCACCACCTGGCCCAGACCGGTGGCGATGGCCGCGCCGGCCACCTCCAGACGGGGGAAGCCCAGCAGGCCAAAGATCAAAATGGGGTCCAGGATCAGATTGACGATGGCCCCCACGCCCTGGATCACCATGGGGCCGATGGAGTTGCCGCTGGCCTGGAGGACCCGCTCGGCGGCAAACTGCATGCAGGAACCCAGGGAGAACAGCACCACGATGCGCAGGTAAGTCACGCCGTACTCGATGACCCGGGGCACATCGGAGTAGAGCTCCATAAAGGGACGGGCAAAGAGCATGCCCAGGGTGAGAAAGACCACCCAGCACAGGAAGTAGAGGAAATAGCCGTGGCAGGCCACGGCGCTGGCCTCCTCGGGCCGCTTCTGGCCCAGACGGCGGGAGAGCATGGTGTTCACGCCCACGCCGGTACCGGCCTGGATGGCGGTGATCAGGCTCTGCACCGGAAAGACCAGGGAGAGGGCCACGAAGGCATCGCTGTTGAGCTGGGCCACAAACATGCTGTCCACCATGTTGTAGAGGGCCTGGACCAGCATGGAGAGCATCATGGGCCAGGACATGGTGAGCAGCAGGGGACGGACGGGCATGACGCCCATCTTGTTTTCGCTGGGAGACAAGGGGGAATCCTCCTTTCCATTGGGGGACAGATGGACAAAAACAGCGGGCTTTCCATGGGAAAACCCGCTGTCCGGCTTCTGTCACAGGCTGTGCGGGGGGACGACGGGGCAAAATCAGCACAGCCAGTATTTAAACTTACACGTTTATTATAAGGGAAAAGGAAGGAAAAGTCAACCGGGAAGGCCCCTTACAGGGTTCTGGTATACCGCAGGTCCACACAGATCATGTCGTGGGGGAAGGGGATGTCCTTGTGGGTGCCGTCCCAGGCGAAGCCGTGGCGGGCATAGAACCGGCGGGCCCGGGCGTTCTCCTCCAGCACCAGCACGAAGCAGGAGGCGAAACCGTCCGCCTTCAGGCGGCGGAGGGTCTCCTCCATCAGCATGGAGCCGTAGCCCCGGCCGATCTCGGCGGGCTCGGCATAGAAGGAGCACACCTCGCCCCAGCCGGAATAGGCCGCGTCTCTGGGCAGAGAGAGCCGGGCGGGGCCGTAATTGCAGCAGGCCACCGGGGTGTCTCCCCGGTAGAGGAGCAGTCCGTGGCACTTCCCGGTGCGGTGGTCCTCCCGAAAGATGGGGACCCAGTGGTCCTCGGTGATGACGTCCCGCAGGTAGTCCTCGGGGACATAGCCGGGGTAGGTGTCGTGCCAGCCCCGGGCATGGATGGCGCTCATGGCACGGAAGTGCTCCTCCGTGCAGGCGTCCACAAAGTGCAGCTCATCCATCTTAGGCCTCCACGGGTACCCGCTCTTCCCCGGCCGGGGCGTGAGAAGCCGAATCGGCCTCCTTGGCCAGGGCCCGGGCGTTGGCCAGCATGAGCTTGATGCGGTTCTCCTGGTTGATCTTGGTGGCGCCCGGGTCGTAGTCGATGGCCACGATGTTGGACAGGGGATAGTCGTCCTTCAGCTTGCGGATCATGCCCTTGCCCACGATGTGGTTGGGCAGGCATCCGAAGGGCTGGGTGCACACGATGTTGGGGGTGCCGGAGTGGATGAGCTCCAGCATCTCGGCGGTGAGGAGCCAGCCCTCGCCCATCTTGTTGCCCTCGCCCAGATAGCCCCGGATGAGGCGGCGCAGGTCGTCAAAGGTGCCCGGCGCCCGGAAGCCGCCCGCGCTCATGGCGGCGATCATGGCCCGCTGGCACTTCTTCACATAGTTCTCAAAGAGCTCGCACACCTTCTTCTTGATCCACTTGCCGCCGTAGAGGTCCACGTCCACCTCACGGTTGTTGATCTTGAAGATGATGAAGTCGGTGAGGCCGGGCACCACAGGCTCGGCCCCCTCGGAGAGGAGGAACTGCTCCAGATTGTTGTTGCCCAGGGGGGAGTACTTGATGTAGATCTCGCCGACCACGCCCACACGGACCTTGGGCTCCCCCTGGACGGGGATGTCCCGGAAGGTCTGGACGATCCACTTGAAGTTCTCGCACATCTGGGGGTAGGAGAGGCCCTTGCCCTGGTCCATGCCGTCCAGCAGGCGCTGCATACAGGACTCGATGGCCGCGTCGGTCTGCCCGGCGGTGACCTCGTAGGGGCGGACCTGGTTGGAGGTCTGCACGATGATGTCGCCGTACATCATGGCGAACACCGCCTTGCGGATGAAGGGGAGGGTCAGCTGGAAGCCGGGGTTCTTCTCCAGGCCGGAGAGGTTGACCGACACCACGGGGACGAACTCCAGCCCCGCCTTCTTGAGGGCCTTGCGCAGCAGATGGATGTAGTTGGAGGCCCGGCAGCCGCCGCCCGTCTGGGTGATGAGGAGGGCCACCTTGTGTACGTCGTACCGCCCGCTCTGGATGGCGTCGATGAGCTGGCCGATGACCAGGAGGGCGGGGTAGCAGGTGTCGTTGTGGACGTACTTCTGTCCGGCGTCCACGATGCTCTTGCCGGAGGTGTTGAGGGTCTCCACCTTGAAGCCCTCCCGCTCCAGCAGGCGGGCCATCATGCCGAAGTGGACGGGGAGCATCTGGGGCATGAGGAGGGTGTACTCCTCTTTCATCTCCTTGGTGAAGAGGAGCCGCCCGGTCTTATCGTATACTAATTCAGCCATAGCTTGCTTCCTTTCGATGGGGTGAGGTTCACTGCCGGGCCTTCCGGGCCTCGATGGCGGCCATCAGGGAACGGATGCGGATGGTCACAGCGCCCAGGTTGCTGATGTCGTCGATCTTGAGCTGGGTGTAGAGCTTGCCGCCCTCCTCCAGGATGTCCCGCAGCTCGTCGGTGGTGATGGCGTCGGTGCCGCAGCCGAAGGAGACCAGCTGGATGGCCTGCATGTCGTCCTGGGTGCACACATAGCGGGCGGCGTTGTACATCCGGCTCTGGAAGGTCCACTGGTTGAGCACCTTCCGGGGGGCGTAGCCCTCCAGATAGCTCAGAGCGTCCTCGGTGACCAGGACGAAGCCGAAGGAGGTGATGAGGTCGTTGATGCCGTGGTTGATCTCCGGGTCGATGTGGTAGGGGCGGCCGCACATGACCAGGATGGGCATGTCGTGGGCCCGGGCGTACTCGATGTACTCCTTGCCGGTCTCCCGCACCACGTCCAGGTAGTTCTCGTAGGCGGTGTAGGCCGCCTGGGCGGCCATGCGGGTCTCCCGCTTGGGGATCTGGAACTCCCGCTCCATGAGGGCGGAGATCCGCTTGATGAAGTCCTTGTGCCGCCACAGGCCCACATAGGGGTCCAGGAAGCGGGTCTTCTTCAGAGAGGGCACGTTGGCGGCCAGCAGCTCCGGGTAGTAGGCCACCACGGGGCAGTTGTAGTGGTTGTCGCCGATGCCCTCGTCGTTGTTGTAGGACATGCAGGGGTACCAGATGGCGTCCACCCCCTCCTCCACCAGGGCCTCCACATGGCCGTGGAGGAGCTTGGCGGGGTAGCACACCGTGTCCGAGGGGATGGTGCGCTGGCCCTTCAGGTAGAGCTTGCGGGAGGACTCGGGGGAGAGGACCACCTCAAAGTTCAGCTTGGTGAAGAAGGTGAACCAGAAGGGGAGGTTCTCGTACATATTCAGGCCGAAGGGGATGCCGATGCGGCCCCGGGAGCCGTCCCCCTCGCCCATGCCCTGGAGGGAGCGGAGCTTCTTGTACTTGAAATTCATCAGGTCGGGCAGCTGGGTCTTCTCCTTGCCCAGGGGGCGGGAGCAGCGGTTGCCCGAGATGAACTTGCGTCCGCCGTCAAACTGGTTGACGGTGAGGGAGCAGTGGTTGGTGCACAGGCCGCAGGTGACGGGCTTGGCGGTGTGGGTAAAGGACTCCAGATCCTCCCGGGTCAAGAGGGTGGAGCGCTCCAGATGGAGGTCCCGGGCGGCCAGGGCCGCGCCGAAGGCCCCCATGAGGCCCGCGATGGTGGGACGGGTCACGTCCCGGCCCAGCTCCTGCTCAAAGGCCCGGAGCACGGCGTCGTTCAGGAAGGTACCGCCCTGCACCACGATGTGGCGGCCCAGGTCGTCGGCCGAGGCGGCCCGGATGACCTTGTAGACCGCGTTCTTCACGATGGAGATGGACAGTCCCGCGCTGATGTCCTCCACGCTGGCGCCGTCCTTCTGTGCCTGTTTCACGGAGGAGTTCATGAACACGGTGCACCGGGAGCCCAGGTTCACCGGCCGGGGGGAGAAGAGCCCCAGCTTGGAGAAGGAGGCGATGTCATACCCCAGGGCCTTGGCGAAGGTCTCGATAAAGGAGCCGCAGCCGGAGGAGCAGGCCTCGTTGAGCATGATGGAGTCCACCGCGCCGTTGCGGATCTTGAAGCACTTCATGTCCTGGCCGCCGATGTCGATGATGAAGTCCACGTCGGGGTTGAAGTGGGCGGCGGCCTTGTAGTGGGCCACCGTCTCCACCAGGCCCAGGTCGCAGCGGAAGGCGTTCTGGATGAGGGCCTCGCCGTAGCCGGTGACCGCCGCGCCCTTGATCTGGATGCGGTCCCCGCACAGCTCGTAGAGCTTGCGCAGCTGCTCCAGCACGATGGCCACGGGGTTGCCCTGGTTGGAGTGGTAGTAGGTGTAGAGCAGTCCGCCGTCCGCCGTGATGAGGGTCATCTTGGTGGTGGTGGAGCCGGCGTCGATGCCCAGCCACGCGGGTCCGGCGTAGGTCTCCAGGTCGGCCTTGGGCGGGTGGTTGGCGTTGTGGCGCTCCAGGAAGGCGGCGTAGTCGGCCTCACTGGTGAAGAGGGGGGGCATGGTGTCCACGGTGGTCTTGGCGTCCACGCTCTCCTCCAGCAGCTTGAGGACCTCCTCAAAGGGGCGCTCCCGGTACTCGTCGGCACAGAGGGCCGCGCCGATGGCGGCGAAGCAGTCGCCGTCCTCGGGGAAGATGGCGTGCTCCCCGTCCAGGTGGAGGGTCTCCACAAAGCGCTCCCGCAGGCCCATGAGGAAGTGCAGGGGGCCGCCCAGGAAGACGATGGTCCCCTTGAGCTCCCGGCCCTGGGTCAGGCCGGCCACGGTCTGGTCCACGACGGCCTGGAAGATGGAGGCGGCCACGTCCTCCTTCCGCCCGCCCTGGTTGAGGATGGGCTGGATGTCGGTCTTGGCAAACACGCCGCAGCGGGAGGCGATGGGGTAGATCTTCTCATGCTGGAGGGAGAGCCGGTCCAGCTCGTCTGCGGTGACGTTCATCAGGGTGGCCATCTGGTCGATGAAGGCACCCGTTCCACCGGCACAGGAGCCGTTCATGCGCTCCTCCAGGGCGCCGCCGAAGAAGATGATCTTGGCGTCCTCGCCGCCCAGCTCGATGACGGCGTCGGTGGCGGGGTAGTACTCCCGGACGGCGGCGGCGGTGGCGTAGACCTCCTGCACGAAATCGATGTTGCTGGCCTTGGCCACGCCCAGGCCGGCCGAGCCGGTGATGACCAGCTTGACCTGCTGGCCCCGGAATCGATCCTCGATGGAGTGGAGGGTCTCGCAGGCCCGCTCGCGGGTCTTGGAGTAGTGCCGCTCATAAGAACGGAAGAGCAGTTTGTTGGATTCATCCAGCACCACGACCTTGACGGTGGTGGAGCCGATATCAATGCCGATGCGCAGGCTCATAGCCGAAATCTCCTTCATGTTCCCAGGGCCGGACCGGCCCCGCTCGGAAAATATGAAATACACGTAACTTACATAATAGTACAAAATTTTTCATTTTACAACCCCTAAAAGCGGGAATACAGGATGTTCCGGTGTTGGAAATGAATTTGGAATTGTGCAGGATAGACAAAGATAACCGGGTGGGAGAGGGGCTGGTCGACAAGGCGGCAAATCCGGACAGGCGTTTGGGTCCAGGGACATTTTTAATCCGATTTTAAAGAAGGGAGCCTTGTCTGTGGGCCGGGGATATTATATGATAGCACCGAACAACCACAGGACAGCGGGAGGAAACGAAATATGACGAAGGAAGCCTATTTGCAGGGGCTGTGGAATGCCCTGATCCTCCGGGTGGATCGGGCGGAGGCCGAGCGCCTGGTGACCTATTACGAGCGCACCCTGGCGGAAGCGGGGGCGGAGGGAGAGGCGCGCCTGATGGAGCAGTGGGGCACGCCGGAGGAGCTGGCGGCGCGGCTGTGCGGCGTGTCGGACCAGCGGCGCCGGCCGGACCGGCGGACCCGGTGGACGGTGGGCGCGGTGCTGTGCGTCCTGCTGGCGGCCTCCATCTACTCCGGGGCCCGGCAGATCTCCCGCTGGATGGACTGGGGCGCGCACCGGTCGGTGGACGTGGTGACAGAGGCCCAGACGGAGACCACGGTGCTCCTCCCGGGAGAGGGCGACCAGGCCCATGTCTATGAGTACACCCTCAATCCCCAGGAAGGGGTGGCCGTGTACGGAGACGCGCAGGAGTCGGGATGGGAAGGCAGCGTCTACGTAGACGAGGGTTCCGTGCAGATCCAGTTCAAATAAGAGCGGCCAATAAGAACGGCCCTCCGGCTTGTTGCCGGAGGGCCGTTTTCTGCGTGTGGGATATTATGCGGCAGGGATACCAAAGGCATCGAAGACCTTCCGGCTGCCACGGAAGACGTTCAGGTCAATGCGCTGCTCCCGGCCCTGATAGCCCTCCAGCCGGGCGGCGTGGCTGTACTGCCAGAAGTCCCAGTCGTGGAGCAGGGGGGCCACCAGGGGACTGCTGATCCAGAGGGGGTAGTCCTGATACTCCCGCCCGGAGAGGTAGAGCTGGTAGGAGCGGTAGGTGGCGTAGAGGATGGGCTTGACGCCGTAGTGCTCCTCCAGCGCCTCCAGGAGGGGGTCCAGAATGGCCTTGGTGGAAGCGGCGTCGGCCGGCTCATCCAGATAGGAGCCGTAAAACTCGATGTCCACCACCGGGGGGAGGGAGCCCGGCGTCACCGGCACGGTCTCGATGAAATTCTGGGCCTGGGTCTCGCCGGGGCTGTCGTAGCTGAAGAAATGGTAGGCCCCGGGGCGGATGCCGGCGGCCTGGGAGCCGCTCCAGTTCTCCGCAAAGCGCACGTCCTTCAGGCCGCTGCCCTCGGTGGCCTTGATGAAGGCGAAGTCCACCCCCTGCCCGGCCAGGGAGGTCCAGTCCACCTCCCCTTGGTAGGTGGACACATCCACGCCGAAGACCTGCCACTCGGGGGGATGGACCTCGTCCGGCAGGAGGATGTAGCCCCGCCAGCGGAGAAAGGCCAGGGTGAGCGCGGCCAGGGCGGCCAGAGCGGCCGCAATGAGAATGAGCCGCAGCAGGATACGAAAAACAGATTTCACAATGCGCACCGGAAAACGAGCCTCCTGTTCGGTTGGGTTGCTTGCGCTTCTCCCCTATCATAGCGGGCTGTGGTCCCGCAGACGGTCAATAAATGGTATTTCTGTGAGATTTGATGAAAAAGCCTCGCAGAGTTCCGCCGTCCGCAGACGGCGGAAGAGGATCAAATCGTGTTTTCCGGCGGCATGTACGTCGGAAAACACTCTGCTCAGGCTGCAAGTGTGCGAGCGTCAGCGAGTGCGCGCGGCGGACTGCATCCCCCTCGAAAAAATGCTTGCATTTTTGAGAAGCGCAGCGCGCTCCCTTTGGCAAGGGCCGGGGGATGGAATTTATTCCCGCTCAGGGGTGTAGCAGGTGAGCTCCTCCGCGATATAGTGTTCCCCGTAGAGGATGTCGTAGACCAGGGAGCGGTAGATGGAGACGGTCTCCGCGCTCTCCTCGGGCGGAGCGGCGTAGGCTGTCCCCGCGCCGTCCACGAAGAGCCGCTCCCGGTAGAGCAGCATGTCCTCACCGGCCTGGTCCACCCAGGTGAACCAGAGGGGCTTCCAGAGCCCCGCCCAGTCCAGGATCTGGGTTCCCATACCCGAGACGCTCACCAGGTCGGGGGCCTCCAGCTCCGCGCCGTAGTTGTTCCACACCACATAGGAGGTCTGGTGCATCCGGAAGAGCTCCTGGGTGTCCCAGTCCTCGGTGTTGGGGGAGGAGGAGTAGCCCAGCTTGGAGTAGATGGAGTCCGAAGTGCCCAGAGAGAGCCCGGGCAGGTGGTCCCCCAGGAAGACCAGGAGGACGGGCTCTCCGCAGTCCTCCAGGGCGTCCACCAGCTTGCCCAGCATGGCGTCGGCGTCGTGGAGACCGTGGATCAGGGAGTCCAGGGCCCCCAGGTCGGCGCCGGTCAGACTGGGACAGGTATAGTCTATCCCGGAGGGGGAGGAAAATTTCCCGTCGTAATAGGGCTGGTGGTTCTCCATGGTCAGACCGTAGAGGAAGAGGGGGGCGTCCCCCTTCTCCCCGAAGAGGGTAAGGAGCTGGTCGGCCAGGGTGTCGTCTGAGAGGTAGCCGCCCGCATACCGGGGCTCCACGGTGAAGTCCTCATCGTACACCAGCTGGTCGAAGCCGATGGCGGGCAGGTTGGAGGCGCGGTTGTAGAGGCTGTCGTTGTAGGAGTGCACCATGGCGGTCTCATAGCCCTGCCCTTCCAGGGCCTTGACCAGAGAGGGGAGACGGGCGTAGGCGGTGCGGTCGCTGAGGGTAGTGAGGCTCTCCGACGCGCCGGGGAAGGCGGAGGGGACGCCGGTGAAGAGCTCCATCTCCACATTCCCGGTGCCCCCCGCATAGGCGGAGGAGAGGAAGGTCCCCCCGGCAGCCTCCTGCTGGAGGGCGTGGAAGTTGGGGATGGGGTCCTCCGCAAAGGTGATGCCGGGGAGGGCGGTGATGTCGAAGAAGCTCTCCGACAGGATGAGGATGATGTTGGGCTGCTGGGCCTGGGGGTCGGCGGGCTCCTGGGCAGCCTCCAGCTGGAGGAGGATGCGGTTGAGGTTGTTCTCGGTGTAGGCGTCGGGGGCCTCCATGGCGCTCTCGCACAGGGCGCTGTACATGCCGGAGAGCAGGCCCAGGCGCTGGTTGCGCTCCCCCTGGCTCTCCCCCTCGGGGCCGGAGAGGAGGGCGCGGGAAGGGGGCATCCACAGGAGATTGCCCAGCAGGGAGAGGGTCAGGGCCAGGCAGCCCAGGCGGTGGGGGAGCCGGTTCCAGCGGGGGGAGGGCTCCCCCTTGGAGAAGAGAAAGGCCAGCACCAGCAGGAGGAGGGCAAGCCCGATCCCCTGCCAGGTGGCCGTACCCAGCTCCATCCCGGGACGGAGAAATCCGGCGATCTGCCCGGCCTGCCCGGTCATGGCCAGGTCGCTGGCCAGGATGGGGGCGCCGTTGAGGACCTCCTTCAAGTGGTTGGCGATGGAGAAGAGGAGCAGGGGCAGCGTGAGCATGGCCGCCGCCGCGAAGAAGCGCCGGGTCAGAAGCAGGAGCAGCTGCTGGAGCAAAAAGAGAAAGCAGTATGTAAAAAAGACGGCCTGCACATGGCTGTCCATCCAGGCCGCGGCCTCTGGTGCGCCCTGTAAGGTGATGAGCTGGCACAGGTAGAGGAGGAGCAGCGGGGCAAAGCCGATGACGGGAAGGCGGAGCCATGGATTGCGTCTCCACGGTCCCCGCCAGAAGCGGAGCATACGATCACGGGTCACGGGGCACATCCGATCCTTTCTGGCTGGAATATCGCGTTTGAGCAAGTATTTTCCCATTGTAGGCGGAGGAAATGGCATTTGTCAATGGCAAAGAGACACAAAAACAGAAAAAGCACCCAGAAACGCCCGAAAAAAGCCCCGGCCCGGTTTCCTGATCCGGGCCGGGGCAAACTGCGTCTCCGCAAGAAAAGACTGCATGTTTGAGAAGTGTTCAGCGGGACTGGTAATATTGGATCAGAGCCTGGGTCCCCTCGTTCTCCAAGCCGTCCTCCGCCATCTTCTCATAGAGGGCGCAGACGGTGTTGAGCATCTCCAGGTCCACGCCGCGGCTGCGGCACTCCTCCTGGACGATGCGCATGTCCTTGATGAAGTGCTTGATGAAAAAGCCGGGGGCGAAATCGCCCTTGAGCACCCGGGGGGCCATATTGGCGATCTGCCAGGAGCCCGCCGCTCCGCCGCCGATGGCCTGGAGCATGGCCTGGGGATCCAGCCCCACCTGCTGGGCGTAGACCAGCGCCTCGGTATAGGCGGCGGTGGCCCCTGCCACGGCGATCTGGTTGGCGGCCTTGGTGTGCTGTCCGGCCCCGGCGGGGCCCATGTAGTGGATGCTCTTGCCCATGCAGGCGAAGAAGGGGGCGGCCGCCTCAAAGTCGGCCTCGTCGCCCCCCACCATGATGGAGAGGGAGGCGTTGCGGGCGCCGCTGTCTCCGCCCGAGACCGGGGCGTCCAGCACGCGGATGCCCCGCTCCTTTCCCAGGGCGTGGAGCCGCTGGGCCAGCGCGGGGGAGGAGGTGGTCATGTCGATGGCCAGCGCGCCGGGCTTGGCGTGGGCAAAGATGCCCTCCGCGCCGGTAAAAACCTCCTCCACGTCGCGGGGATAGCCGACCATGACAAAGATGGCGTCGGCATCCTGGACCGCCTGGGCGATGGTGGAGCAGGGGGTCAGATGATACTGGGCCGCCACTTCAGAGAGGGTTTCAAAACGGCGGGTATAGACGGAAACGCTGTGTCCGTGGGCGGCCAGATGGCCGGCCATGGGGCGTCCCATCACACCGGCGCCGATCCATGCGATATGTGCCATAGGGAGGACCTCCTTGGATGAGTTTGTATTCAGTATAGTGCCTCCCGGTCCGGTCTGTCAACCGGAAGGAAAAGGCCGCAGTCCATCGGACTGCGGCCTTGGTGCAGGATCAACTTAGAGGAAAGCGACCACCTGGTACATGAGGATAAAGTGGCAGACGCTGCCCAGCAGGATGAACACGTGGAAGATCTCGTGACAGCCGAAGCGGGGGTTGTTCCGGCCGGGCCACTTGACCGCGTAGAGCACGCCGCCCACTGAGTAGAGCACACCGCCCGCCAGGAGCCAGAAAAATCCGGCGGCGGGGAGCACCTGGGTGAGGGGGACCAGGGCCACCAGCGCCATCCACCCCATGAAGAGGCACAGCCCGGAGGTCACCCAGCGGGGGGCGTCGATCCAGGCCACCGCCAGCGCGAAGCCCGCCAGGGCCAGCGCCCAGATCACCCCGAAGAGGACCCAGCCCCAGAGACCGTAGGTCCGCAGGGGGACCAGACAGATGGGGGTATAGGACCCGGCGATGAGGAGATAGATGGAGGTGTGGTCGTATTTGCGCAGGGCGATGCGGCCCTTGACGCTGGTGTTGACGCAGTGGTAGAGGGTACTGGCCGTATAGAGCCCAATCATGGACAGCCCGTAGATCAGAAAGGACACCACATGCCAGGCGTCCAGACCCAGGGCCCAGGCGCGCAGGAGGAGAGCCACGGTGCCCACCACGCCCAGCAGGGCGCCCGCACCGTGGGTGATGGCCGACCAGGGGCGCAGGCCGTCGTAGGGGTCCCGGCCCTGTTCAGAGATCCGCTTCCGGCGGGGAGCGGGGTGGTAGTAGAGCTTGGAGGAATCGCCAGGCAGGATATGTTCATGGTTCATAAAAGTCACCCGATCACGCATAGATTGAAAGGCGTACACCGCCTCTGCTATGGTTAGTATAACACGCATCGCAAGAAATAGTCAACAGGAGAGTGAGATATAATATTTAAAATTAGATTTAAGGAAGGGAGGGGTACCGATGGAAATGATCTGCGTGGCCGCGGCCTTCCGCGCGCCGGAGCCCTATCCGGAGATCCGGGTGGAGGGCAGAAACCTCCGCTATGCCCGGGCCATGCTGAGCAACATGGGGGGCGGGACGTCCGAGATGTCCGCGGCGTCCCTGTATCTGTATGACCAGCTGGTGTGCGCCGGGGAGGAGGCGCTGGCCCAGACCTTCCACGAGGTGGCCATGGTGGAGCTCCACCACCTGGAGATCTTCGGGGCGCTGGCGGTGCAGCTGGGGGGCGAGCCCCGCCTGTGGAGCGTACAGCGGGGCCGGCGGGTCTGGTGGTCGCCCGAGTACAATCAGTATAACCGGATGATGGGTCCCTTATTGCAGGCCGCCGTCCGGGCGGAGGAGGCCTCCATCCGGATCTACGAGAACCAGGCCCGCTGGATCGGGGACGAGAACGTGCGGGCCAATCTGCGGCGGATTCTGGCCGATGAGCGGTGCCATCTGGAGCTCTTCCGCCAGCGGTGGCAGGAGCACATGGACCGGCGCAGGTAATCGGGAGACAGACAAACAAAAAACCGGAACTCCAGACGGAGTTCCGGTTTTTCGATCGAATCTTAGGCCAGCTTGCTCTTGGCCAGCTCGGTCAGCTGGGTGAAAGCAGCCTTGTCGTGGATGGCCAGCTCGGAGAGCATCTTGCGGTTGATCTCCACACCGGCCTTCTTCAGGCCGTTCATGAAGGTGGAGTAGTTCATGCCGTTCTGCTTGCAGCCGGCGGAGATGCGGGCGATCCAGAGCTGACGGAAGTCGCGCTTCTTCAGACGGCGGCCGGTGTAAGCGTACACCAGGGACTTCATGACCTGCTCCTTGGCCATCTTGAAGTGCTTGGACTTCGCGCCAAAGTAGCCCTTCGCCAGCTTCAGGGTCTTATTTCTTCTCTTGCGCGTCATCATCGCGCCTTTAACTCTAGCCATTGTAGATTAGCCTCCTATATCAATGAGTAAAAAGTTCTTATTTATAAGGGATCAGACGCTTGATGGCGGGCTCGTTGGTCTTGTCCGCGTAAGCGCCGGCACGGAGGCCTCTCTTCAGCTTGGTGGTCTTGCCGTGACCGTTGAGCAGGTGACGCTTGTTGGCGTGGGCGCGCTTGACCTTGCCGGTCTTGGTGAGGTTGAATCTCTTCTTCGCGCCGCTGTGGGTTTTCAGCTTAGGCATGGTAGTGATCTCCTTTACTTTAACAATATCCAGGATACAGGTAAGAAGGAAGCCCTCTTACTTCTTGGTCTCCTTCGCGGTCTTGGGGGAGAGGAAGATGGACATGTGCCGTCCGTCCAGCTTGGGCTCCTTATCCAACGTGGCGACCTCGCCGCACTCCTCCGCGAATTTCACCAGCAGATTCTTGCCGATGTCCGTATGCGCCATCTCACGGCCGCGGAAGCGGACGGTGACCTTGACGCGGTTGCCCTCGCCCAGGAACTTCTGAGCGTTGCGCAGCTTGACGTTGAAGTCATTCACGTCAATGCTGGGAGACATGCGGACTTCCTTGATCTCCACGACGCGCTGATTCTTCTTGGCTTCCTTCTCCCGCTTGGTCTGCTCGAACTTGAACTTACCGTAGTCCATGAGCTTGCAGACGGGGGGGACGGCGGTGGGGGAAATCTTCACCAGGTCCAGATCGGCCTCCATGGCCTTCTCCAGCGCCTCCCGGGCAGACATGATACCAAGCTGCTCGCCGGTGGCAGAGACCAGACGGACTTCCTTGTCGCGGATTTCTTCGTTGATTTGATGACCCTTGTTGCTGATACGACAGCACCTCCCATTCTCAATAAGCAAAACAAAAAAGCGGCTACCAGCCCGGTACCCGCAATCGCACGAAAAACACCGCCGGAATTCCGGCGTGTTCTGCAACGCTATCAACCTCTTCGCTCTGTGCTGGAGGTGAGGACGGGGACCGTTCTGCTTTATTGTGCCTGATTAGTATAGCAGGATTCAAGGCGCTTGTCAACGGGAAAATGCGAAAAGAGACTTCCCAAAGAGTGCGGGCCGGGGCCCTTCCCTTTTTGTGCAGGTTATGGCATAATGAGACCAGGAAAGACAGAAAAAAGGGAGGATACTGGAAATGAGAGGAGTCCGGTGCATTCCGGTCCTGGTGCTGCTGGGCGCGGTGCTGGCAGGGAGCGCTGCCCCCGCCCAGGCCCAGGGGGAGCGCGATACCCTGCGCATCCTGTTTACCCACGACACCCACGACCACTGGTACCCCACCGAGTCGGAGGGGGGAGCATATGGGGGATACACCCGCCTGGCCACCCTGCTCCGGCAGGAGCGGGAGGCCTTTCCCAGCGGGGAGGGCCAGGCCCTGGTGACCCTGGACGCGGGGGACTTTTCCATGGGGTCCCTGCTCCAGACCATCTACTCCACCGACGCCCCCGAGCTGCGGGCCCTGGGGGAAATGCGGTATGACGCCACCACCTTTGGAAACCACGAGTTCGACTACCGCGCCGGAGGGCTTGCGGCCATGCTGAACGCGGCGGTGGAGAGCGGGGAGACCCTCCCCGCCATCGTGGAGGCCAACTACCGCCCCCCGGAGAGCGACACCGAGAGCTGGGCGGCCTGGGAGAACTACGGCGTCACCGACTATACCGTCATCGAGCGGGGCCGCTCCGCCGACGGGGACCCCCTGCGCATCGCGGTGTTCGGCGTGATGGGGGAGGAGGCCGACTCCAACGCGCCCATGTCCGGCATGGAGTTTGAGCCGGCGGCCCAGGCCGCCCAGCGGGTGGTGCAGGAGATCCAGGCCAGGGAGGAGGCCGACTTCATCGTCTGCCTCTCCCACAGCGGCACGGACAACGGCAAGGGGGAGGACTACGAGCTGGCCCGGAAGGTGGACGGGATCGACGTGATCCTCTCGGGCCACACCCACACCACCCTGGAGGAGCCCATCCGGGTGGGGGACACCCTCATCGTCTCCTGCGGGGCGGACACGGCCAACCTGGGCCGGCTGACGGTGGAGCGGAACGAGAACGGCGGGCTGGAGCTGGTGGACTACACCCTCCTCCCGGTGGACGAGACCGTGCCCGAGGACCCGGAGATGGTGGCCATGGCCGAGGTCTTTCAGCGAAAGGTGGAAGAGGGATATCTGCGGGACTACGGCCTGGGGTACGACCAGGTGCTGGCCCAAAATCCCTGGTCCTTTCCCGCCATCCAGACCTTTGGAGAGGCGCAGCAGGAGGAACCTCTGGGCAACCTGATTGCCGACTCCTATCTCTATGCGGTGAAGAAGGCCGAGGGGGCGGACTATGTACCGGTGGACTTCGCCGTGGTGGCCGAGGGCGTGATCCGCAGCTCCTTCACCCCGGGGCCCATCACCACGGCGGACGCCTTCCAGGTGTCCTCCCTGGGGATCGGGGCGGACGGGACGCCGGGCTATCCCCTCATCTCGGCCTACCTGTACGGGCATGAGCTGAAGGACGCCTTCGAGGTGGACGCCTCGGTCACGCCCCTGATGCCGGAGGCCCAGCTCTACGGCGCGGGGATGGGCTGGAGCCTCAACCCCCACCGGCTGATCTTCAACAAGGTCACCGACTGCTGGCAGGTGCTGGAGGACGGGACCCGGGTACCCATCGAGGATGACCGGCTCTACCGGGTGGTGACGGGGCTCTACTGCGGGCAGATGCTGGGGACGGTCAACGGCCAGTCCTTCGGCATCCTGGGCATCACCCCCCGGGACGAGAACGGCGCGCCGGTGGAGGACCTGGAGGCGCGCATCATCCACAACGCCAGCGGCGCGGAGGTGAAGGAGTGGTACGCTCTGGCCTCCTACCTCCGGTCCATGGGGACGGTGGACGAGCGCTATGCCGCCCCCGAGGGGCGCAAGCAGGTGATCCCCTCCTGGAACCCGGTGGACCTGCTCCGCTCCCCCAACCAGGTGGGTCTGACCGTGTACGGCGTGGTGCTGGGCCTGGTGATCCTGGTGCTGCTGGTGGTCTCCAGCGGGGGCCGGAGAAAACGCCGGGCCTACGGGAAAGGACGGGGCCGGGGGAACGGATACCGGCCCTACCGGGGGTAAGCGCACCGGATGGACCGCATAGAATAAGGTGAAACCATGAAAGAAAACCACTACGACAACGAGACATTTTTTGAAGCATACAGCCGCTTTCCCCGCTCCGTGGAGGGGCTGCGGGCGGCCGGCGAGTGGCACGAGCTGAAAAAGCTCATGCCCGATTTCACGGACAAGCGGGTGCTGGACCTGGGCTGCGGGTTCGGGTGGCACTGCCGCTATGCCGCGGAGCAGGGGGCCCGGTCGGTGCTGGGGACCGACCTCTCGGAGAAAATGCTGGAGCGGGCCAGGGAAATGACCCAGGACCCCCGCATCACCTACCGCCGGGCGGCCATGGAGGACCTGGAGGGGGAGGCGGGCTCCTTTGATGTGGCCCTCAGCTCGCTGGCCCTGCACTACGTGGACGACCTGCGGCCGGTCTTTCAGAAGGTCCACGACCTGCTGGTACCGGGCGGAGTGTTCGTGTTCTCCTGCGAGCACCCGATCTTTACCGCAGAGGGAAGCCAGGACTGGTACTGCGATGGGAACGGCCGGCCGCTCCACTGGCCGGTGGACCGGTACTTTACCGAGGGGAAGCGCACCGCCCATTTCCTGGGCTGTGAGGTGGTGAAATACCACCACACCCTGACCGACTGGCTCAACACGCTGCTGGAGACCGGCTTTACGCTGGAGCGGGTGGTGGAGCCCCGGCCCGATCCCGCCCTGATGGACGTGCCGGGCATGGCGGACGAGCTGCGCCGCCCCATGATGCTGCTAGTGCGGGGAAGAAGAATGTAATAGAAAGAGAATGGGGGCGCTCCGGTGATCATACCGGAGCGCCCTTAGTGTCAGCGAGCGCATGCGGCGGCCTGAGCCTCCGATCCAAAATGCGCGGATTTGGAGAAGCGCTTACATATTTTTGCGCAGCTGCTTGATGGCGTTTTTCTCCAGGCGGGAGACCTGGGCCTGGGAGATGCCCACCTCGGTGGAGACCTCCATCTGGGTCCGCCCCTCGAAAAAGCGCAGGTTGAGGATGTGCCGCTCCCGGTCGGAGAGCTGGGCCATGGCCTCCTTGAGGGCGATGTGCTCCAGCCAGTTCTCGTCGGTGTTTTTGGAGTCCCGCACCTGGTCCATGACGCAGATGGCGTCCCCGCCGTCGGAGTAGACCGGCTCGTAGAGGGAGACCGGGTCCACGATGGCGTCCAGGGCGAAGATGATCTCCTCCCGGCGCACGTCCAGGGCCTTGGCGATCTCCTCGATGGAGGGCTCCCGCTGGTGCTGGGAGAGGAAGGCCTCCTTGACCTGCAAGACCTTGTAGGCGGTGTCCCGCATGGAGCGGGAGACCCGCACGGCGCTGTTGTCCCGGAGATAGCGGCGGATCTCCCCCACGATCATGGGCACGCCGTAGGTGGAGAAGCGCACGTCCAGGTCGGTATTGAAGTTGTCGATGGCCTTGATGAGGCCGATGCACCCCACCTGAAAGAGATCGTCCACGTTTTCGCCGCGGCCGGAAAATTTCTGAATGACCGAGAGGACCAGCCGGAGATTGCCGGAGATCAGGGCCTCCCGGGCTTCCGCGTCTCCGGCCTTGGCCTGTTTCAGCAGCGCCATGGTCTCCTCATTTTTGAGGACCTTGAGCTTGGACGTATTGACGCCGCAGATTTCCACTTTTCCTATCATTGCGCGGTCCCTCCTGTGCAGAAACGGTCTGTTCCTCAGTATTTCCGGGCAGAGAAGGAACATACCGGAAGGCCGGGGGGATATTTTTTATTGTGGGACCCGATTCGATGGATTTTGCGCAGGAAAGGGGAGCGGGCCAAAAAGCCGGGACCATCTGGAAAAAAATCACTTGCCAAACCGGATGGGGCGTGCTATAATATCCGAGTCAGTAACCAAGATGCAGGTGTAGTTCAATGGTAGAATGTCAGCTTCCCAAGCTGAACACGCGGGTTCGATTCCCGTCACCTGCTCCATGTCGGGGCAAGCGTGCAAGTGCTTGCTCCGACTTTTTTTCCATATCGAACGGCCCTGGCGCCGCGGTATGATGCTTTCAGGGCCGCCCGGCGGACCGCTTGCAGCGGGTCCTGCCGCCTGCCGGCCCTCCTTCCAGGACCCAACACCGCGGGGAGCCTTCTGACAGGGGCTTCCCGCGGTCTTTCTCTGTGATGGGGGGATTTGGGGCGGGCCTATTCTAATCTATGGAAAAAGCTGTTATAATAAGAGTTATAGACTGGCCGGGCCAACGGGGAAATCCCGGGCGGCGGCGGTCAGAGGATCGATCGTTTGGAGGTTTCCATGGACGTTTATTCCGCATTGATTCAGGCACTCAGAGAGAGGTTTCCCGGCATGGAGCTGCGGGAGCGGGAGCCGATGGAGCGGCACACCTCGTTTCGCATCGGGGGGCCCGCCCGGCTGATGGCGCTACCCCGCAGTGAGGAGGAGGCCGCGGGCGTGGTCCAGGCGGCCCGCGCCCATGGGATCGAGCCCTTTTTCATGGGCAACGGCTCCAACCTTCTGGTGTCGGACACCGGGTATGAGGGCCTGATCCTCAAGACCTTTGACGGGATGGACCATCTCTCGGTGGAGGGGGAGGTCATCCGGGCCGGAAGCGGGGTGCTGCTCTCCCGGCTGGCCAACTTTGCCCTGGAGCACGGCCTCACCGGGCTGGAGTTTGCCCACGGTATCCCCGGCACCGTGGGAGGCGCCCTGATGATGAACGCAGGGGCCTACGGCGGCGAGATGTGTCAGGTCGCCCAGGAGACCCGGGTCCTCACGCCGGAGGGGACCATCTGCGCCGTGGTGGGGGAGGAGCAGGGCTTCTCCTACCGGCACAGCGCCTTTTCCGACGGCACGCGTCTGATCCTGGGCGGCGTCTTCCGCCTGGAGTGGGGGGAGCGGGGCGACATCCGCGCCAAGATGGAGGACCTGGCCGCCCGCCGCCGGGAGAAGCAGCCCCTGGAGTACCCCAGCGCGGGGAGTACCTTCAAGCGGCCCGAGGGGCACTTTGCCGCCGCCCTCATCGAGCGCTGCGGCCTGAAGGGCAAGCGCGTGGGGGGCGCCCAGGTGTCGGAGAAGCACGCGGGCTTTGTCATCAACCGGGGCGGGGCCACCTGCGCCGACGTGATGGATCTGACCGCCCACATCCGGGAGACCGTCTTCCGGGAGACCGGCGTGACGCTGGAGATGGAGGTTCGTACCCTGGGGATCTGAGCGGTCCCCGCGGGAGAGAGGAGCAAGAGGGATGGAATTTGTGATCATTTCCGGCCTGTCCGGAGCGGGAAAGAGCAAGACGGCGTCCTTTATCGAGGACATGGGATTTTACGTGGTGGACAACATGCCCGCCCCGCTCATCCCCAAGTTTGCCGAGCTGTGCATGGCGGGACAGGGCAAGTATCAGCGGGTGGCCCTGGTGACCGACATCCGGGGCGGACACACCTTTGACGACCTCTTTGAGGCCCTGAGCGCCCTGAAGGAGATGGGGTGCGTGTACAAGATCCTCTTCGTGGAGGCCGCCCCCGAGGCCATCATCAAGCGCTACAAGGAGACCAGGCGCATCCACCCCCTCTCCCGGGACGGGCGGTCCCTGGCCCAGGCCGTCCAGGAGGAGCGGGACGCCCTCCAGCCGGTGCGGCAGCGGGCCGAGTACATCATCGACACCACCGCCCTCTCCACCGCCAAGCTGCGGGGGGAGGTGCTGCGCCTCTTCGGAGACGGGCAGGTCCCCCACGCCATGAGCATCAACGTCATCTCCTTCGGCTTCAAGTACGGCATCCCCATCGAGGCCGACCTGGTCTTTGACGTGCGCTTCCTGCCCAACCCCTATTACATCGCGGAGCTGCGCACCCAGACCGGACTGGACGAGCCGGTGCGCTCCTTCGTGTTCCACTACCAACAGACCCGGGACTTCATGACCCATCTGGAGAACCTGATGAACTTCCTCCTGCCCCAGTACGTGGCCGAGGGAAAGACCGTGCTGGTCATCGCCGTGGGCTGCACCGGCGGACAGCACCGCTCGGTGGCCGTCACCCGGGCCCTGGCCGAGTTCATTCGCCAGAAGGGCTATGACGCCAGCGAGAACCACCGGGACATGACCCGGGCATAAGGCTTGCCGTGGGGCAGGCCCCACCCATTCAGCGCGGAGGAATCGTACATGACAGAACGGAATTGCTGTGAAGTGGGCCGCGGCCCCAAGATCGTGGCCATCGGCGGGGGGACGGGACTGTCCACCATGCTGCGCGGCCTGAAGCTACATACCCGCAATCTCACGGCCATCGTCACCGTGGCCGACGACGGCGGCGGCTCGGGGGTGCTGCGGGAGGACCTGGGTATGCCGCCTCCGGGGGACATCCGCCACTGCATGGAGGCCCTGGCCAACGCCGAGCCGGTGATGGAGCAGCTGCTCAGCTACCGCTTTCCCAGCGGCTCGGGGCGGCTGACCGGGCAGTCCTTCGGCAACCTCATCCTGGCCGCCCTCAACGGGATCTACCCCTCCTTCGACGAGGCGGTGGCCCGTATGAGCGAGGTACTGGCCATCTCGGGGCGCATCCTCCCGGTGACCAACGAGAACGTGCAGCTGGAGGCCACCTTCGAAAACGGCACCTCCGTGGTGGGGGAGTCCAAGATCTTCCAATTCAAGAAGGAGCAGGACTGCCGCATCCGCAGCGTCCGGCTCCTGCCCGAGCGTCCGGCCGCCCTGCCTGCGGCGGTGGAGGCCATTGAGGAGGCCGAGCTCATCCTCCTGGGGCCGGGGAGCCTCTACACCAGCGTGATCCCCAACCTGCTGGTGGACGGGATCGCCGAGGCGGTGTGCCGCTCCAAGGCCCTCAAGCTCTACATCTGCAACATCATGACCCAGGACGGCGAGACCGAGGGGATGACGGCCTCCGACCACGTGGCCGCCCTCCTGGACCACTCCGGCCCGGGGCTGGTGGACCTGTGCCTGTGCAACTCCGCCCCGGTGCGGCCCGGCCTTCTGGAGCGCTACCGGGAGGAGGACGCCATCCCCATCACCGTGGACAAGGAGGCCATCGAGGCCCTGGGGGTGGAGCTGGTCACCCGTCCGGTCTCCTCCGAGACCTCCAACTACGCCCGCCACTCGGTGACCCGTCTGGCTCAGGCGGTGATGGAGATCTACGAAGAGCGGGCCCACACCCGGATCTTTTAAGGGGGGAGCGGCCATGTCCTTCGCATCGGAGACCAAGGGGGAGCTGTGCCGGAATGAGCTCTCCCGCCGCTGCTGCGCCCAGGCGGAAGCCTACGGGGTGCTGCTCTTCTGCAATCAGTTTTCCGCCGCCGGGGCCCGGATCGTCACCGAATCCGAGGAGTTTGCCCGGCGGCTTCCGGCCCTCTTCAAGAAGGCCTTCAAGCTCCGCTTTGACCGCCAGACCGAGCCGGAGCACCGGGGAAAGTACATCTTCGCCATTCAGGATGCGGACAAGCTCTCCGCCATCTGCGAGGTATTCGGCTACGACCCCGGGGAGACCCTGGCCCACCACATCAATTTCGCCGTGTTGGAGGAGGAGCACTGCCGCACCGCCTTCTTCCGGGGGGCCTTTCTGGCGGGGGGATCGGTGACCGACCCCACCAAGCGCTACCACCTGGAGCTGGCCACCTCCCACTACAACGTGAGCCGGGAGATGAGCGCCCTGCTGCGGGAGGCGGGCTTCTTCCCCAAGGAGACCACCCGCAAGTCCCACTACATCACCTATTTCAAACAGAGCGAGACCATCGAGGACTTCCTCACCGGCATCGGCGCGCCCCTCTCGGCCATGGCCGTGATGAACGCCAAGGCGGAGAAGGCGGTGGTGGGGGGCGTCAACCGCCGGGTGAACTGCGACGCGGCCAACCTGGACAAGGCGGTGGAGGCCGCCCAGGAGCAGATCGAGGCCATCCACCGGCTGGAGGAGCGGGGGATGCTGGACGAGCTCCCCCCCAAGCTGCGCGCCACGGCGGAGGTCCGCCTTGCCCATCCGGAGCTCACCCTCTCCCAGCTGGCCGAGGCCCTGGACCCGCCGGTGACCAAGTCCTGCCTCAACCACCGGCTGCGCAAGCTGATGGAGCTGGGGAAGGCATAACGGAAGGAGGAACACCCATGCAGAGAACACCATCCGGCCGCCAGATGGCGGTGCTGGCAGGAGGGATCGTCCTGCTGCTGCTGGGCGCGGTGAGCCAGACCGCCCTGCCGGCCCAGGCCGTCGCCCTGGTCTGCTATGTGGCGGGCGTGCTGTGCCTGGCCTTCGGCATCCAGGGCGGCGTGCGGCGGAAGACCTGCCCCCTGTGCCGGGCCACCCTGCGCACCCCCACCGACCAGCTGCCCGGACAGACGGAGCAGTACCGCTGCCCCAACTGCGGCAGCATCGTGAAGCCGAAATAAGAAAGGGGCGTCGGGGACGCCGCCCCCTACAAGAGACCGTAGGGGCGGGCCTCTGGACCGCCCGTTTGCCCCCACACGCAGACCGTAGAGGAAGCAAGGATATAGCCCCCCAGCCGGGGGAGCACCGGAAACGAGAAAGCGGGGGAGAAGGGATGAAACCGTTTCGCGCATGGCTCCGGCGGCACATGGCCCTCTGGGGAGGGGTGTGCCTGGCGGGGATGATCGCGGGTGGGCTCTGGATGGAACACCGAGCGCTGCCCGGCGGAATCCTGGTCCTGGGGTGCATGGTCCTCCTGCTGGCGGGCGGCATGCTGGCCCTGGGCGGGGGAGAGCGCTGTCCCAACTGCGGCAGCCGGGCAAGGGCATACCGGGGCGGCGTTTCCGCCCCGCTCCGGCGCTGCCCCCGCTGCGGAGCCATCCTGGACCCGGAAAGACCTTTGCCCTCCCGCCGGGAGCGGTAAGAGAAAGGGGCGTCGGGGCCGCCCCCGACAACAGACCGTAGAGACGGGCCTCCGGACCGCCCGTTTGTCCCCACACGCATACAGATCAGATCAAAAGGAGGAGACCCATGTCCTTTGTCCATTTACATGTCCATACGGAGTATAGCCTTCTGGACGGCGCGTGCCGCATCGGAGGGCTGGTGCAGCGGGTGAAGGACCTGGGGCAGAGCGCGGTGGCCATCACCGACCACGGCGTGATGTACGGCGTGATCGACTTCTACAAGGCCTGCAAGGCGGCGGGGATCAAGCCCATCATCGGGTGCGAGGTCTACGTGGCCCCCCGCACCCGCTTTGACAAGGTCCACGAGCTGGACTCGGCCGCCCGCCACCTGGTGCTCCTGTGCCAAAACGAGGTGGGCTACCGGAATCTGAGCTATCTGGTCTCCCAGGCCTTTCTGGAGGGCTTTTATATCAAGCCCAGAGTGGACATGGACCTGCTGCGGGAGCACTCCGAGGGGCTCATCGCCCTCTCGGCCTGTCTGGCGGGGGCGGTGCCCCGGCTCCTCCTGGGGAGCAACTACGAGGGGGCCAAGGCCCACGCCCTGGAGATGCAGGAGATCTTCGGGGAGGGGAACTACTACCTGGAGATCCAGGACCACGGCATCCCCGCCCAGCGGGAGGCCGCCGAGGGCATCTTCCGCCTCCACCGGGAGACCGGCATCCCCCTGGTGCTCACCAACGACGCCCACTATCTGACCCGGGAGGACTCGGCCATGCAGGACACCCTCATGGCCATCCAGATGGGCAAGACGGTGGACGACCCCTCCCGGATGCGCTTTGAGACCCGGGAATTCTATATCAAGTCGGAGGAGGAGATGGCCGCCCTCTTCCCCGAGTACCCCGAGGCCGTGGCCAATACAGCCCGCATCGCCGAGCGGTGCCAGGTGGAGTTCGAGTTCGGCAAGTACCACCTGCCCGAGTTCAAGCTCCCCGAGGGGTACACCGACGGGGACGCCTATTTCCAAAAGCTCTGTGACGAGGGCTTTGCCCGACGCTACCCCGACGCGCCCCCCGCCTACCGGGAGCGGCTGGAGTACGAGATGGGGGTCATCCGCCAGATGGGCTTTGTGGAGTACTTCCTCATCGTCTCCGACTTCATCCACTACGCCAAGAGCCACCAGATCCCCGTGGGACCGGGCCGCGGCTCGGCGGCCGGGTCCATGGTGGCCTACTGCCTGCGCATCACCGAGATCGATCCCATGCGCTATGATCTGTACTTCGAGCGCTTCCTCAACCCGGAGCGGGTCACCATGCCCGATATCGACGTGGACTTCTGCATCCGCCGGCGGCAGGAGGTCATCGAGTACGTCCAGCGCAAGTACGGCCCCGACCACGTGGCCCAGATCGTCACCTTCGGCACCATGGCCGCCAAGGGGGCCATCCGGGACGTGGGCCGGGCCCTCAACATCCCCTACGCCGAGGTGGACGCCGTGGCCAAGCAGGTGCCCAGCGGCCCGGGGGCCCTCCACATCACCCTGGACGAGTCCATCCGGCTCTCCAAGCCCCTGCGGGAGGCCTACGAGGGGGACGGGACCATCCGCCGCCTCATCGACACGGCCAAGGCCATCGAGGGCATGCCCCGCCACGCCTCCACCCACGCCGCAGGCGTGGTCATCACCCGCCGCCCGGTCCACGAGTACGTGCCCCTGGCGAAAAACGACGAATCGGTGGTCACCCAGTACACCATGACCACCCTGGAGGAGCTGGGCCTGCTCAAGATGGACTTTCTGGGCCTGCGCAACCTGACGGTGCTGGACGACGCGGTGAAGCTGGTCCAGGCCCAAGAGCCGGACTTTTCCCTAGAAAACCTGCCCGACCACGACCCGGCCGTCTTCCAGATGCTCTCCGAGGGCAAGACCTCGGGCGTCTTCCAGATGGAGTCGGCCGGCATGACCGGCGTGTGCGTGAGCCTCAAGCCCCAGAACATCGAGGACATCACCGCCATCATCGCCCTCTACCGCCCCGGCCCCATGGAGTCCATCCCCCGGTTCATCGCCTGCAAGCAGAACCCGGAGAAGATCACCTACAAGCACCCCTCCCTCCGGCCCATCCTGGAGGTGACCTACGGGTGCATCGTCTACCAGGAGCAGGTCATCCGCATCTTCCAGGACATGGCGGGCTACTCCCTGGGACAGGCCGACATGGTGCGCCGGGCCATCTCCAAGAAGAAGAAGGACCAGATCGAGCGGGAGCGCAAGGCCTTCATCTACGGCGACCCCGACCGGGGGATCGACGGTTGCATCGCCCGGGGCATCCCGGAGCAGGTGGGCCAGGACGTGTACGACGAGATCTACGATTTCGCCAACTACGCCTTCAACAAGGCCCACGCAGTGAGCTACGCGGTGGTGGCCTACCAGACCGCCTGGTTCAAGCGCCACCGCACCCGGGAGTATATGGCCGCCCTCCTCACCTCGGTGCTGGACTCCAGCGAGAAGGTGGCCGAGTATATCGCCGAGTGCAAGGACTGCGGGATCTCCCTCCTGCCCCCCGACATCAACGAATCGGGGGCCTCCTTCACCGTGTCCGGGGAGAACCTGCGCTTCGGCCTGGCCGCCGTGAAGGGGGTGGGCTGGGGCTTCGTGCGGGATGTGCTCTCCGAGCGGGAGAAGGGGCCCTTCCGGGACTTCCCCGACTTCTGCCTGCGGCTCTTTGACCACGACCTCAACAAGCGGGTGCTGGAGAACCTGATCCGCTGCGGGGCCTTCGACTCCATGGGGGTGCGGCGCTCCCAGCTGCTGGACGCCTACGAGCAGCTGGTGGACACCATCGCCCAGAACAAGCGGAAAAACCTGGCCGGACAGTTCGACCTCTTCGGCGGCGGCGGGGACGCCATGGAGACCGCCCCCCAGCTGGTCCTGCGGGACATCCCGGAGTTCAGCCGGCAGGAGCGCATGACCATGGAGAAGGAGACCACCGGCCTCTACCTGACCGGCCACCCCATGGACGAGTACCGGGCGGCCGCCCGGGCCTGCCGGGCCGTGCCCATCGGCTCCATCACCGCCGACTTCGCCCGGGAGGGCGGGCCGGAGCGCTATGCCGACGGGCAGAAGGTGACCATCGCCGGCGTGGTGACGGCCTCCAAGACCCGGACCACCCGGAACAACAGCCTCATGGCCTACGCCACCCTGGAGGACGACACCGGCGCGCTGGAGGTGCTCATCTTCTCCCGGGTGCTGGGGGAGTGCAGCGCCTGCCTGAAGGAGAACACCCCGGTGGTGGCCGAGGGGCGCATCTCGGTGCGGGATGAAAAGCCCCCCCAGCTCATGTGCGACAGCCTGCGTCCCCTCCAGGGCGCGCCCGAGAGCGGCGCTTCCGCCCCGGCCGAGCCGGAGGCGGGGAAGGTGCGCAAGCTCTACCTCCGCCTGCCCGCCCGGGAGGACCCCCGCTGGCGGCACATCCTGCGGGTGCTCCTCATGT
This sequence comes from Pseudoflavonifractor sp. MCC625, assembly GCF_018784545.1. Lineage (NCBI taxonomy): Bacteria > Bacillati > Bacillota > Clostridia > Eubacteriales > Oscillospiraceae > Pseudoflavonifractor > Pseudoflavonifractor sp. MCC625. The sequence goes on along the minus strand of NZ_WQOJ01000005.1, from coordinate 204,273 downwards.
TCCCGGGGAGCGAGCCTTTGCGGGCCAAGTTCGCCGCGGAGGGACAGTGGACCCCGGCCTACCCCTGCCAGATCCACCCCCTGCTCCTGGAGGAGCTGCGGGGCCTGCTGGGGGAGGAGAACGTGGTGGTCCAGTCGGGCAAGCCTGAGGTGCTGACGCCCCTGCCGGGCGGGGAGGCGTTCCTATGATGAAGAAACTGGCTTCCATCCTCTTCCACCGGCTGACCATGACGGCGCTGCTGCTGGTGGTGCAGCTGGCCCTGCTGCTGGCCATGATGGGGCGCTTTTCCGCGTACTTTGTCTATTTCTACTGGTTCTGCATCGCCCTCTCGGTGGCGGCGGTGCTGTGGATCGTGGGGAACAAGAGCGACCCGGGCTATAAGATCGCCTGGCTCATCCCCATTCTGCTCTTCCCGGTCTTTGGAGGGCTGATCTACCTCCTCCTGGGCGGCAACCGGCTCTCCCCCCGGCAGCAGAGAAAGATGCAGGGCATGGACCGGCAGATGGTGGCCGCCCTGGAGCGGGACTGCAAGGCCGAGGAGCTCTCCGGCTTTGGGGCCGACGCGGTGAACCAGGCCCGCTATCTGGAGCAGTACGCCCACGCCCCGGCCTACAACCACACCGAGGCCACCTACTTCCCCCTGGGGGACGACGCCTTCCCCCGGATGCTGGAGGAGCTGCGCAAGGCCAAGCGGTATATCTTCGTGGAGTACTTCATCATCGAGCAGGGGGTCTTCTGGGACTCCATTCTGGAGGTGCTGGAGGAGAAGGTGCGGGAGGGCCTGGATGTGCGGGTCATCTACGACGACATCGGCAGCCTCTTCACCCTGCCCAAGGACTACGCCGCCCAGCTGGAGGCCAAGGGCATCCGGTGCTGCGTGTTCAACCGCTTCATCCCCATCCTCTCCCTGCGCCTGAACAACCGGGATCACCGGAAGCTGTGCATCATCGACGGCCACACGGGCTTTACCGGCGGGATCAACCTGGCCGACGAGTATATCAATCGGGCGGTCAAGTACGGCCACTGGAAGGACACCGCCATCCTCCTGCGGGGGGAGGCGGTGTGGAGCATGACGGTGATGTTCCTCACCATGTGGGACTACATGCGGGGGGAGGAGTGCATGGAGGATTTCCGCCCGGCCTCCCTGCCGCCCGAGTGCGCCCACTGCGGGGACTACTTCGTCCAGCCCTACACCGACAGCCCCCTGGACGGGGAGCCGGTGGGGGAGACCGTCTACCTCAACCTCATCAACAAGGCCAAGAAGTATATCTACCTGACCACCCCCTACCTCATCGTCAGCAACAGCGTCAACACCGCCCTGTGCAACGCGGCCAAGGCGGGGGTGGACGTGCGCATCATCACCCCCCACATCCCCGACAAGAAGGTCATCTTCGAGGTGACCCGGGCCCACTACGAGTCCCTGCTGGAGGCGGGGGTGCAGATCTTCGAGTACACCCCCGGCTTCATGCACGGGAAGAACTTCGTGGTGGACGACCAGTTCGGCACGGTGGGGACGGTCAACATGGACTACCGCAGCATGTTCCTCCACTTCGAGGACGGCGTGTGGCTGTGCGGCGCGCCCTGCCTGCGGGACATCAAGGAGGACTTCCTCCGCACCCAGGCGCAGAGCGAGCGGATCACCCTCCAGCGCTGCCGGGCCCACTCGGGTGTGCGGCGGCTCTTCCGCGCGGTGCTGCGCATCCTGGCGCCCCTCATGTAGGGACATTCTCAAAAATGCGAGCATTTTTTCGAGGGGGATGCAGGCCGCCGCGCGCACTCGCTGACGCTCGCACACTTGCGGCCTGAGCAGAGTGTTTTCCGACGTACACGCCGCCGGAAAACACGATTTGATCCTCTTCCGCCGTCTGCGGACGGCGGAACTCTGCGAGGCTTTTGTTTCCCAAATTCCAGAAATTACACCGGCGGAAGTCTGCAAAAGTAAGCCCCGCCCTCTCTCCCGAACAGGAGAAGGGGCGGGGCTTTTGTTTTATTTGTTCTCAGCGAACTGATAGGCCTCCTCGATCCAGGCGAAGAGGGTGTCGTCCAGCTGCTGGGGCGAGGAGACCACCACATGGTGGGTCCAGCGGTTGGGATAGGGCTCCACCGCCACGGCCACGCGGGGGGAGTCCAGCCGGTGGGAGAGCCCGAAGGTCACCAGGATGCAGGTCTTGGGCCAGTCCTTCTTCCGCCGGACCGGCAGGGAGGCGGCGGCGAAGAGATGGCGGTTGTAGAAGCTGATCTGGCTCTTCCGCACCTTGACCGAGCAGGCGGGGAACTGGGCGCACAGGCGGCGGAAGAAGGCCTCGTACAGGGCCCGCTCTTCGGCGTGGCCGTCAAAATAGGCCAGCACGTCGCTCTCATAGTAGGGGGAACATTCCATCACATACTCCTTTCCAGAGCGGGGCTCAGGGCTGGTAGGGGGGACACTGGTAGCGGGCCTTGCCCCGGGTGGCCTTGCCGTACTCGATGGCCGCCGCGGGGCAGCCGCAGAGACAGGCCATGCAGTGGGTGCAGTTCTTCCCCCAGACAGGGCGGCCGCCCTCCAGGTGGATGTTCCCCAGGGGGCAGTCCTGGGCGCATTTGCCGCAGGAGATGCAGGCGGAGGAGACCGTGAAGGGCTTGGCTTTTACGAAAAAGCGGTAGAAGAGCCGGTTGACCGGGCCGGACTTGAGGCGGTCGGGCAGGCCCACGGCGGGGGGCGGGAAGTCCTCCCCGGCCTGGATGCGCGCGGCCGCCTGCTCCAGCGTGGGCCGGACGGCGGCGAGGAGGCGCTTGCTCTCCCCCTCCTCCGGCGCGGGGAAGAGGACCAGGTAGTTGTCCGGCATGACCACCGGCAGGGTGCCCCGGCAGGCCAGTCCCAGCTCCCCGCACAGGGCCCGGTTGGCCCGGTGGGCGTCCCCGATCTCCGCGCCGCAGGTCATGACGAAATAGGCCTCCCGGCAGCCGGAGAAGGAGCTGCTGCGGAGGAAGTCCCGAAAGACCCGGGGCAGCTGCCAGCTGTACGTGGGGGCCACGAAGACCCAGGGGGACTCGGAGTGCAGGCGGGCCGGGCTCCCCTGGCGCAGGTAGTAGGCCGCGTCCACATACGCGTCCCCCAGCCGGTGGGCGAGCATCTGGGCGCAGTAGCGGCTGTTGCCGGTTCCGGAAAAAGAAAGAATCATGGAATCCCTCGCTTTCACATTTGGAACTCTATCATACCACGGGGGACCGTTTTTTCAAAGGGCGGGCCGTTGCGTTTGAGGGGAAAATGGGGTATCCTGATACTACCAAGGCCCCCGCCGGGCGGGGGAGACAGGAGGAAGCGGATATGGAGATCGAACGCCGCTGGCTGGCCCGTGGCTGGCCGGAGAGAGAGCCCGACGAGGTCTGGCACATGGAGCAGGGGTATGTGACCACCCGCCCCGCCGTCCGGGTGCGCAGCGAGCGCCGGGCGGGCGGAGAGGAGCGCTTTCTGCTCTGCCTGAAGCGGGGGAGCGGCCTGAGCCGGATGGAGGTGGAGTTCCCCGTGGAGGAGGCGCAGTTCCGGGCAGTGGCCGCCTTCATCGACAAGCCCTTTATCCAAAAGGAGCAGCGGCGCTACCGTCTGCCGGAGGGGTACACCCTGGAGTGGAACCAGGTGGACGCGGGCACCCCCGAGGGCTACTTCTACGCCGAGGTGGAGTTCCCCACCGAGGAGGCAGCCCTGGCCTGGGACCCCGGGGAATGGCAGCCTTGGCTGCTCCGGGAGGTCACCCAGGAGGGGCAGGAGAGCATGGCGGCCTACTGGGCCCGTACCAGAGGGTAAAAACAAAGGGGTGGCCGGGGTATCCCGGGCCGCCCCCCCTTTACCCCGAAAAAGGGAATAAATGGGATAAACAAGGATAGAACCTTGATTTTTACGGGTAATTTACAAAATGTTCTTGATTTCTTCACGGAATCGTAAGAAACAGGGGTTGTAAATTTACATAAAATAGAGTATACTGAGTACAGATCAAACGAGGGAGGTGATACTATGTTGTATGAGAAGAATCGTGGGACCGATATTGACGATATGATTTTTGGCGGCGATGAGAAGGTCATTCGCAGCGATCGCTAAAAAACCGGATTCCGTCAGGGTTTGTTCCACACCAGACTTTGGTGTGGTTTTTGTTTTATGTACCAAATCAACCGTTTCGAAAGATGGTGAAGGACATGGACACAGAACCGGGCCAGTATTGGAACTGAGCGGCAGGGAGAGGGCATGAGGCCCCAACCCCTGCCGCTTTTTCATGTCCCGGGGGCCGGGGCGGGGCGCACCATTCTCCCGCCCCCTCATAGAATGGCATGGAAGCAATTCCGAACACGCATTAGGAGGTATTGCAATGCCTGAGAAAGTAACCCCCGGCCCTGTGCAGGAAAACACCTGCATCCGGGAAGCCGTCTGCATTGACACCCGAAAGATCTTTGATTCGTGCAAAGATAAGGACTGCATCGAAGATCTGCGGTTCTATCCCACCCAGGATTCCCAGTGCGCCATCGACCGGGCGGTCAGCATCAAGGCCGGGAAGGCCGAGCTGATCTATGTGTACATCGACGTGGAGCCCATCGGGTTCAACCGCGGCTTTTACACCGTGGACGTCCGCTACTACTACCGGGTCACGGCCGACGCCTTTGTGGGCGCGGTGCGTCCGGTGGAGATCAGCGGCCTGTGCGTCTTTGACAAGCGGGTCATCCTCTTCGGCAGCGAGAGCAGCGCCAAGGTCTTCTCCTCCTGCCTGGACGAGGGGCCGGACGCCCAGATGCGCCGGTGCAGCGTGCCCACCGCCGTGGTGGAGGCGGTGGACCCCATCGTCCTGAACATGAAGCTGGTGGACGTGTGCGAGTGCCACCCCTGCGACTGCGAGCTGACCGAGATCCCGCCCTGCATCTGCGCCTGCTTCTGCAGCGACCTGTGCTTCGGCAACCAGGGCAAGCGGGTCTATGTGAGCCTGGGGCAGTTCTCCATCATCCGGCTGGAGCGGGACACCCAGCTCCTTATGCCCATCTACGACTACTGCCTGCCCGAGAAGGAGTGCACCTGCGGCGGCAACGAGGACGATCCCTGTGAGATCTTCCGCCATGTGAAGTTCCCCGTGGATGAGTTCTTCCCGCCCAACCAGGCTCCCGGCACCCCCGCGTGCTACCGGGAGGTCAAGAACGGCTGCATGGTCTAAATCGTACAAACAGCGGCTCCCCCGGTCGGTTTGGCCGGGGGAGCCGCTGCGTGGAAACCTATCGTTTAATTGACCCAGTGTACGTGCTGCTGGTTCTCCAGCGGATAGCAGGAGAGCGCCTCTCCATCCATCAACGCCTCGGTAAAACGCACCCCGTTGATCTGATGGTTTTCGTAGGTTTTATAGTAATAGACCCCATGGGAGGCATCGGCACAGGAGGCATACAGGGTCAGGTCCGGCTTTCCCTCCGGGGTGATGACGCTTCCCCGGACCATGGATACGCCATCCAGGATGTGGAAGAACTGCGTCACATCCTGGATTTCATCCCCGGTAAAGAGGGCGTTCTCCTTCAAAAAGGCCGCCCGCACAAAGCGGGACATGGGGGAGACATCGCCGGGCAGTCCCAGCGCGCCCATGCCCTGCCCGTATACGGCCAGGGGAAGCGCCGGCGCAAAGGTGTTCCTGGGGGGATGGGGCGAGAGGGTCTGATAATTGCTCAGGTTCATCTGCTGGTACGGAAAGGGCGGATTGTTGGTGAGCACCCCCACCGGGTCGGGATAGAGATGGGCCCCGTCCTCCATGACCTCCAGCACCATAGAGCCGGTCCCGTCGGCAATGTGCCAGTGCAGCGGGGCCACCGGATAGCCCGGTGCAAAGGGGAGGTTCAAGAGGTCGATCCCCTTCAGGATGGCTTCGGCCTGCGCCAGGGTCTCACAGCGGCCCAGCACCAGCGGGATCAGCTCGTAGGGGGCCACGGCGTCCGCTGCGGCCTGTTCCGGCGGGGTGTAATAGGCATTTCCGGGGAAATTCAGGCCCGCCATGTAGAGGCCCTTTTCGTTCATCGCCTCCGCATACAGGGCGGTATCCCGATCCACCGTGGCCATGCCGATCATGGCCAGATGGTGCGCCATGGTGCTGCGCCGGTGGAAGTGCAGCGGATGGTTTCGGGGGGTGATCACCACCTGCTGTCCAAAGGAATATTCCAGATCCAGCGTGCGGCCAAACAGCTTCCGGGGGGCAGAAAACGCGACGCTCGTACACATAAAACAGGCCTCCTTGCAACCTTTTTTTCAGTATACCCCGGGAGAGGCCAAAAAGCAAACCTTCCGCTGTTTTCCAGCGGACAGACGCCCCTCGGGTATCTCAACAAGATATAAAGAAAAGCGTATAATATCCTACAAAGAAACCGACGGCGGGAGCACCCCCCTCCCGACAAAATTGTCGGGACCCTCCTGACAAAAATGGCGGGACCCCTCCCGACAAAAATGGCGGAGAGAGTAAGTCAAGATAAGAGAATAGAAAAGAAAACCGAAAAAGAGCGTCCCCGGTCTGAGAGGACCGGAGACGCCCAGGCGGTCGATCACATGGCTTTCTGTCCTTTTAGAGGCAAGAGCCTCGCAGAGTTCCGCCGTCCGCAGACGGCGGAAGGGAGTAGGATCGTGTTTTCCGGCGGCGTGTACGTCGGAAAACACTCTTCTCAGACCGCAAGTATGTGCCCCTTCCCGGGACCCCAGACAAAGCCCAGCGAAGCGGGTTTGTTTGGGAGAGGAGGGGCAAGGGAGTGAAGTAAGCCCTGGCCGTCAGGCCGGGGTGAACGGTACGGACTTTGACCCGACGAGGTGCGCGCAGCGGTCTGCATCCCTCTCGAAAAAATGCCTGCATTTTTGAGAAGCGTGTCGAACTGTTTCGACACGCAAAGCGTCCCCGGTCTGAGAGGACCGGAGACGCCTAAGCTGTCTTCTCAGCCCTGGATCTCCACGTCGGAGTCCAGGGGGACGATGTTCACATAGCTGTGCCCGGCCCCCAGGGAGATGGGGTTGCCGTTCAGGTCGGTATAGCGCAGCTGCTCATTCCGGCCCCCCTTGCTCCAGAGGATGTCGATGAGCTGGCCGCCGCAGGCATAGTAGCCGGTGCCGCCGCTGGTGAGGTCCACCGTGATGCGGCCCTTGTCGTCCCCGCGGATGGCGGAGCACCGGGTCTTGAGGATGAGCACGTTGGTGACCCCCACCTGCTCGCCGGTGTTGCCGTCCACATAGGGCTTTCCGTACTCCTCCACCAGATAGAGCTCCTGCTCCGGGTCGTAGGTGAAGACGCCCGTTTTCACGTTGGAGAAGGGGACGGTGATGGTGTTGGCCGTCACCCCGCCGGAGGGGGTCCCGTCGGGCAGGAAGTTCATCTCGTAGGTATAGCCCTCCTGGTGCTCCTGCCGGAAGGAGTAGCCCGCAAAGCGCTCCACGATGGTCTCGCCGGTGGTGATGACGCTGTGCTCATAGCCCATGTTGCGCCGCCGGTCGGCGTCCCGCCACATCAGGTTGGAGCCGGGGCTGGAGCCGCAGTAGGGCCCGTTGACCCCGTCCAGGGCGGTGACGTTCCAGGCGCGGATCTTCTCATAGGCGTCGGGGCTGCCGCCGGCGTGGATGTAGACCGCGTCGTGGCCCAGGGCCAGCTCCAGATAGTAGGGCCGGGAGGAGCGGATGGAGCCGATGGCCCCCGCCTGACTGGGGTCCTGATAGACCCCCAGCATCCGGGTGATGCCGCCCTCGGCCAGGCACTCATAGATGATGTCGGCGTCGGAGACCCCCACCTGGGGGAGGGCCTGCTTGAGGTTGTTGAGCATGATGGCCACCGGGCGGCGGTTCACATACTCCTCGGCGATGGGCAGTCCCGTGAGGGGATTCACCGGGCCGGTATACTCCGGCTCGGGGGTAGGCGTGGGAATGGGCTCGGGCGTCCGGACCGGGAGGGAGTGCTCCGGCGCGGGGGAGACCTGGGCCGTGGGCTTCCCGCAGGCGCTCAGGCCCAGCAGCAGAGCGAGACAGAGTGGGGCGAGCTTCTTGGTCAGCATGGAAGAAAGCCTCTCTTTCCTGGTAATTCCGGGATAATTTTATGATACCCTCCCGGCCGAACTCTGTCAAGAAAGACAAAAACGGCGGGAAAAATGGGACCGCGGGGCGGCGGAGGAGGGAAAGCCCGCCACGCTCTTGCCAAGCCGGAAAAAATACCGTATAATGACTTTAACTGAGCAGTACAGAGAAAAGACTGCAAACGCAGAAAGGTGGTCCCTTCCATGAGCCGTTTTGGTTTCATCCACGACAAAATGGAGATCAAGTTCCTGGTCCTCTACATTATGGCCCGGGTGGCCTCACCCATCGACTTTCCCACGCTGACCGAGCTGACCATGTGCGACGAGGGCGTGGACTATTTCGATTTTGCCGAGGCGGTGGCCGAGCTGGTGGAGACCGGGCATATGACCCTGGAGGATGGGCTCTATGCCATCACCGACAAGGGCCGCCAGAACGGCGAGGCCTGCGAGAGCAGCCTGCCCTACTCGGTCAAGCACAAGTGCAACGCCAACCTGGCCAAGGTCAACGGCATCCTGCGGCGCAACGCCCAGGTCCGCACCGAGGTGCTGCCCCGGCCGGACGGGAGCCTCACCGCCCGCATGACCCTGGACGACGAGGGGGGCAACATCATGACCATCGAGCTGCTGTGCGTCAACCGGGACCAGGCCGCCCGCCTGTCCGAGGGGTTCCAGGCCAAGCCCGAGCGGGTCTACAACGAGGTGCTGGCCGCTCTGCTGGACAAAGAGGACAGCAAGGACGAATAAGGATACCGCCCCCGGGGATGGAGTGTTCCGTTCCGCGGGGGCGGACTTGTGCCGGGCGGAAAAAGCGGATATAATAGAAGGAATCAGATTCGGGACGGAGGCATCCTATGAAAAAACTCATGGCCATTGACGGCAACTCCATCATCAACCGGGCCTTTTACGGCATCCGGCCCCTCACCACCAAGGACGGCACCCCTACCAACGCCGTCTACGGCTTTGTGACCATCCTGCTCAAGCTGCTGGAGGAGGAGAAGCCAGACGCCCTCTGCGTGACCTTTGACCGGAAGGCCCCCACCTTCCGCCACCTGGCCTATGAGGGCTACAAGGCCCAGCGCAAGGGCATGCCCGAGGAGCTGGCCGCCCAGATGCCCATTCTGAAGGACGTGCTGGACGCCATGAACATCCCCCGCTATGAGCTGGACGGCTGGGAGGCCGACGACCTCTTGGGGACCATCGCCGCCCGGGACACCGCGGCCGGGTGGGAGACCGTCATCGTCACCGGTGACAAGGACTCCCTCCAGCTGGTGAGCGACCACGCCACCGTCAAGCTGGTGACCACCCGCATGGGCCAGACCACCACCCGCAACATGACCCCGGCGGTCTTCCGGGAGGAGTACGGCTTCGACCCCATCCACATCGTGGACCTGAAGGCCCTGATGGGGGACAGCAGCGACAACATCCCCGGCGTCAAGGGCATCGGGGAGAAGACCGCCATGGACCTCATCCAGCGCTACGGCTCGGTGGAGGCCATCTACCAGGGCCTGGACACCCTGGAGGCCAAGCCCGCCGTGCTGAAAAAGCTGCGGGAGGGGGAGGAGGGCGCCCGCCTTTCCTATGACCTGGCCACCATCCGGTGCGAGGCCCCCATTCCGTTTGCCCCCGAGGACAACCTCCGGCAGGAGAGCCACACCTCTGCCCTCTACGACCTCTTCCTCAAGCTGGAGTTCCAGAAGCTCATCGACAAGCTGGGCCTCAAGGCCCCCCAGGGGGAGACCCCGCAGGAGGAGCAGTTTACCGGCACCTGCACCAGCGAGGTGGTGGAGGACCGGGCCCGGGCCGAGGAGCTGCTGGCGCTCTGGCGCGGGCAGGAGAGCGTGAACATGCTGGCCCTGCCGGGGCTGGACGTGGTGGCGGTGGAGCACCGGGTGAACGAGGGGGAGCGCCACGCCGCGGTCCTCCGCGCCGACAAGCTGGAGGGGTACAACGACCTCTTAAAGGCCCTCTTCGCCGGGGACATCAAAAAGAACGCCCACGACGTGAAGAGCCTCCTCTCCCGGCTGCTGGAGGAGGGCATCGAGGGGGATGGCTTTGTCTTCGACACCGCCCTGGCCGCCTACCTCCTGGCCCCCACCGACGGCAGCTATGACCTGGAAAAGCTGGGCATGAGCTGGTTCAACCACGAATACCCCAAGGCCAAGGAGACCTACCTGGCCCCCGACGCCTTCTCCCCCCTGGGGGACGAGGGGGCGGTGCTGGGCGCGCTCCTGTCCCACTGCGCCCTCATCGGGGCGCTGAAGGAGGCCATGGCCCCCCGGCTCACCGAGCTGGGGATGGACAAGCTCTACTACGAGGTAGAGCTCCCCCTGTGCGCCGTGCTCAGCCGCATGGAGCGGGAGGGCTTCCTGGTGGACCGGAAGGCCCTGGGGGAGTTTGGAGAGATGCTGGAGGGGCGCATCCAGGCCGTCCAGCAGCGCATCTATGAGGAGGCGGGGGAGACCTTCAACATCCTCTCGCCCAAGCAGCTGGGGCACATCCTCTTTGACAAGCTGGGGCTGCCCCCCGTGAAAAAGACCAAGACCGGCTACTCCACCAACGCCGAGGTGCTGGAAAAGCTCCGGGGACAGGCCCCCATCGTGGACGCCGTGCTGGAGTACCGGCAGTACACCAAGCTCTCCTCCACCTATGTGGAGGGGCTGACCAAGGTCATCGCCCCGGACGGGCGCATCCACACCTCCTTCCAGAACACGGTGACCGCCACGGGGCGGCTCTCCTCCACCGAGCCCAACCTCCAGAACATCCCCATCCGCACCGAGCTGGGGGCCGAGCTGCGCAAGATGTTCGTGGCCGGGCCGGGAAACGTGCTGGTGGACGCCGACTACTCCCAGATCGAGCTGCGGCTGCTGGCCCACATCGCCGGGGATGAGCACATGATCTCCGCCTTCCGCAGCGGGGAGGACATCCACACCATCACCGCCGGACAGGTCTTCGGCGTGCCCCCCGAAATGGTGACCCGGCAGATGCGCTCGGCGGCCAAGGCGGTGAACTTCGGCATCGTGTACGGGATCTCGGACTTCTCCCTCTCCCAGGACATCGGCGTCACCCGGAAAGAGGCCAAGGCCTACATGGAGCGCTACTTTGAACGGTATTCCGGCGTCCACGCCTATATGACCGATATTGTGGAGCGGGCCCGGAAAGACGGCTTTGTCTCCACCCTGATGGGCCGCCGCCGCTGGCTGCCCGAGCTCAAATCCTCCAACTTCAATATGCGCTCCTTCGGGGAGCGGGTGGCCCTCAACATGCCCATCCAGGGCACGGCGGCCGACATCATCAAGCTGGCCATGATCCAGGTGGATGCCCGGCTGCGGGCCGAGGGCCTGAAGGCCCGGCTGGTCCTCCAGGTCCACGACGAGCTCATCGTGGAGTGCCCCGAGGAAGAGGCCGAGACCGTGAAGAAGCTGCTCACGGAGGAGATGGAGGGGGTCGTCTCCCTGGCGGTCCCCCTGACGGCGGACGCCCACGTGGGCAAGAGCTGGGCCGAGGCCCACTGAGCAACGAGAAAAAGGAGCGGATCACCATGAATTACCAACTGGTCCCCATGGACCGGAGCCATCTGGAGGGCATCGCGGAGCTGGAGCGGACCTGTTTTTCCCACCCCTGGAGCGTGGATATGCTGGCCGAGGAGCTCTACAACGAGACGGCCTCCTTCCTGGTGGCCGAGGGGGAGGACGGCAGCGTCCTGGGCTACGCGGGGCTCCATGTGGTGCTGGACGAGGGCTATATCGACAACGTGGCGGTGGACCCGGCCTACCGGCGGCAGGGGATCGCCGACGCCCTCATCGACACCTTTGTCCGGTTCGGCGCGGCCAAGCTGGCCTTCCTCACCCTGGAGGTGCGGGCGGGCAATGCCCCTGCCATCGCCCTCTACGAGAAGCACGGCTTCTACGAGGTGGGCCGCCGGAAGGACTACTACGACGACCCGAAGGAGGACGCCATCCTCATGACCCGGGAGTGGGACCGGGCATGATGGAGCTGGATATGCGCGTCCTCTCCCGGCAGCAGATGCGGCGCATCTACCGCTGGGAGATGCAGGAGGCCTTTCCCCGGGGGGAATTGAAGCCCCTGTGGACCATCCTGCGCCTGATGGAGCGGGGCGAGTACGACGCCCTGGGCTTCTACCGGGGGGAGGAGCTGGTGGGATACGCCATCCTGCGCCTGGGGGAGCGCTTTGTGCTCCTGGACTATCTGGCCGCCTGCCAGGGAAAGCGGGGCGGGGGCGTGGGAAGCGCCATGCTGGCCGCGCTCCAGCGGCGCTACGCCGCCCCGGGGGGCCTATTGGCCGAAGTGGAGGCCCTGGAGGAAGATCTCTCCCCGGAGGAGGGGGAGAAGCGCCGCCGCCGTCTGGCCTTCTATACCCGAAACGGCTTTTTTGACCTCAACTACCAGGCCGACATCTTCCGGGTGCGGTATGCCATGCTGGGCTGGTCGGCCTCCGGGTCCATGGACACCGGGGAGGCCATGGAGGCCCACCGGGCCCTCTACCGCCTGGGGACGCTGCTGCCCCTCTGCCGGCGCTATGTACACATCCCCATCCAAGAGAAAGAAGGAACGAAACCATGATTATTCTGGCTGTGGAGTCCTCCTGTGACGAGACCGCCGTGGCCGTGGTGCGGGACGGGCGGACGGTGCTCTCCGACGCCATCGCCTCCCAGGCCGATATGCACGCCACCTACGGGGGCGTGGTCCCGGAGATCGCCTCCCGCAAGCATGTGGAGGCCATCGCCGCCCTGGCCGACCGGGCCCTGCGGGAGGCCGGGATCGGAAAGCAGGACATCGACGCGGTGGCGGTCACCTACGCCCCCGGCCTCATCGGCGCGGTGCTGGTGGGGGTGAACTTTGCCAAGTCGGTGGCCTACGCCCTGAAAAAGCCCCTCATCGGGGTACACCACGTGCGGGGCCACATTGCGGCCAACTACATCACCCATCCCGATCTGGAGCCCCCCTTTGTGTGCCTGTGCGTCTCCGGGGGCAACACCATGATCGTGGACGTGAAGAGCTATACCGAGATGGAGATCTTGGGGGCCACCCGGGACGACGCGGCGGGGGAGTGCTTTGACAAGGCGGCCCGGGTCCTGGGGATCGGCTACCCCGGCGGGGCCCCCATGGACAAGCTGGCCCAGGGGGGAGACGATACCCGCTACGACCTGCCCCGGGCCCATGTGGCGGGGGCCGAGCTGGACATGTCCTTCTCCGGGCTCAAGACGGCGGTGGTCAACCTGGTCCACAACGCCAACCAGAAGGGGGAGGCGCTGGATCTGCCCGGCCTGGCGGCCTCCTTCGGCGCGGCGGTGAGCGACACCCTGGTGCCCCGCACCATGGCGGCCGCCCGGAAGTGCGGCTACGGCAAGATCGCCATTGCCGGCGGCGTGGCGGCCAACTCCCGGCTGCGGGCCGACCTGGAGCGGGCCTGCGCCCAGAGCGGGGACAAGCTCTATCTCCCGGCCCTCTCCCTGTGCGGGGACAACGGGGCCATGATCGGCTGCCAGGGCTACTATGAGTATCTGGCCGGAAAGCGGGACGGGATGGACCTGAACGCCTACGCCACCCGGGATATCAGTAAAGGCTAAAGCGCGCTGCGCTTCTCAAACATGCAAGCATGTTTGAGAGAGGGATGCAGTCCGCGCGCACACTCGCTGCCGCTCGCACACTTGCGGCCTGAGCAGTGTTTTTTCCGAGGCACATGTCCTCGGAAAAAACGATTTGATTTCATTCCGCCGTCTGCGGACGGCGGAATTCTGCGAGGCATCCCACGCCCAAAACAGGCGCATATCGTTGGATACATGGAAAAAGAGGGCCGGTTCCCATGGCGGGAGCCGGTCCTCTCTATGCAAAGGGGCGGGGTCATTGGACGGCATTTTTGATGCCGTCGCCCACATCCCGGGCGGCGTTGCTCACTCCGTTGCCCACATCCCGGGCCGCGTCGCCCACGCCGTCGGCCGCGCCCCGGACCACATCGCCCGCGCCGTCCAGCACACCCTTGGCCGCGTCACCGGCGCCGTCGATGGCGTCCTGGACCGGGTGGTCGGAGTTGGTGGGCGCCATGGTGGGCGTAGGCGTGGGGGAGGACATGGGCTCCGTGCCGGAACAGCCCGCCAGCCCCATACCGATCACAAGGGTAAGCGCAAGGATACAGAAAATCCGTTTCATGGGATAGCCTCCTCAATGGTTTCAAATACTTGAGATGTGCATCTGACGCTAGTCTGCGCAAAACCGGGGACATTCATACCGGAAGTTTTTCAAAATTAGGGCTTGCCAAACGGCGCAACATCTGCTATATTAATAACAGTAATAATTACTGATTTAAAGAAAGGAGACGGTCGATGAAAGGAAAACGCTATTCCAGACAACGTGAACTGATCTATGAGGCCCTGATGGGGACCACCGAGCATCCCACCGCCGAGATGATCTATCAGTGGCTGAAACCGGAAAATCCAAACCTGAGCCTGGGGACCGTCTACCGGAATCTGAATCTGATGGCAGATGAGGGAAGGATCACCCGCATGGCCTTCCCCGTGGAGCGATATGACGCAAATACCAAGTCCCATCCCCATTTTCAGTGCGACCGGTGCGGAGGGGTCTATGACATGGACCTGCCCTACCGGGCGGATCTGGACGAGGAGGCCCTGGCCCACAGTGAGCACCAGGTCACAAGACATGAGCTGCTCTTCCACGGGATCTGCGCCCAGTGCAAGACCCTCCACTGAGTCCCCGTATCCCTTGTAGTTTGCCCGTTAAAATGTTACGATTAGAGAAGCTGAGAGAAAAGATTTGACCATTATCCCTTGTAGTTTGCCCGTTAAAATGTTACAATTGGAGAAGCTGAGAGAAAAGATTTGACCATTTTATTAAGGAGGATTTTATCATGGAAATGAAGTTGTACCGCTGCGCCCACTGCGGCAACATCGTGTTCAAGGTCGTCGACAAGGGCGTGCCCGTGGTCTGCTGCGGCGAGCCCATGCAGGAGCTGGTCCCCAACACCACTGACGGCGCCCTGGAGAAGCACGTCCCCGTGGTGGAGAAGACCGCCCACGGCAGCGGCTATTCCGTCACCGTGAAGGTGGGCTCCGTGACCCATCCCATGCTGCCGGAGCACTATATCAATCTGATCGCGGCCGTGTCCGGCGACACCGTGACCTTCCGCTTCCCCCAGCCCGGGGACGAGCCCGAGCTCAAGACCTTCACCCGGAACGAGAAGGTGGAGGCCTATGAGTACTGCAACCTGCACGGCTTCTGGAAGGGCGAAGGCTAACGCCCAGCGGGCCGAACCCGTTCGGCCCGCTTCTCAAAAATGCAAGCTTTGACCGCCTGTGATCGGATCTAAATTTTGAATCAAAGAATAGAAAGGAAGGACAGAAATATGGAACTGAAGGGCAGCAAGACCGAGGCCAATCTGTGGAAGGCGTTTGCCGGAGAGAGCATGGCCCGCAACAAGTATACCTACTTTGCCAGCAAGGCCAAGAAAGAGGGCTTTGAGCAGATCGCAGCCATCTTTGAAGAGACCGCCGGCAATGAGAAGGAGCATGCCAAGCTCTGGTTCAAGGAGCTGGGCGAGCTGGGCGATACGGCCGCTAACCTGAAGTCCGCCGCCGCCGGCGAGAACGAGGAATGGACCCAGATGTACCGTGAGATGGCCGAGACCGCCAAGGAAGAGGGTTTCGAGCGCCTGGCCTTCCTGTTCGAGGGCGTGGGCAAGATCGAGAAGGAGCACGAGGAGCGCTACCTGGCTCTCCTGAAGAACCTGGAAGAGGGCGCCGTGTTCCAGAAGGGCGACGTCTACGTCTGGAAGTGCCGCAACTGCGGCCACCTGCACGTGAGCAAGGAGGCCCCCGAGGTCTGCCCCGTGTGCGCCCATCCCCGCGCCTACTTCGAGCTCCAGTGCAAGAATTACTAATCGCTTGAATCAGCAAAAAGCCTCCCGAACCATGTTCGGGAGGCTTTTTTATGTCAGTGGGTGGATGCGGGTACAAAGCCGCTCCAGCAGGAGGGTGTTGTGGCTGACGATGACCAGCCCCAGCTCTCTCTGCCGGGCCTCTTCCAGGAGGAAATCCCAGATCTGGGCCTGGGTGATGAGATCCAGCATGGCGGTGATCTCGTCGCACAGGAGGTAGCGCACCCCCTCCCGCAGGGCCCGGGCGATGCAGAAGCGCTGAAGCTCCCCGCCGGAGAGCTCCAGGGGATAGCGCTCCAGCCAGGCGGGCTGGATGTGCAGGGCATCCAGCAGGCGGTCTTCCACCGGACCCGCCTCATAGAGGGTCTCGCCCAGGCGGAGGAGGGGGTCCACCGCCGTCTCCGGGTGCTGCCAGATCATCTGCACCGGGCAGAAGCCCTTGTAGGAGGAGAGGGGGCGGCCGTCCAGCAGGACCTCCCCCCGGTCGGGCCGCTCATAGCCGGAGAGGAGCTTGCACAGGGTGGTCTTGCCCCGGCCGCTGGGGGCGGAGAGCCCCACCCGTTCGCCGGGCTCCACTGTGAGGGAGACCCCCTCCAGCACGCTCCCCCGGCTCCGGCGGGGATAGCGGAAGGTGAGATCTTTGGCCTCCAGACTCATTCCATCACCTCCCCGGGGAACGTACAGCGGACCATGCCGCCCCGGAAGGAGCGGTAGGCCGGATGGGTCTCCTGACAGTCCCCCCGGCAGCGGGGACAGCGGGGGGCGAAGCGGCACCCGGGCGGCATCTCGCCGGGGGAGGGCTGGCTGCCCGGGATGGGCCGGAAGCCGTTCTGGGGGAGGGCCGCCCAGAGCGCCCGGGTATAGGGGTGGCGCAGGCCCCCCGGCGTGGTGAAGTCGGCGGCGGCGGCCTCCTCCACCGTCTCGCCGGCGTAGAGGACGGCCACCCGGTCGGCGATGGTGAGGGCCAGCTCCAGATCGTGGGTGATGAGGAGGACCCCCGCCCCGCCGTCGGCCAGCTCCCGGAAGTGGCCCAGGATGCGCCCGGCGGCCCGGGCGTCCAGGCCGGGGGTGGGCTCGTCGGCGATGACCAGGCGGGGGGACTCCATCACGGCGGTGGAGATGAGCACCCGCCGGGCCATGCCGCCCGAGAGCTCAAAGGGATAGCGCTCCTCCGTGTCGGGGGGGAGGCCGTAGCGGGCGAGGACAGCCCGGCAGGCTTCCCGGATGCGCCCCTCCCGTCGCCCCTTGCAGATCTGGGGCCCCACCTTCATCAGGGGGTCCAGATAGGTCACGCCCTGGGGGACCAGCACGATCTCCGTCCCCCGCAGGGCGGCGGTCCGGGCAGGGGTGAGGGGCTCCCCCCGGTAGCGGATGACTCCCTCCCGGGCGCTGTTGGCGGGGAGGATGTCCAGAAGGGCGTGGGCCAGCAGGCTCTTGCCCGAGCCGCTGGAGCCCACCACGGCCACCACCTGCCCCGGGGCGATGGACAGGGACAGGTCGTGGATCACCGGGAGGGTGCGCTGGTGGGCGCCCCGGTCGTATTGCCGGAAGGAGATGGAGAGTCCTTCCACGTCCAGAATTGGTTCCATGGCGGAACCTCCTTTCCTCATTGATGGGCGCTGGCGGGGTGGAGCAGGCGGCGCACACCCTCCCCCAGCGCGGCGAAGAGCAGCACCACCAGCACCAGGGACAGCCCCGGGAAGAGGGCCAGCCACCATTTCCCGGTGGTGAGGTAGCGCATGCTCTCGGACAGAATCACCCCGATGGCGGGCTGCTCCGGCGAGAGGCCGAACCCCAGGAAGGTCACGCTGGCCTCGTGGAGGATGGCGTGGGGGAACTGGAGGATGAGCCCGGTGAGGAACTGGGGCAGCAGGTGGGGGAGCATGTGCCGCCGGATGATCCGGCCCCGGGGCACGCCCAGGCGCTCAGCGGCCCGGACATAGGTGGTCTGGCGCAGCTGGAGGACCTCCCCCCGGATGACCCGGGCCAGGGAGGGCCAGTGGCTCAGGGAGACACCGGCCACCACTCCCACAAAGCCCCGGCCGAAGGCCAGGGAGATAAGCATGACCAGCAGGATATGGGGGATGCCCAGAAAGAGGTCGATGCACCAGGAGATCACGGCGTCGGCCCGGCGGCCCAGGGCGGCGGTCACCCCCAGCAGGACCGAGAGGAGGGCGCTCACCACCGCGGTGAGAAGGCCGATGCGGATGCTCAGGGAGAGGCCGGTGAGGGTGCGCGCCAGCATGTCCCGGCCCATCCAGTCGGTGCCGAACCAGTGGCCGGGCCCGGGGGCGAGCTGCTTGTTTGCAAAGTCGGTCTCCATGGCCAGGGGCTGGAACAGGAGCCCGGCCACGGTGACGGCGCACAGGAGAAGGGCGGCGCAGCCCAGCAGGGCCAGGGTGCGCTTGCGCTGATTCCAACGGCTCATGAGTGACGGGCCACCCCCCTTCGGATGCGGGGGTCCACCGCGCCGTAGAGGAGGTCTGCGCTCAGACTCCCCAGAAAGACGATGGCGGCGGTGACCACGGTGATGCCCAGCAGGAGGGGCAGATCGCTCCCCAGGCCCGCCGTGACGGCGGCCTGCCCCAGACCGGGGTAGGAGAAGACCTGCTCCACCAGCACGGAGCCCCCGATGATCTCACTGATGGAGGTGAACTGGAGGGTGATGGCAGGCAGCAGGATGTTGCGCAGGCCGTGGCGCAGTAGGATGGCCCGTCCCGACTCCCCCCGGGCCCGGGCGAAGAGGACATAGTCGGAATCCAGTACGTCCACCACCTTCTCCCGGGTGTGCAGGGCGATGTTGGCCACTCCCGTGATGCTCAGGGTCACGGCGGGGAGGATGGCGTGGGAGAGCAGGTCCTGCCAGGTGACCTGTGAGGCCTCCATCCCGATGGGGACGGCCAGCCCGATGGGGAGCCAGCCCAGCCACACCGAAAAGATCATCAGCAGCAGCAGGGCCAGCCAGAAGGCGGGGGTGCTGGAGATGATGAGGCAGTACCCCCGGATGAGCCGGTCGGGGAGCCTTCCCCGGGTAGCCCCGGCCAGCAGGCCCAGGGTTACCCCCAGGACGCCGGACAGGACCCAGGCCGTGACCATCAGGCCCAGGGAGCTCACAAGCCGCTGTCCGATGACCTCCATGACGGGCTGGCGGTAGAGCAGGGAGGTGCCGAAGTCCAGCCGGAGGGCGTCGGACAGCCAGCCCAGATAGCGCTGGGGGAGGGGCTCGTTGACCCCCCAGTACTCCTCCAGACGGGCGATCTGCTCCTCACTCATGGAGCCCAGGGCGGCCTGGCCCACGTTGGTCTGGAGGGGGTCCAGGGGGGAGAGGGACATGAGCAGAAAGGCCACCAGGCTCACGCCCAGCAGGAGCAGCGCCATGCGCAGGAGTTTTTTGCCCGCAAATTGCAGACGGTGTTTCACACAAAGGCCTCCTCTTGCAGCGGCAGAACGCCGGGGATCAGGACCAGCTCCACTGGTCCACGTTGTTCACGATGGACCAGCCGTGGCCGTGGGGGTGGATCTTCTGCTCGGCCACCTGGAGCCCCTCTCGGACCCAGTAGAGGTGATCCACGTTGACCAGCCACACCCAGGGGGTGTCGCCCTCCTGGGTGACGCCGGTGGAGCCGTCCCACTGGGCCTTCTGCCAGAGCTCGTAGGAGGTCTCCAGGTCGGTGCACTGGAGGGCCTGGTCCATGTAGGAGTCCACGGCGGCGTTGGCGTAGGGGGAGTACCCGGCAAGGCCGGTGTCCCCCGACGTGTGGTAGATGTTGTAGAGCTCCATGGGGGTGTGGGCGCCCCAGCCCCAGATGAGGGGCTCGGACTGGGCCCGGTCATAGGCGGTGTCCCAGCCTACCCCCTCGATGGAGGTGGAGATGCCCAGCTCCTGGAGCTGCTGGGCGAAGTCGGCGCACAGGGCCTGGCGGACCGAGTCGCTGCTGGGATAGAGCAGATGGAGCTCGGCCTTCACGCCATCCCGCTCCCGGATGCCGTCGCTGCCCAGGGTCCAGCCGGCCTCGTCCAGCAGGGCGGCGGCCGCCTCGGGGTCGTACTCCACCTGGGAGGCGGGGTTGTACCAGGGGAGCTGGTCACACACGCTGTACGCCGGGGTGCCGTAGCCGTTGAGGACGTTCTCGATCATCTCCTCCCGGTCGATGCCGATGTTGATGGCCCGCCGGACGAGGACGTCAGAGGTGAAGTCGTTGCCGATGGCCTGGCCCTGGGCGTCGGTCCCGGCGGGGACGGCGGGGAGGTTGAAGCCCCGGTTGTCCACGGTGCGGTAGGCCGTGAGGGAATACCCCGCCACACTCTGGTCGGAGTAGGTGGCCGAGGTGTAGGCCAGGTCCACCTGTCCGGCCTGGACGGCCAGGAAGGCGGCGTCCTCCTCCAGGAAGAGGATGGTGACCCGGCGGATGGTGGGGGCCTCGCCGTAGTAGTCGGGGTTGGCCTCCAGAATGATCTGCTGGCCCTTGTCCCACTGCTTGAGGACGTAGCGGCCCGAGCCGATGGGATTCTGGCCGTAGGTGGCGCTGTCATAGGCGTGCTCCGGCACGATGCCCACCACCGCCATGGTGTAGGGCCAGATGGAGAAGGGGGTGTTCATGTGGAAGGCCACGGTGGTCTCGTCCACCGCCTCGGCCCGGTCCAGCATGGTGAAGTCGTTGACCGAGCTGGACTCCTTCACGGTGTTGTAGGTGAAGGCCACGTCCTCGGCGGTGAGGGCCTCCCCGTCGGTGAAGCGGGCGTCGTCCCGGATGGTGACCGTCCAGGTGAGGCCGTCGTCGCTGACCGAGTAGCCGGTGGCCAGGTCGTAGCCGATGGTGAGGTCGGGCTTGGTGACGGTGAGGGTGCTCTGGATGAGGGGTTCATGGACGTGCTCCCCGGCGCCCCAGCCGAAGGCGGGGTCGAAGCCGGCGGCCGGCTCGGAGTTGGTGTCCATGGCGATGACCACCGAGTCCTTCCCGGCGGACGAGGCGGGCGTGGGGGAGGGGGAAGCCGTCCCCTGACAGCCCGTGAGGATGCCCGCCCCCAGGGCGGCGGTGAGGAGCAGGGAGAGAAGAGATTTCTTGGACATAAGGACCTCCTGGATCAGACGTGGCGGAGGATGTCCCGGGCCATCTCCTCCAGGGAGACGCCGCGGCTGCGGGCCAGGGCGGCCACATCCTCATATTCGGGCTTCACGTGGGTCACGCCGTACCCCTGGGCGGTCTTGACCCGGACCGCGCCCCAGGGGGTCTCCGCCTCCCGGACGGAGGGGGTGAGGAAATACTTCCCGCACCGGCGGGCCCGCAGGCCGTTGGTGGTGGTGAGGGAGAGGATGTGCCGGGCCAGGTCGCCCTCCTGCTCGGGGGCGCACAGGACGGTGAGCACCTGGCCGCTGCGGCCCTTCTTCATGGTCCCGGGCAGGGTGTACACGTCCAGGGCGCCCAGCTCCAGCAGGCGGGCGCAGGCGAAGGAGAGGGACTCGGCGGTCATGTCGTCGATGTTGCACACCAGCTCCACGATCTCGCCGTTGGCCTCCTCGGCGCTCTCGCCCCAGAAGGCCCGGACGCAGTTGGCCTGCTCAAAGACCTTGGTGCCGATGCCGTAGCCCACCTTCTGGGTGCACATCACCGGCATGGGGCCGAAGGAGTCGGCAAAATGGGCCAGAAGGGCGGCCCCGGTGGGGGTGCACAGCTCGCCCTGGACCGCCCCGCCGTAGGTGGGGACCCCGGCGAGAAGGGCGGCGGTGGCGGGCGCGGGGACGGGCATGATGCCGTGGGCGCAGCGGACGGTGCCGCTGCCCACGTGGATGGGGGAGACCACGATGCGCTCGGGCCGGAGCAGGTGGAGGGCATAGCACACGCCCGTCACATCGGCCACGGCGTCCAGCGCGCCCACCTCGTGGTAGTGGACGTCACCCACCGGGCAGCCGTGGGCCTGGGCCTCGGCCCGGGCGATGGCATCATAGACCCCGCGGGCGTGGTCCTTCACCTCCTGGGGGAGGGGCAGATGGTCGATGAGATGGGCGATGGCGCCGGGGGTGGCGTGGTGGTGATCGTGCCCATGCTCATGGTCATGGTCATGGTCATGATCGTGGTGGTGGTGATGGTCGTGGTCATGGTCATGGTCGTGGTGGTGATCGTGCTCATGGTCATGGTGATGGTCATGCTCATGGTCATGGTGATGGTCATGCTCATGGTCATGCTCATGGTCATGCTCATGGTCATGCTCATGGTCATGGTCGTGGTCATGATGATGCTCATGACCGTGCTCGTGGTCGTGGTCGTGCTCGTGGTCGTGCTCGTGGTCATGGTGATGGTCATGCTCATGGTCGTGGTCGTGGTGGTGGTCATGCTCATGCTCATGATCATGGTGATGATCGTGACCATCGGTCCCCTCCTCGACGCCGTGGACGGTCACATGCATGTGGGTGCCCGCGATGCCCGAGGTGACGCCACGCTCGGCCTCCAGGTGCACGCCGGGGAGGGGCAGGTGGTTCATGGTGTCCAGGAAGGCCTCTTTGTCCTCCAGGAGCTCATAGAGGGCGGAGAGCAGCATATCGCCTGCCGCGCCCATATTGCATTCCAGATACAGTGTTTTCATCTCAGGATTCCTCCAAACCTTCCATTTGATTGATCATACTGGCCAGATACCCGGCCCCGAAGCCGTTGTCGATGTTGACCACGCTGGTGCCCGACGCGCAGGAGTTGAGCATGGAGAGCAGGGCGGAGAGTCCCCCGAAGCTGGCTCCATACCCCACGCTGGTGGGGACGGCGATGACGGGGCAGTCCACCAGACCGCCCACCACGGAGGCGAGGGCCCCCTCCATCCCGGCCACGGCCACCACGCAGCGGGCGCTCATGAGCACGTCCAGGCGGGAGAGCAGGCGGTGGAGCCCCGCCACCCCCACGTCGTAGAGCCGGGTGACCTGGTTGCCCATGGCCTCGGCGGTGAGGGCGGCCTCTTCAGCCACCGGCATGTCGCTGGTGCCGCCGGTGGCCACCACGATGTTGCCCAGAGAGGTCCGGGGACCGGGGAAGGCGATGCCCAGCCGGGGAGAGGGGTGGTACTCCAGGGGGAGGGCGTCGGCCACCTGCCGGGCGGCGTCGGCCTCCATGCGGGTGATGAGGATGTTGCGGCAGCCCCGCTCTCCCATGGCGGAGGCGATGCCGATGATCTGCTCCGGCGTCTTGCCGGCGCCGTAGAGGACCTCAGCCGCCCCCTGGCGGATGTTGCGGTGGAAGTCCACCTTGGCATACCCCAGGTCCTCAAAGGGGGACTGCTTGAATTCCAGCAGGGCCTGCTCCGGGGAGGTGTCCCCGGAGGCTACCGAGCGCAGGAGCTGTAAGATCTCATGCTTGTTGTCCATAAAAACTCCTTTCTCAGCGGGAGGGGGTGCGTGCTTCCAGATCCAGCAGCACCGCGGAGAAGTGGGGGGCGAGCTGCTTCAGGATCTCCTCCCGGCGCTTGAGGAGGCCCTCCATCTGGTCGGCCGGGATCTGAATACGGGCGGCATCCCCCGCCAGACGCACCCGGAAGTCGGAGAAGCCCAGGGCGAAGAGGGCGTCCTCCGCCCGCTCCACCCGCTCCAGATCGGCGGCGGTGATGGGGGTGCCGGTGGGAATGCGGGTGGCCAGACAGGCATAGGCGGGCTTGTCCCAGGTGAAGAGCCCGGCCTCCCGGGAGCGGGCGCGGACCTCTTCCTTGGTCAGGCCGCACTCCCGCAGGGGGGAGCGGACCTCCAGCTCCCGCAGGGCCCGCATGCCGGGCCGGTCCCCGGCGTCGTCCGAGGCGTTGGTGCCGTCCAGGAGCAGGGTGTGGCCGTCGGCGCGGGCTCGCTGCCAGAGCAGGGAGAAGAGGGAGCGCTTGCAGTGGTAGCAGCGGTCGGGGCCGTTGGCCGCGGCCTCGGGGACGGCGAGGACGTCGGTCTCGATGACCGTCATGGGCACGCCCAGCTCCTGGGCCAGCCGGCGGGCGTCCTCCCGCTCAAAGGCGGGTTGGAAGGCGGTGCTCACATAGTAGGCGTGCACGTCGCAGCCGTAGGCCCGGGCGGCCCAGAGCAGAAAGGCGGAGTCCACGCCGCCCGAGAAGGCGACGGCGGCTCTGGGGTGGTCGTGGAAGAATTGTTCCAGTGTCATAGAGTCTCCTTTCACAGAAAAAGAAGGTATCTGTCCTCCTTCCGGGGGACAGATACCTTCCTGGTATCGACAATCGTAGAACACGCGGGGACGGAGGTCCGGGAGGGCTGCGGCGGCTTCTGCCGATCTGCCCGGCTTCCTGCCGGGGCGCGCAGCTTCGTTCTGCGGACTTCTATTTAGTATACCGAAAAAATTGCGTTTTGGCAAGAGCCATCGTGGGACGGCGGGGGGAATTCTTAACAATTCATTTACAGACGGAGTCGTCTGTTTGTGCTATACTGAGAAAAACAGACGGACTCGTCTATAATTGAAAAAGGAGAAGACTGCTATGGACCTCTTGTTTTCTGTGCTGCGGCTGCTGGTCTCCATCTTCCTGGCGTTTGCTGCGGGCAAGCTGATCTCGAAACTGAAATTGCCGGCCATTCTGGGCTGGCTGATCGCCGGCATGGTGATCGGGCCCCACGGGCTGGACCTGCTGAACGAGGCCGTCCTGGAGTCCGGGTGGTTCGATGTGACCGAGCGCATACTGGAGAGCGTGTTCGGCCTGATGATCGGCACCGAGCTGATCTGGAGGCAGATGAAAAAGGCCGGGCCCAGGATCCTGGTCACCACCATCACCGAGTCCCTGGGGACCTTTGTGGTGGTGAGTCTGGTCTTTGGCGTGCTCTTTGCCTGCACGGGGGTGCCGGTCTATCTGGCCTTTGTCTTCGGGGGGATCGCGCTGGCCACCGCGCCGGCCCCCTCGCTGTCGGTGGTGCGGGACCTGAAGACCGACGGAGCGGTGACCAAGACCCTGATCCCCATGGCCGCCCTGGACGATCTGGTGGGGGCGCTGGTGTTCTTTGTGGTCATGGGCCTGGTCTCGGCCCAGGTGTCCGCCGTGGGCATCCCTCTGCCGGCGGTGATGCTGCTGGTCTTCCTGCCGGTGGTGCTGGGGGGCGTGACCGGTGCGGCGGCCGGGCTTCTGATGCGCCGCGTCCGCAGCCGGGCGGGTGTGCTGGCGGTGATGGGGTCCATGCTGCTCCTCACGGCGGGGCTGGGCTTTTTCATCAACAGCCTGCTGCCCGTTCCGGTGCTGAACTTCATGCTCATCGGCATGGCCTACTCCACCGCCTTCTCCAATCTCATTGACACGGAGAAGCTATATGGTATGATGGAGGTAGTGAACCCGGCCATCGGCTTTGCCATGATCGTGGTCATTCTGAACCTGGGCGCGCCGCTGGACTACCACCTTATTTTTGGCGCAGGGATCTATACGGCGGTCTACATCCTGGCGCGGGCGGTGGGGAAGTACAGCGGCGCCTATCTGGGCGCGGCGGTCACCCATGCGCCGGCGACGGTGCGGCGCTATCTGGGCTTGACGCTGCTGCCCCACTCGGGCGTGTCGCTGGTGTTCACCGGCATCGCCGTGTCGGTGCTGCAGAACGCGGCGCCCGAGTCTGCGTCCATGCTCCAGGGGACCATCGCGGCCGCGGCGGTGATCAACGAGGTGATCGCCGTATTTGCGGCCAAGAAGGGCTTTGAATGGGCCGGGGAGCTGCACAAGGCAGAAGGAGGTCTGACCGCATGACACAAAAGGAGCGGCAGGAACACAGCAGACAGGAGATCTTGCGGGCGGCCCTGGAGGAGTTCGGGCGCCGGGACTATGATGCCGTCAATATGGAGCAGATCTGCAAAAACCACGGCATTTCCAAGGGCATGATGTACCACTACTACTCCTGCAAGGACGAGCTGTTCCTGCTGTGCGTCCGGGACACCTTTGAGCGGCTGACCGCCCATGTGGAGGCGGGGATGGCCCAGCTGGGGGAGGGGGACGCCCTGGGGAGCATCCAGCGCTTTTTCCTGCTGCGGGAGTCCTATTTCCAGGACCACCCGGAGCGCAAGCGGATCTTTGAAAACGCCATGCTCCGTCCCCCGGAGCACCTGCGGGAGGAGATCTGGAGGCTGTGGGAGCCCCTGCGCCGGATGAACCGGGCCTTTCTGGAGCGGATGGTGCGCACCATGCCCCTCCGCCCGGGGCTGGAGCCCGAGCGTGTGATCCGCTATCTGGAGAGCACGGAGGCCTCCTTCCGCAGCCTGCTGCTCCACTATCAGGAGGAGAGCGAAGGCAAAGACCTCCACACCGTGCTGGGCGTGGGGGCGGAGATGCTGGACCTGATCCTCTTCGGCGTCCTGCGGCAGTCTGCCGATCAAGCATAGTTTTGTGACTTAGGGAAAAGAGCCTCTTTGAGACACATGCCGAACGTGCTCCTCATGCGAAACGCCCCCGGAAGCCATGGCTTCCGGGGGCGTGTGTTCTGTTGGGGGAGGAAATTACAGCATACCGTCCCGCAGGATGTTGTGGTCCCGCAGCAGCTTTTCCACCACGGTGCCCTGCACGGCCTTGAGCAGGGGCTTTTTCAGCAGGTTCAGGGGGCCGGGCAGCTCGATCTCCAGGGGAGAGCGGCCGTCCATCAGGCACACGGAGCTGTCCAGCAGGGCGCGCACATCGTAGACGCTGCCCCACACCTCGGGCACGCCGCGGTCCACGCCCAGCAGGCCGTAGACGGCCTCCATGGCGGTGCGCACGGAGTACTCGGTGGTGAACACGGTGTCCCGGGGGGTGTCGGCGAACTGGCCCAGGAAGGCGAAGTTCACGCAGCCGTCGGGGATCACGTCGGGGCGGTCCCCCTTGGTCCGGGGCATGAAGAAGGCGGTGATATAGGGCATCATGGTGGGCACGCACACCGCGCTCTCATCGGCCAGCCGGGGGATCTGGTCCACCGGCACGCCGATGTGGTAGAGCCACTCCTGGGTGATCTCCCGGCCGGTACACTCCCGCATAGGCTTTTTCACATAGTCGCCCGGCACGTCGGTGAACAGGCCGTAGACCCAGACGCAGACCTGCTCGGGGTCCTGCTCCTTGAACTGGCCCTGGCGGTTGATGGTCCAGCTGAGCAGCCACTTGGAGTCCCGGCAGCTGACGATGCCGCCGGTGACCACCTTTCCGGTCCGGGGGTCCCGCTTGCAGATGTTGGTGATATAGGGCAGGATCTTGTCATCCAGGGTGGTGATGGTGGCCGACTCCCAGTTGGTCTTGGAGATGTCCGAGCAGAACTTCTCCGGACGGCCGAAGCTGGGGTCCTGCCTGGCGATGTTCTTCCACAGGTTCCAGCAGCCGCTGGTGCGCATCTCGGCGTCCCCGTTGGGGGCGTGGTCCTGGTCGCCGTAGATGGTGCCCTCGGTGCAGGAGCCGTTGGTCACAAAGACCAGGTCGTTCTCGGTGAGGACGATGCCCTGCTCCACGCCGTTGACCTTGCACTCGATGGCGGTGGCCGTCTTTTTGCCGCCCTGGATGGTGAAGAGCACGTTGGTCACTTCCGTGCCGAAGCGGAAGTCCACCCCGGCCTCCTCCAGATAGCGCTGCATGGGGAGGATGAGGGACTCGTACTGGTTGTAGCGGGTGAATTTCAGGGCGCTGAAGTCGGGTAAGCCCGCGATGTGGTGGATGAAGCGCTGGAAGTAGAGCTTCATCTCCAGGGCGGAGTGCCAGTTCTCAAAGGCGAACATGGTGCGCCAGTACAGCCAGAAGGTGGAGTCAAAGACCTCCTCGTCAAAGACGTCCTCGATGGTCTTGTCGTAGAGGTCCTCGTCCGGGGTCATGAAGAGCTTGACGATCTCCATGCAGGCCTTCTGGCTCAGGTCGAACTTGCCGTCGGTGTGGGCGTCCTGGCCCCGGTTCACGGTGGCCCGGCACAGGGAGTAGTTGGGGTCGTGCTTGTTGAGCCAGTAGAACTCATCCAGCACGGAGGCCCCGGGCTTCTCCAGCGAGGGGATGGAGCGGAACAGGTCCCACAGGCACTCGAAATGGTTCTCCATCTCCCGGCCGCCCCGCATGATGTAGCCCCGGCTGGGATCGTAGATGCCGTCACAGGCGCCGCCGGCCACGTCCATGGACTCCAGGATGTGGATGTGGGAGCCGGGCATCTGTCCGTCCCGCACCAGGAAGCAGGCGGCGGCCAGGGAGGCCAGGCCGCTGCCCACCAGGTAGGCGTGCTTTTCCTCCACGCCGGCGGGCTTCTCGGGGCGGGCAAAGGCCTCGTAGTTTCCGTTGGAGTAGTAGATGCCCTTACTGTTTTTCGCCTGCCGGCCCAGCTCGGTGTTCCGGTACTCCGCGTGGGCCCCGGCGGAGGCTCCCTCCGGGGTAGTGCGGCTCTGGGCCGCCTTCTTTGCCAGGACGACCGCCGCGCCCGCGCCCGCGAGACCGGCGGCTGCCGCAGTCCATTTTCCGATGTGTTTTGCCATAGATGATCCGCCTTTCATGGGGCTCCGCAGGGCGGAGCTCGTTTGGAATGTGTCTGTATCTTACCCGTTCCAGGCGGGAAACACCATGGACAAACGGGGCCGGATGATCGGTTTTTGATCATCCGGCCCCGTTTGTACAAAAATCACCGCTGTGCGGTAAAGTTTTCAATGGCGTTTGCGATGGTTCCGTGCATGGTGGCGCTGACCTTGCGCACGATGGTCTGGTAGTCCTCGCTCATACCCTGGCGGATCCAGTCCAGCAGGATGCCCACGAAGCTGTACTTGTAGAACTCGGCGATAAAGGCCTTGTCCTCCTCCGAGATGGGTTTCCCCTGGCTCTTCTCGTCCACCACGCCCCGGATCAATCCGTAGGTCAGGTGGAAGAGGAAGCGCTCCATCTGGTCCCGGCTGATGCAGCGGAAGGCGTTGAGGACAAAGGGCTTGTTCTCCAGCACCGCCTCAAAGATCTGGGCAAGCCCCTCCTGCCAGGTGTCGTAGGTCTTTTTGCCCTGGAGGGCCCGGGACGCGTCCTCCACGCAGACCCACTCCACCAGGTCGTAGATGTCTTTAAAGTGGTAGTAAAAGGTCATGCGGCTGATGCCGCACGCCTCGGTGATGTCGCGGATGGTGATCTTGTCCAGAGGCTTTTTCAGCATCATCTGCTTGAGGGACGCCTCCAGCGCCTGTTTGGTAATGGTTGACATAGTAGAAATGCGCCTCCCCGCTGGGTCCGGTCGAAAAGAGAGGAAACCTCAGCCCTGCCGCCCCTCCAGCATGGCCTCCACCTCGGCGGGGGAGCAGCGCAGGTCGGCCTCTCCCTCCCGGCGGTAGGTGCCGTGGTAGGGGTCCCGGCCCACATAGACCGGGCGGAGGGCGTCCTCGGCCCAGGGCACCTCGATGACGATGATGTCCCCGTGGGGGGTGGACTCCACCCGGGCCCGCTCCTCCGACACCAGGTCGGCGCTGACGGTCTGGGGGTCCTGCACCCGGGTGAGGAATTCCTCCAGCATCTCCTGGGCGTCCAGCAGGCCCTGGATGCGCAGGGAGTGGTCGCTCCGCTCCTCCACCCCCAGCAGGATGACGCCCCCGTAGGAGTTGGCAAAGGCGGAGTAGGTCTCCCAGAGGCTCTCGGGCAGCCCACCGGTGGCCAGCTTGGCCTCCAGACGGGCGTTTTCCCGGTAGGTCTCGATCCGATCCAGAGAAAACATGGAAATCCCCTTCTTTCCAAACGGTGTGGTCTTACTCTGCACTCAGTATACAGGAGCGGAGGGGGGAGGACAAGGGTCAGGAAAATTTTTTAAAAACTTGAAAAAAGACCATTGACAAATGCTGCATGGGAAGCTATAATAAACAAGCGTTCTGAAGAGGACAGCACAACATGCGGATGTGCTGGAACTGGTAGACAGGCACGTTTGAGGTGCGTGTGTCCATGACGTACGGGTTCAAGTCCCGTCATCCGCACCACGTCGGAGCAAGCTTTCATCGCTTGCTCCGATTTTTTTATCATTCTGAAAACGTGACAAAGGAGGGCTTTGCCGTGCGGATCATCCTTTCCCCGGCCAAGCAGATGCGGGAAGAGGGGGACACCCTGGCCCCAGCCGGTCTGCCCCAGTATCTGGCCGAGGCCGGACAGCTGGCGGACTACCTGCGCGGCCTCTCCCTGGAGGAGCTGCGCGCGCTCATGGGCTGCAACGAGAAGATCGCGGCCCTCAACTGGGCGCGCTATCAGCAGATGGATCTGGAGCGGGCATCCACCCCGGCCCTGCTGGCCTATGACGGCATCCAATATCAGTATATGGCCCCCCGGGTCTTTGAAGGGGCCTACTATACCTATGTGCAGGAGCATCTGCGCATCCTGTCCGGGCTGTACGGCGTGCTGCGCCCTCTGGACGCGGTGACCCCCTACCGCCTGGAGATGGGGGCCCGGCTCAAGACCCCCTTCTGCCGGGATCTGTATGACTTCTGGGGGGACAAGCTGGCCCGGGCCGCCCTGGAGGGGGAGCGGGTGCTGCTGGATCTCTCCTCCTGGGAGTATGGCAAGGGAGTGGCCCGCCACCTGCCCGAGGGCGTGCGGGTGGTCAAATGCGTCTTTGGCGAGCGGGCAGGGGAGAAGATCGTGGAAAAGAGCGTCCACGTAAAGATGGCCCGGGGCGAGATGGTCCGCTTCCTGGCCGAGCGGGGGGCCGAGTCCCCGGAGGAGGCCAAGGCGTTTGACCGGCTCTCCTACCATTACTCCCCCCAGGATTCCACGGAAAACCGGCTGGTCTTCCTGCGGGAGGAGTCCGGGCAGGAAAAGAAGAAAAAATAAGAAAAAAGTAGTTGACAAGCGAAAAGCGGTGTGGTAATATATTACCTGCGCTGAGCGGTGCACAGCGCAGAGACGCACGAGTGGTGGAATTGGCAGACTCGCTAGATTCAGGTTCTAGTGTGCATTACGCACGTGCGGGTTCAAGTCCCGCCTCGTGCACCAGAAAGAAAGACATCTGCTTTTGGGCAGATGTCTTTCTTTTTGGGTTTCGCCGCCCCTGGGGCGGCTCCACCCTCCGGAGATGGAAATGCGCGGGCCCGTCGCAGAATGGAACGATTCTGCGACGGGCCCTTTTTGCGTGTTGTTAGAGAAGAAACTCCACCTTGACCACCTTGCCCAGCACCTGGATGCGGGTGCGGTGCAGGTCGTAGATCTGGGGCTGGTGGATGGGATTGGTGGACTGGGGCATGAGGGTGACCGTGCTGTCGGTGGCGTAGAAGCGCTTGACCGTGGCGTTCTCGTCCCCCACCAGGACCACCGCCACCTCGCCGTTTTCCACGCTCTCCTGGCGGCGGACGATGATGAGGTAGCCGTCGTTGATCCCGATGGCGTTCATGCTGTCCCCGGACACCCGGAGGGCAAAGTACTCCGCGCCGCCGTTCAGGTCGGTGACGGTGTAGCCCTCGATGTTCTGCTCGGCATAGATGGGCATGCCGGCGGAGATCCGGCCCAGGATGGGGATGCGCTGGGTGGGGTGATAGGGGAGGGCCCCCTCGGGGAGGGAGGGGGTGTCCAGACCCAGCAGGTAGGCGGGGGTGGTGTGCAGGGCGGCGGCGAGCTTTTCGATGGTGGCCTGCTTGAGGTTGACGACCAGACCGCTCTCATATTTGTGGATGGCGGCCTTTTTGACCCCTACCTGGAGGCCCAGCTCCTCCTGGGAGAGGCCTGCGGCTTTGCGGAGGTCACGGATGCGCTGGCCCATGGTCATGGTGGATCATCCTTTCTCTGAAAGTATCTTGATTATACATTTTCCAAACAAAGATGGCAAGAGAGAATCTTAAAAAGAATCAGGAGGGGGACTGCGTCAGGATGACCCGCACTTTGGCGTCGGTTCCCAGGGTGCCGCTGTAATAGACGGTAAAGGTATCGGTGTAGGCCTTGGCCTGGGCGAGGGTGATCCACTGCCCGTTGTCCGTGTTATACACCTGTACCTGGTCGCTGATGGGGACCGCCACGCCGGACAGGGTCACCGTGTCGGTGCCGTCAAAGGCGGAGCGGGGGACGTCCTCCACCTCCTCCAGGACCAGAAGTCCGGCCACCCGGCCGTCGCTGGAGGGGACCAGTCCGCCCACCTGGCCGTCGGGGACCGCCGTGCCGGTCAGGCACTCCTGGGAGAGACCGGCGCTGTTCTCCACGGCCACCGTGCGGTTGGTCACCTGCATGTTCCCGTTGCCCTCGGTCTTGGTGCCGGAGGAGAAGATGCCGTAGGTATAGGCGTCTCCCGTCACGTCGTCCAGTACCAGCACGTCGATCTCCCCGGCGGAGTTGGCTGCCGTGTAGAGGATGCGGGAGGCGGGGACGGAGTCCACCAGCAGGTCCTCCAGAGTGATCTGGACGGCGTGGGTCTTGCCCACCCGGTCATAGAGCACCACGTCCTCGGCCAGCGGGGTGCTCCCCAGGGTCCGCTCCGCCACCTGGAGGGCGGCGGAGGAGGTGCCGGCCGAGACCTGGGAGAGGGAGAGGGTCCCCAGGCTGGAGGCGCTCACCCGCACCAGGTCACCCACCGCAAAGGTGGTGTCGGAGCAGCTCCCGGAGGCGGTGAGCCCGTTGGAGAGGGCCACGGAACAGGAGTTCCCGGTCTCGGTCACCAGACCGATCATGACGGCGCTGCGCTCAGAGGGAGAGCAGGCGTCCACGATCTCACCGGAGCCGTTGAAGGAGACGGTGATCCGGTCCCCCACCCGGAACTGGGCCAGGGCGCTCACCCCCTCCTCGGCCACCGGGTAGGTCTCCCCCAGCAGGGTGATCGAGGTGGGGTTGGAGGCATTGGGGTGGACGTTTTCGTAGTAGCCGGTGAGCACGGCCCCGTCATACCGCTTGGTCTCGGAGGCGGTGATCAGATTGACGCTGCCGGAGGCGCTGTAGTAGAGGGTGACGGTCTCCCGGCCGTCCAGCTCATACCAGGACTCGCCGTAGGTGGTGACGGTGTCATCCAGGACCAGTGTCACCGCGCTGGACAGGGTGTAGCTGGCGCCGCTCTCGTCCACGAGCCGGTCGGCCTTGGCCTCGGCCAGAGAGAGGGTGCGCACCGTGCTTTCATCCGGGAGGAAGCCGGAGACCGCGCCGCTCTCGTTCAGCAGAAGGGTCCCCCGGCGGTTGAGCAGGGTATCGGGGAGGGCGGTGTCCTGGGTGTACCAGGTCAGGCCGCTGTTTCCGGCATAGACCTGGGCGGTGTGGACCTCACCGGAGGGGGAGGTGTCGTCGTTCTGGAGGAGGACCGCGTCGGAGATGGTGGTGTGGGCCAGCTTCTCCACATAGGACGTTCCGTCCTTGCAGTTGCTCTGGAGCATGGCATAGAGCAGGAGGGCGGCTTCGCCCCGGGTCATGGCGGCATCCGCCTGGGGGCGCACGCCCTCCAGGAGCCCCAGATCGGCCCCCTTGCTCAGATAGTCCTGGGGCCAGAAGGGGCCCACGTCCTCCTCCCCGTAGCCCATCAGGCGCAGGACGATGGTGACGGCCTGCCCGATGGTGACCGGGTCATCCGGCCCGAAGCGGCCGTTGCCGTAGCCGCTGATGAGCCCCTCGCTCTGGGCCAGATTCACATAGGGGGCGGCCCAGTGGGAGGCGGGCAGGTCGGAGAAGAGGGTGCGGTATGCGCTCTCGGCCACCTGATCGCCGTGCCCCTCGGCGAGGACGGCGAGGGTGGCGAACTGGGCGCAGGTCAGGGTCTCGGAGGGGCGGAAGGTCCCGTCGGAGTAGCCCGAGACAATGCCCAGGCTGGACAGGACGGATACCGCCTCGGAGACGTCGGCGTCCCCGATGTCGGAGAAGCCGGCGGCCTGTGCGGGGAGGGAGAGACCCACCACGCCGATGATACCCAGGCACAGGGCGGCCGCCAGAACGGCGGAGAGGATTCGCTGTTTCATTGGATACACCTCTTAGTTTGTTAGTCGGCCCGCAGCGCGTCCACGGGCTGGAGGTTGGAGGCCTTGACGGCCGGATAGATGCCGAAGAGGATGCCGATGGCCACCGAGAAGGAGAAGGCCCCCAGGGTGACCGGCAGGCTGGGGAGGAGGATGAGGTCATACATGGCCTTCCCCAGGATCAGGGACAGCCCGAAGCCCAGGGCGATGCCGATGAGCCCGCCCAGGCCGCTGAGGATGCCGGCCTCCACCAGGAACTGGGTGATGATCTCGCCCCGGGGGGCGCCGATGGACTTTTTGATGCCGATCTCCCGGGTGCGCTCGGTGACGGTGACCAGCATGATGTTCATGATGCCGATGCCGCCCACCAGGAGGGCGATGGAGGCGATGCCGCCCAGCACCACACTCATGGAGGTGGTCTCCTCCGAGCTCTCCGACATGGCGGAGTTTCCGTTTTCCAGGGTGTACTCCCCCACGCTGGAGGAGATCTGCTGGGCCAGATAGACCTCCAGCCGGGCCAGCACGGTCTCCACATGCTGGGAGGTGTCCACCTTGACCGTGATGGAGGTGACGTCGGCGCTCTGGAGGAGCTCCCGGTTGAGGGTATAGGGCACGGCGAGCATGTCGTCCATGGAGTCCTCCGTGCCGCCGTCTTTCTGGTAGTAGGTGCCCACCACGGTGAAGGGGATGCCGGAGAGATAGACGGTCTCCCCGATGGGGTCGGTGTAGGGGAAGAGGGCGGACGCCACATAGGAGCCCAGGACGCACACCTTGTTGCGCTGCTCCAGATCCCACTCATTCAGGTCCCGCCCGTCCTCCAGTGTGTAGTTGTTGCAGATGGAGAACTGGTCGCTGCCCAGGTAGATGGTGCTCTCCTCCAGCGTGGTGGAGCGGTATTTTACCGGCAGCTGGGTGGAGGAGAAGGGGGAGACCCCCTCCACCATGTCCCCCAGCGTGTCGTTGGCGTAGGTGTAGACCAGGCTGTACACATCGCTGGCCCGGGTGCGGTCATACCAGGTCAGGCTGAGATTGACCTTGTTGACGCCCAGCTTTTCATAGTAGGCGGTGATGTCGGCGTTATAGCCGGAGACCAGGGCCACCAGGACCAGCACGGCGGTGACGCCGATGATGATGCCCAGCATGGTGAGGAAGGAGCGGCCCTTCTTTTCCCGGATCGAGTCCAGAGCCATCAAAAGCGCGTTCATGCTCTCGCTCCTCCCGCGGGCTGGGCCAGGAGGACCCCGTCCCAGAGGCTGTCGTGGATGATGTGTCCGTCCTTGACCTGGACGGTGCGGCGGGCCTGGGCGGCGATGGAGTTGTCGTGGGTGATGAGGATCACCGTGGTGCCCCGGGTGTTGAGCTCCTTCATCAGGGAGAGGACCTGGGCGCCGGTGGCGGAGTCCAGCGCGCCGGTGGGCTCATCGGCCATGAGGACGGGGGAGCGGGTGGCGATGGCCCGCGCGATGGCCACCCGCTGCTGCTGGCCGCCCGAGAGCTGGGTGGGGCGGTTCTCAGCCTTGGCGGAGATCTCCACCTGCTCCAGGGCCTCCATGGCCCGCGCCTTCCGCTCGGCCAGGGGGACCTTCTGGTAGAGCATGGGCAGGGCCACATTCTGCCAGACGTTCAGAGAGGGGATCAGGTTGTACCCCTGAAAGATGAAGCTGATCTGACGGGAGCGGATGAGCTCCAGTTCCCGCCGCGACTTCTGGCGGATGGAGACGCCGTCCAGGTAGTATTCTCCGCTGGTGGGCACATCCAGGCAGCCGAGAATGTTCATCATGGTGGACTTGCCCGACCCGGAGGTGCCGATGATGGCCACGAATTCCCCCGTGTCGATCTCCAGGGAGACGTCATCCAGGGCGTTGACCTGATTTTCCTGGCCCTGGGCGTAGATCTTGGATACGTGCTGCAATTGGATCAGGGACATGCGTATCAGCCTCCCATCCGTCCGCTGCCGGGCATGCCGCCGCCTCCGCCGGAGAAGCCGCCGGAGAAGTCGCCGCCCGGTGCGGCGGGCATCATCTGCATCTCGCCGCCGGGGAAGGCCTGCTCCTGGGACTCCTCACCCTGACTGGTGGTGTCGCCGTTGGCCGGGGCGCTCTGCTGGTAGCGGGTAAAGACCACGTCGCCCTCCTCCGCGCCCGAGAGGATGCGCACATACTGGCTGTTGGAGTCGCCCACCTCCACGGGCACGGCATAGAAGCCGTCGGGCACGCCCTCGGCCTCCACGGTCTGCTCGGGCGGGGTGTCGGACTGGATGTACAGGCAGGTCTCCCCGTCGGTGGAGCGCTTCAGAGCGGAGATGGGGGCCAGAAGGCCCTCCGAGGTGTCTCCCACCTGGATGGAGTAGGAGACGTTCACACCGGCCGAGAGCTCCCCGCCGCTGGGGATCTGAATGGTCACCGGGAAGTAGGCCACGCCGTTGGAGTTGGTGGCCTCGTAGCTCACGGCGGTGACGGTGCCGGTAAAGGTCTGGTCGCCGTCGCTGCTGGCGCCCGAGCGGGAGATGAGGGCCTGGGTGCCCACCGTGACGTGCTCGATGTCCAGCTCGTCGATGTTGACCGAGATCTCCATGTTGTCCAGATTATAGAGGAGTACGGCGGTCTCGCCCGCCTGCCGGGGGGTCTCCCCTTCGCTCACGTTGACCTGGATGACCTTGCCGGAGATCTCGGCGGTGACGGCGTAGTCGGCCCGCTTGGCCTCGGTCTCGGTGATCTGCTCCTGGTAGTCGGCGATGCGCTCCTGGGTCTGGGTGATCTTGTTCTGTACGCTGGAGAGCTGGGAGGTGTAGTCGCTCCCATCCAGCACAAAGAGGGTCTGGCCCTTGGTGACGGTGCCGTAGGCCACCGGGGTCACCTGGGTCAGTTCGCCGGAGGCCTCAGCGGTGAGGGTCTCGCTGTCCTTGTACTCCAGGGTGCCCGAGATGGCGGCGTAGATGGGCTGCCCGGAGGAAGAGGAGATGGAGGACGCGCAGGACATGCCCTGGGTGAGGGCGCCGGGGTTATCCACGGTGATGGTGACGGCAAAGCACTTGGTGCCCTCGGTGGTGTAGCGGGAGACCTTCTGCACGTCGGTGACGGTGCCGTCCAGGTTGAGCATGAGGCTGGCGATGGAGACCTGGGCCTTGGAGCCCACCCGGATCTCGGACTCATAGGCGTAGCTGTAATACTCCGTGAGGGTCATCTGGCTGTCATCCACCAGCTGGGCCAGTTTGGTACCGGCCTGCACGGAGTCGCCGGCCTCTACCTCCACCTCGGTGACGGTGCCGGAGAAGGGGGCGGTGACGGTCAGATGGGAGAGGGTCTCCTGGAGGTCGGAGAGCTGGGTCTGGGCCGTGGTGAGCTCATCCTGGAGATCGGCGATCTGGTCCTGGTAGGTGCCGATCTGCTCATCCAGCTCCGAGTCGTCCTGTTCATAGAGAAGATCGCCCGCCTGGACGATGTCGCCCGCGGCCACATAGACCTTGGTGATCTCCGCGGTGGAGGCCACGGTGGCGGTCTGGCTGTCGGCCGGGAGGGTCACACCGGTGCCCGTGATGGTGGTGGCAAGGCTCCCGGTGGTGAGGGTCTCGGTGAGCGGCGTGGAGGACTCCGAGGGGGAGAAGAGCTGGTAGAGGGCGAATCCCCCGGCGGCCAGCACCGCCAGCGCCGGCAGAAGGAGCAGGCGCTTTGGGAGCGTTCGGCGCTTCCTGGGGGTTTCAGAAGCGGACGGGGCGTCCGCAGGGAGGGTTGTGAGCTGCATACATTCAGCCTCCTGTTCTTTAATTCTTTCCTAGTATAAAGTGGGAAACTGAAATTACTCTGAAGAAGAGGGGGCCGAGTGTGAACGGCGTGTAAATTTCCTTGTCAGTGCCGGTAAAATCTGCTATGATGATGCGTACCAGAACGGGGAGAAATGGGGGATTTCGGTGTTATTGGAGGAAGACCAGCGCTATCTGGAGCGGCTGGTGGGACTGTATTACAACTATGGCGAGGACGTGGGCTCCGCCGAGATGCAGCGTATCGCGGGCGGCATGCTGGAGCGGCTGCGGGGCAATGCGCTGGGAGAAGAGGACTACGCCTGGCTCCTGGCCCGGGTGCGCAACCAGATGGAGACCGTGGCGGGCATGGGCGATCCGGAGGACCCGGACCGCAAGGCCTTTCTGGACAAGTGCGGCGCCATCGCCGCTCGTCTGACCGCCGCCCTGGAGGGGCGCTGACGCCAAGAGAAGAGGGACCCTGAAGGGCATGGCTCCACCGGACAGGGTCTTTTTTTCTGCCCGGAGCCGGGGAAACCGGGGGAAATCGCCCGAACAACCGGGAGAGAGGCGCGATTTTGCATTGAGTATCCGGTGCGGGTATGTTATAATATCCCATGTATGCATATACTGAAACAAACGCGTAAGTCTGGAACAATGTCTAGAGGTGTATCTATGAATATAGTAGTGTTGGCGGGCGGACTGAGTCCGGAACGCAACGTGTCCTTCGCGTCGGGCGCCATGGTGGCGCAGGCTCTGCAGCGGAAAGGGCACCAGGTAGCCATGGTGGACCTGTATCTGGGACTGGAGGACTACGGGCATCCGCTCGCGGATCTGTTCCGGCTTCCGCCCCCGCTGCCCGATCTGAGCATCAAGGAGGAGGAGCCCGATCTGGAGGCGGTGAAGGCCGCGCGCAAGCTCCAGAGCGGGAGCATTTTCGGCCAGGGCGTGCTGGCGGCCTGCCAGATGGCCGACGTGGTGTTCAACGCCCTCCACGGCGAGAGCGGCGAGGACGGGCGCATCCAGGCTGCGTTCGACATGCTGGGCATCGCCTATACCGGCTCGGGCTATCTGGGCAGCGCCATCGCCATGGATAAGAACTACACCAAGCAGCTGGCGGCGGCCGAGGGCATCCTCACCCCCCAGTGGCGCACCGTCAAGCTCACCGACCGGGAGATCGAAGAGGTGGAGCGCAGCGAGCCCCTGCCCTGCGTGGTGAAGATCCACAACGGCGGCTCGTCGGTGGGCGTGTTCATCTGCCGCACCGGGGAGGAGCTCCACAGGGCCTTGCGGGAGTGCCGCCGCCTGGGCCGCCAGGTGCTGGTGGAGCAGTTCGTGGAGGGCCGGGATTTCTTCTGCGGCGTGCTGGACGGCGAGAGCCTGCCCCCCATCGAGGTCATCCCCAAGACGGGCTTTTACGACTATAAGAACAAGTATGTGGCCGGGGCCTCTCTGGAGGTCTGTCCCGCCCAGGTGGACGGGAAGGCGGAGGCCCAGATGCGCTCGGCCGCCCGGCGGATCCATGAGCTGCTGGGTCTCACGGCCTATTCCCGCAGCGACTTTGTGCTGGACAAGGACAACCGGCCCTGGTTCCTGGAGGTCAACACCCTGCCCGGTATGACGGACACCAGCCTCCTGCCCCAGGAGGCCGCGGCGGTGGGTGTGGACTACGACACCCTGTGCCAGAAGATCGTGGACGCCTCGCTGGAGGCCCGGAAAGAACAGAAATAAAAACGCGGGACCCAAGGTCCCCAGGAGGAGATTCGATGGAAGCCATCACCATACGCGAGATCATGGAGGTCGTGGGCGGGCACATGCTGGGCGAGTTTCACGACCTGGACCGGGAGATCACCCGGGTCGAGACCGACAGCCGGACCATCCATGAGGGGTCCCTCTTCGTGCCCCTGTCCGGCGAGCGCTTTGACGGTCACGCCTACATCAACGCCGCGCTGGAGGGGGGAGCCGCAGGCTGCTTCACCCAGCGGGAGCGGGAGAGCTATCTGCCCGGCAAGTTCTACATCAAGGTGGCCAACACCGGCCGGGCCCTGCGGGACCTTGCCAAGCACTATAAGAGCAAGTTCCACATCCCCTTTGTGGCCCTGACCGGCTCGGTGGGCAAGACCACCACCAAGGACATGGTGGCCGCCGTGCTGGGGGAGAAGTTCAAGGTCCTCAAGACCGAGGGCAACCTGAACAACGACATCGGCGTGCCCATGACCCTGCTGCGCCTGAACCGGGAGCATGAGATCGCCGTGCTGGAGCTGGGCATGAACCACGCCGGGGAGATCGACTATCTCTCCGACATCGTGGAGCCCGACGTGGCCCTCATCACCAACGTGGGCGACTCCCACATCGAGTTCTTCGGCACCCGGGAGAAGATCCTGGAGGCCAAGAGCGAGATCTTCCACCACGCCAAGAAGGACTGCTTTGTGGTCCTCAACGGCGACGATCCCCTCCTGCGCTCCCTGGAGCCCAAGCTGCCCTTTGAGACGGTCTGGTGCGGCGGGAGCGAGGGCCTGGACTACCGGGCCAGCGACATCGTCAGCGACGGCAAGAGCCACATGACCTGCCGGGTCAAGACCCCCCGGATGGAGGGAACGGTGGAGATCCCCGCCCTGGGCGAGCACATGATCTATCCCACCCTGATGGCCATGGCGGTGGGCGAGCACTTCGGCCTCACCGAGAAGGAGATCGTGGACGGCGTGCTCCACTTCGCGCCCACCAAGATGCGCATGAACATCATCCACCGGGCCGACGACATCACCATCCTCAACGACACCTACAACGCCAATCCCCAGTCCATGCGCGCGGCGGTGGAGGTCCTCTCCAACACCAAGGCCGAGCACAAGGTGGCCGTGCTGGGCGACATGTTCGAGCTGGGCCCCCTGGCCCCCGTGCTCCACGCCGGCGTGGGCGAGTACCTGGGCAAGGTGGGGATCGACTGCCTGGTGGCGGTGGGTGAGCTGGCCAAGCACATCTACGACGCGGCCAAGCTGAGCCCCCTGGAGGAGGTCTACTACTGCCCCGATAAGGAGAGCGCCCACAGCGTGCTGGACCAGGTGATCCGGCCCCATACCACCGTCCTGGTCAAGGCCTCCCGCGGTATGGCCTTCGAGGACCTGGTGGAGTACCTCAAGAGCAAGACAAAAGAGGCTGAGTAAATTCGGAGCCGCGGACTCCCCAAGGGGGCCCGCGGCCTTTTCCGCAACATAGGAGTACAACAATGATCGATATATCCGTATCCGGCCTCGTCAAGGAGTTCGAGGTCGGCACACGCATTCTGGACGGCCTGACCTTCCAGATCGACCAGGGAGAACGGGTGGGCCTGCTGGGCAAAAACGGCGCGGGCAAGACCACCTTTCTGAAGATCCTCACCGGGGAGCTGGACTATGACGAGGGAGAAGTGGTGGTGGCCCCGGGCAAGACCATGGGCCTCATCTCCCAGATCCCCGTCTACCCGGCGGAGTATACGGTGGACGATGTGCTGCGCACCGCCTTTGAGCGGCTCCACCGCATGGAGCGGGAGATGGCCGAGCTCACCGAGCGCATGGCCCACGACTCCGACCCCGCCATCCTGAGCCGCTATGACAAGCTGACCGCCGCCTTTGAGGCGGGGGGCGGCTACGACACCGAGACCGAGCTCAATAAGGTCTGCAACGGCCTGCTCATCTCCCAGGAGATGCGCCGGCAGCTCTTCTCCTCCCTCTCCGGCGGGGAAAAGACCCGGGTGAACCTGGGCCGGCTCATTCTGGAGGATACCGACATCCTCCTGCTGGACGAGCCCACCAACCACCTGGACCTGCGGGCCACCGAGTGGCTGGAGGAATATCTGGACCGCTTCAAGGGGACCGTGCTGGCCATCTCCCATGACCGCTGGTTCCTGGACCGGGTGGTCAAGCGGGTCATCGAGATCCAGGAGGGCAAGGCCGAGTTCTACGCGGGCAATTACAGCTTTTACGCCGAGGAGAAGGAGCGCCGCTACGAGGAGAAGCTCAAGCAGTACGAGAAGGAGCAGGCCAAGATCGAGCAGCTCCAGACCGCGGCGGACAAGCTCCACCTGTGGGCCTTCATGGGCAACGACAAGCTGCACAAGCGGGCCTTCTCCATGGAAAAGCGGATCGAGCGCCTGCGCAAGACCGACAAGCCCAAGAAAGAGCGCAAGCTGGACATGCGCTTCGGCGAGCGGGACTTTCAGGGGGACGAGGTGCTCCTCATCAAGGGCCTGGAGAAGGGCTTTGAGGGGCGCACCCTCTTCCACGACGTGGACCTCCTCATCGAGGGCGGGGAGCGCATCGCCCTGCTGGGGGACAACGGCACCGGCAAGTCCACCTTCCTCAAGCTCATCATGGGGGAGGAGCTCCCCGACGGGGGCAAGATCCGCCGGGGCCCCACGGTGAAGATCGGGTATCTCCCCCAGATCATCCACTTCGACCATCCCGAGCGCAACCTGGTGGACACCATGCTCTACGCCCAGAACTGCACCACCCAGACCGCCCGCAACCGGCTGGCCTCCTTCAACTTCCGGGGGGAGGACGTGTTCAAGCCGGTCTCCGCCCTCTCGGGCGGGGAGCAGAGCCGGCTGCGGCTGTGCATGCTCATGGACGAGAACATCAACCTGCTCATCCTGGACGAGCCCACCAACCATCTGGACATCGCCTCCCGGGAGTGGATCGAGGAGGCGGTCACCGACTACGAGGGGACGCTGCTCTTTGTCTCCCACGACCGCTATTTCATCAACCAGTTTGCAAGCCGCATCTGGATGATCGAGGACGGACAGGTCACCGATTTCCGGGGGACCTTTGAGGAATTCCGGGCCTTTCAGGAGCGGCGCAAGCAGCTGGAGCTCTCCGCCAAGGCCGCCCCGGCCAAGGGGCCCAAGGAGGAGAGCAAGCCCAAGCCCCCCAAGCGCAGCGGCGGCACCAAGATGCTGGAGAAGCAGGTGAGCGCCGCCGAGCGGGCGGTGGCCAAGGCCGAGGAGGCTCTGGAGGCCCTCAACGGCCAGATGGAGGAGGCCGCCACCGACTATGTGCGCCTGCAGGAGCTGTGCGCGGAGAAGGAGCGCATGGAGGGGGAGCTTGCCGCCCTCTATGAGCAGTGGGAAGAGCTCTCAGCCGCCCTGGAGGAGGCTCAGGGGTGAGCCGGGAGCGGTTCCCCCGCCGGGGGATCGGCCCCGTGGTCCCGGCGCTCTGCCTCTTCCTGGCGGCGGGCCTCACGCACCACTTCGCCTCGGGGGCCTACCGGTTTGTGGGACTGGTCCTTCTGGCCTTCGCGGTCCTGGCGCTCCTGTGGGGGCTGGGGTCCTATGGCTCCCCGGCCTGGAAGCGGGCCCTGCGGGGGAGCGCCATTGTGCTGGCCATCGCGGGGGCCATGTGCTTTGCGGTGCTGGAGGGCCTGGTGCTGGCCGGGGACCGGACGGAGATCCAGGAGGAGCCCCAGGTGATGGTCATTCTGGGCGCCCAGGTAAAGCCCTGGGGGCCCTCCGTCCTCCTGAAGGACCGGCTGGATACGGCCCTGGACTACTGGCGGGAGCACCCGGAGCTGCCCCTGGTGGTCTCGGGCGGACAGGGGAGCGACGAGCCCATGTCCGAGGCCCAGTGCATGTATGACTATCTCACCGAACAGGGGGGCCCGGGGGAGCAGATCTGGATGGAGGAGAACTCCCGCAATACCGTCCAGAACTTCCGGGAGACCGCCCGGCTCCTGGAGGAGCGGGGCATGGAGCCGGAGGAGACCCACATCCTGGTGGTGTCCAACGGCTTTCATCTGACCCGGGCCAGGATGCTGGCCGACCGGAACGGGTTTGCCCATGTCTCCACCCTGGCGGCCCCCAGCAGCGATCTGCCCGCCCGGGTGAACAGCTACGTGCGGGAGGCCCCCGCCCTGCTCAAATCCTGGCTGCTGGACCGCTGACCGGAAACCAACGAAAAAGGAGTGCCTATGAACGATAAATTGGAGGCGCTGGACCTGCGCTATCAGGTGCTGGAGGCCCAGCTCAACGCCCCGGAGACTTACAACGACCCCGCGCTGGTGACCAAGCTCAACCGGGAACAGCGGGAGCTGGAGCCGGTGGTCACGGCCTACCGGAACCTGAACCGCCGCAAGAGCGACCTGGCCGACGCCGAGGAGCTGATGGGCGACCCGGAGATGGCCGAGATGGCCAAAGAGGAATTTGCCCAGGCCAAGAAGGACATCGAGGCCCTGGAGCAGGAGCTCAAGATCCTCCTGCTCCCCAAGGACCCCAACGATGGCAAGAACGTCATCGTGGAGATCCGGGCCGGCGTGGGCGGGGAGGAGGCGGCCCTCTTTGCCCACTCCCTCCACCGGATGTACTCCATGTACGCCGAGGCCCGGGGCTGGAAGGTGGACCTGGTAAACCTGAGCGAGACCGAGCTGGGGGGCGTCAAGGAGCTCTCCATGGTCATCGAGGGGGAGGGGGTCTACTCCCGGCTGAAGTTTGAGAGCGGCGTCCACCGGGTGCAGCGGGTCCCCGAGACCGAGAGCGGCGGACGCATCCACACCTCCACCGCCACCGTGGCCGTCCTCCCCGAGATGGAGGAGGTGGACGTGCAGATCAATCCCGCCGACATCGAGATGCAGGTCTTCCGCTCCTCGGGCGCGGGCGGCCAGCACGTGAACAAGACCTCCTCCGCCGTGCGCCTCATCCACAAGCCCACCGGCACGGTGGTGGAGTGCCAGCAGGAGCGCAGCCAGTTCCAGAACCGGGACAAGGCCATGCGCATTCTGGCCTCCAAGCTCTACGAGGCCGAGCAGGAGCGCCTGAGCAGCGAGTTCGAGAGCCAGCGCCGCAGCCAGGTGGGCTCGGGCATGCGCAACGAGC
Source organism: Pseudoflavonifractor sp. MCC625 (assembly GCF_018784545.1). Classification (NCBI taxonomy): domain Bacteria; kingdom Bacillati; phylum Bacillota; class Clostridia; order Eubacteriales; family Oscillospiraceae; genus Pseudoflavonifractor; species Pseudoflavonifractor sp. MCC625. The sequence goes on along the minus strand of NZ_WQOJ01000005.1, from coordinate 159,964 downwards.
GCATCCGCACCTACAACTTCCCCCAGGGGCGGGTGACCGACCACCGCATCGGCCTGACCCTCTATAAGATCGACGCCGTGATGGACGGCGATCTGGACGAGCTCATCGACGCGCTGGTGACCGCCGACCAGGCCGAGCGTCTGAAGAGCGGGGAAGAGGCGTAAAGTTTAATTGATTTACAGTGTGGGCGGAGGAGCCGCGGGCCGTCCGCCCCCATACGAGCACAGAAAAGAGGAACAGTATGGAACTTCGCATCCACTATACCGCCCTCCCCCAGGGCATGGAGGAGGACCGGTTCAAGCTGGAGCTGGCCCAGGTCCTGGACGAGGAAGGCTGGCTCACCGGCTCTGGCACAAGCGATTCCGGGTTTTGGCTGGAGCTGGAGCTGGAGGACGAGCGGGCCAACCCCAAGTACGGCATCCTGGCCGTCAAGCACTACCTCCAGCGCAGCGGCTTTGCCCGGGATACCGCCATTGAGCTCTCCGGCATGCCGGTTGGAATCTACGAGTAACGAGCAGAAATCAGGTGTACAAACTGTGAAGACAAAACGCTTTACATCTCAGCAGACCCAAGAGGCGGCCCGCATTCTGGCCGAGGGCGGGCTTCTGGGCATCCCCACGGAGACCGTGTACGGTCTGGGCGCCAACGGTCTGGACGCCGACGCGGTGTCCCGCATCTTTGCGGCCAAGGGACGGCCCCAGGACAACCCCTTGATCCTGCACATCCCCACGGCGGACTGGCTGGAGCGGTACTGCACCGACATCCCGGACACCGCCTATGCGCTGGCCGGGCGCTTCTGGCCGGGCCCGCTGACCATGATCCTGCGGCGCAAGCCCATGGTGCCCGACGTGGTGACGGCGGGACTGGACACGGTGGGGATGCGCTGTCCCTCCCATCCGGTGTGCCGGGCCATCCTCACCGCCGCGGACCTGCCGGTGGCGGCCCCCTCGGGGAACACCTCCGGCCGGCCCAGCCCCACCAACATGGCGGACATGCTGGAGGACATGGACGGGAAGATCGACGGCATCGTGGACGGGGGCCCCTGCTCCGTGGGGGTGGAGTCCACCATCGTGGACCTGACGGTACAGCCGCCCCGTCTCCTGCGGCCTGGCGGTGTGACGCTGGAGGAACTGCGGGAGGTGCTGGGCGAGGTGGCGGTGGACGAGGCCGTCACCCGGCTCCTGAGCGCGGGGGAGAAGCCCCGGGCCCCCGGCATGAAGTACCGGCACTACGCCCCCAAGGCCCCGGTGACCGTGGTCCAGGGTGAGGCGGCCGAGAGCGCCCGCTACATCCGCCGCCACATCGGCGACCAGGACGGGGTCATCTGCTTTGCGGAGTTCACCCATCTCTTCGAGGGACACCCGGTGGAGTCCATCGGCCCCAAGGCCGACCAGGCCGAGCAGGCCCGGCGGGTCTTCGACGCTCTGCGGGCCTTTGACGGCACGGAGGTGGAGCAGATCTGGGCCCAGGGACCGGAGCCCTCCGGCATCGGTCTGGCGGTGTCCAACCGGCTGAACAAGGCGGCCGGCTTCCACATCGTGGAGGTCTGAGCAGACGGGGAGGGAGCGGCATGGCGATTTTGCTGGTCTATGCGGCCGTGGTGCTGCTGTTTGTGCTGGACCGGATGAAAAAGATCGAGCTGGGGCATCCGGTGTGGGTGTTCCTCACCGGGGCAGGCTATTTCTGTTCCACGCTCTGGACGGCGGCCCTCACGCTGCTGGCCCTGGTGCAGACGGTGGAGGGGGCCGGAATTTCATCCCTGCTGGCGTGGGGGCAGGCGGCCCTGTCCGCCCTGCCGGGGACCCTTCTGGGGCTCTACGTGGTGGGAAAGGCCAATTTCTTCCCCCTGGCCCGGGTCCCGGAGGCCACGCGGGTTCAGCGTGCCGTGCGGATTCTGGATGACGGCCTGGCGCTGGGCATCCCGCTCCAGGTGCTGCTCATCGGCGGCTATGGGTACGCGGCGGTCTCCCTCCACGGGGCCTTTCAGGGGCCGGTGTGGATGCTGCCCTTTTACCCTCTGGTGCTGGCGGCCCTCTGGCCCATGCTGCACCTGGTCTTTCACGTGGCCCTGGTGGCCATCGTTCTGGACCCCCTGATCCTTCTGGCCGCCTTTCTCATCGGCGTGCTGTGGACCGTGCAGGAGATCTTCCTCCTCCACGGTCTGGTCCGGGGGTGTATTTTGCAAAAAAAGCGCCCCGGCGCGCTGGCCCTCTATATCCTGCTGGGCCTGGTGCCGGCGGTCAATCTGATCCTGGCCATCCGCCTGCGCCTTGCGCTGCGGGCGGGGGCGCGGGAGGAGGTATCCATATGAAGCGCATCGGCATCACCGGCCCCACCGGGGCGGGCAAGACCACGGCGCTGCACGCCCTCACCTCCCTGGGGGCGGCGGTCATCGACGCGGACGCCATGTACCACGATCTGCTCTCCTCCGACCAGGGGCTGAAAGAGGCCCTGACCGGACGGTTCGGCACGGGCATCCTGGACGAGGGGGGACAGATCGCCCGCAAGCGGCTGGGGGAGATCGTCTTTAGCGATCATCAGGCCCTGGAGGATCTGAACGCCATCACCCACCGCTTCATTCTGGAAGAGCTGGAACGGCGGACCGAGGCGGCCCGGCGAGAGGGCCGGGAAGCGGTGGCGGTGGACGCCATCCGACTCATCGAGAGCGGGATCGGTGCCTCCTGCGACGCGGTGGTGGGCATTCTGGCTCCGTCCGAGCTGCGCATCCGCCGTATCATGGCCCGGGAGGGGATCGGCGAGGTGTACGCCCGGAAGCGGGTGGAGTCCCAGCCGGGCGACGATTTTTACCGGGCGCACTGCTCTCATATCTTGGAAAACGGCCCGGAGGATACGCCCGAGACCTTCCAGCGCCGGGCCCTGGCTCTGTTTCAGTCCCTGCTGGGAGGGGAAAAAGAAATTCCCAGTTCATGACTGGAAAAAAAGATTCACTTGTGGTAGGATAGACAAGGACGCATTGAGGCGCGCCTCTTTGCTCCGGCGCGTCTGCCATTGTGATATAAGGAGGATCTTTCCTATGGAAGACAAGAAAAAGAGTGTGGGTGAGCTGCGCCGCGAAGCGCTCTGCTACGCCCCCAAGAATGGTTACGATCGTATTTCCGCCGATGAAGAGGCGGCCATGCGTGCTTACTGCGAGGAGTATAAGAAGTTCCTGGACGCCGGCAAGACCGAGCGGGAGTGTGTGGACGAGGCCATCCGTCAGGCCGAGGCCCGGGGCTTCAAGCCCTTTGTCCGGGGCATGGAGCTCAAGGCGGGCGACAAGGTCTACCGCTCCAACCGGGGCAAGGCCCTGATGCTGGCGGTGATCGGCAATCGCTCCCTGGCCGATGGCGTGAACATCGGCGCAGCCCATATCGACTCTCCCCGCCTGGACCTGAAGCCCAATCCTCTCTATGAGGACGGCGAGATGGCCTTCTTCAAGACCCACTACTACGGCGGCATCCGCAAGTACCAGTGGGTGACCATCCCCCTGGAGCTCCACGGCGTGATCGCCCTGAAGAACGGCACCGTTCTCAAGGTGGCCATCGGCACCGGCGCCGGCGATCCCCTCTTCACCGTGGACGATCTGCTGCCCCACCTGGGCGCGGAGCAGTCCAAGAAGCCTCTGGGCGAGGCCATCCCCGCCGAGAGCCTGAACATCCTGGTGGGCAGCCGTCCCTTCAAGGACGACGAGGGCGCCGACCGGGTCAAGCTGGCCATCCTGGACATCCTGAACCAGAAGTACGGCATCGTGGAGGAGGACTTCATCTCCGCCGAGCTGGAGGCCGTCCCCGCCTTCCGTGCCAGCGACATCGGCTTTGACCGCTCCCTCATCGGCGCCTACGGCCACGATGACCGGGTGTGCGCCTATGCGGAGTTTGCCGCCATACTGGAGCTGGGCGTGCCCGAGCGCACCGCCGTGTGCATCCTGGCCGACAAGGAGGAGATCGGCTCCGAGGGCGTGTCCGGCATGCAGTCCGCCACCTTCGACACCTTTATGTCCGACCTGTGCGACACCCAGAAGGTGCCCCTGAAGGCCTGCTACGAGAAGTCCTTCTGCCTCTCCGCCGACGTGACCGCGGCCTACGACCCCAATTTCCCCGAGGTCTATGAGAAGCGCAACAGCGCCCGCATCAACTACGGTATGGGCCTGTCCAAGTACACCGGAGCCCGGGGCAAGTCCGGCTCCTCCGACGCGGCCGCCGAGGTGGTGGCCTATGTCCGCCGCACCCTGGACGAGGCCGGCGTGCTCTGGCAGATGGCCGAGCTGGGCAAGGTGGACGCGGGCGGCGGCGGCACCGTGGCCTGCTTCATGGCCAACCGCGACATCGACACCATCGATGCCGGTGTGCCCGTGCTCTCCATGCACTCTCCCTTTGAGACGGTCTCCAAGCTGGACTGCTACATGACCTACAAGGGCATGAAGGCGGTCTACGAGGCCAAGTAAGATCGCTTCTCAAAAACGCAGAGCGTTTTTTCGAGGGGATGCAGTCCGCTGCGCGCACTCGCTAGCGCTCGCACACTTGCGGCCTGAGCAGAGTGTTTTCCGACGTGCATGCCGCCGGAAAACACGATTTGATCCTCTTCCGCCGTCTGCGGACGGCGGAACTCTGCGAGGCGCTTGCATCGAAAACGCAGAATACACGCGATCGAGAATGTAAGGAGCCCCGGACGTTTGTCCGGGGCTCCTTTTTGGATAGCGGGCAAAAAATCGGGCAACCTATCCTCAAACCAAGAGGGGGGAACCGACATGGAGCAAAACAAATCCGAGCAGATGGAAGAGGGGCGGGCCCAGATCGAGGAGCTGGGCTCCTCTGTGATCCGCACCCGGCGGGGCGCCATCCATACCCTGACCATTGTGGGCCAGATCGAGGGACACCAGGTCCTGGACCCGTCCACCAAGACCACCAAATACGAGCATGTGCTGCCGCTGCTGGCCGCGGTGGAGGAGAGCGACGACATCGACGGCCTTCTGGTCCTCCTCAACACCGTGGGCGGGGACATCGAGGCGGGGCTGGCCATCGCGGAGCTCATCTCCGGGATGAAGAAGCCCACGGTATCCCTGGTGCTGGGAGGAGGGCACTCCATCGGCGTACCGCTGGCGGTGTCCGCGCAGACCTCCTTCATCGCGCCCTCGGCCGCCATGACCATCCATCCGGTGCGCATGTCGGGAACGGTCATCGGCGTGTCCCAGACCTTCCACTATTTCAGCCGCATCCAGGAGCGGATTCTGGACTTTGTCACCCGCCACAGCAGGATCCAGCGGGATACCTTTACCGAGCTGATGCTCCAGACCGGGGAGCTGGCCGCCGACGTGGGCAGCGTGGTCCACGGGGAAGAGGCGGTGGCCATTGGACTCATCGACCATGTGGGCGGCCTCTCCGACGCGCTGGAGTGCCTGCACCAGATGATGGACCGCAGAGAGAGCGAGCGGACAAGAGGATAAAACAGAGAGGAATGGAGTTTGCTCCATTCCTTTTTTGTTGACATAACGGCAAGAAAAAACGTGGAAATCTGCGGGAAAGTATGGTATCATATTCCTGTATGTCATGCATACCGTCTGCACGCCGCCGCGCAGAGAGGATCGAGAAGGGGCGGTGAAGGAGAATGGAGGGATCCGGGTTGAATCTGATACAATCCATACTGATGGGCGTGATCCAGGGCATTGCGGAATTTCTTCCCATTTCCAGCTCTGGCCACCTGGTGCTGTTTGAGACCTTTTTCGGGATGAAAGAGACCGAATCCATGCTCTTTTCGGTGCTCCTTCATCTGGGAACACTGATCTCGGTTTGTATCTACTACCGCAAGGACGTGTGGGAGATGCTGCGGGCCTTCGGCGCGTGGGTGACTGCCCTGGTCAAGCGGGACCCTAAGGGGATGGGACGTCCCACACCGGCCGGGCGCATGATCATCCTGCTGGTGACGGCCACCCTGCCGCTCGTTGTCCTCCTGCCCATCCACAAGTGGCTGGAGCGGACCTTCTCCCACAATATCTCGGTCTCCATCGCCATGCTCCTGACCGGATTCCTGCTCTTCTTCTCGGATCGGCGGGCCAAGGGACACAAGAACGCCAAGAGTGCCACGCTGGTGGATGCCCTTCTGGTGGGCGCGGCCCAGGCCGTGGGCACCATACCCGGGATCTCCCGTTCCGGTATCACCATCTCCACCGGGCTCTTCCGGGGCTTTGACCGGAAGTTCGCGGTGCGCTTCTCCTTCCTGATGAGCCTGCCCGCCGTACTGGGGGCCAACCTGCTCAAGATCGGGGAGGCGGCCGCTGAGGGAGTGGACCCCGCCCTCATCCCCGGATACATCGCCGGCGTCATCGTGGCGGCAGTGGTGGGCTATTTCGCCATCCGGCTGGTGAACCTCCTCTCGGACAAGGGACGCTTCGGCATGTTCGCCTATTACTGCTGGGTCGTGGGCCTGGGCTCTCTCATCGCCGGGATCATTGTGCCCTTCTTCGGCAAGTAATAAAACTTTACAACCATTGAAACTCTAGGGAATGAGGCATGGTGACCATGCCTCATTCTGCGCAGAAAGGATGAACTCCATGGCCACAGCACAAAAGAAGTCATCCGGGGGAAAGCGAGCCGCTCCCCGCTCCGGGAACAAGCGGAGCGGCGGGACGAGCCGCGCCTCCTCCGGTGCAGGGAAGTCCCGCGCCTCCGGCGGGAGCCGGAAAAAGAGCGGCGCTTCCGCCCCCAAGCCCATCCGGCGGGGGGTAGGCGCGCTGATCTGCCTGCTTCTGGCCATCTTTGCCGCGCTGGGCTATTTCCAGGTCAAGGCCCTCTTCATCGACTTTTTCGTGGGCGGGGTCAAGGGCCTGATCGGCTACGGCTTCCTGCTGCTGCCCCCCATGCTGCTGGTGGCTAGCGGGATTCTGGCCTTCCACCGGGGACGTCCGGTCCAGCTGCGGGTCTGGTGTACCCTGCTGCTGCCGGTGGTGTTCGGCGCGCTGCTCCACCTGCTTCTGGCCAAGGGAACCTACGCCTGGGACCTCAAGCTCTTCCAGACCCTCTGGAAGGAGGGCGAAGCCCTTCAGAGCGGCGGCGTGGTCAGCGGCATTCTGGCCCTGTCCTTTGGGGCCATCTTCAGCAAGTTCGGCGCGGGCATCGTCTTCCTGCTCACCGGGGCCCTTCTGGTCATGGGGGCGGCGCGGGTGACCCTGGCCGATATCGTGGACTATATCCGGGACCGCCCGGCCTATGAGGAGGAAGAGCTCCCGCCCCGCAGAGAGAAGAAGCCGGCCCCCGCTCCTGCCCCCCGGGGACGGGGAAGCGCGGAGATCGACATCCCGGTGGACGAGGGACCCCTGGTGGGGAAAGCGCCGGTGTCCAGCCCGCTCTTTACCAAGAAGGGCAAGTTCTTCAACCAGAAGCCCTCGGTGCCCACGCCCGATGAGGTCCTGGCGGGGAGAGACCGGGTCCAGCCGCCCGAGCCCACGGTGCCTGTGCTGAGCAAGCCCGAGCCCGCCCCGGTCCAGCCGGAGGCGGAAGCGGAGGAGCCGGCGGCGGAGGTCCAGACCCCGGTGCCCGAGCGGGTGGAGGAGCCGGTGGTCCAGCCTGCTCCCGAGCCCAAGCCCCCGCTGGGACTCTTCCGGCGGGAAAGTCCGCCGGAGCCCGCCCCTCTGCCCGTGGAGGAGTCCGAGCCGGTCCGTCCTCCCATGCCGCCCATGCCCGAGATCCAGCGGGAGCCCGCGGTGACCGCGCCCAAGGCGAAGGCGGAGGAGACCGCCCGGGCCGCCGCCGAGGTGAGCCGGGACATCACCCAGAGCCTGGAGCGGGAAGAGGTGGGGCCGGAGTATCAGTATCCCCCCATCGATCTGCTCCAGCAGAGCCGGGGGGTCTCGGCCAGCGACATGGCCGGGGAGCTCCAGGCCAACCAGCTCCGGCTGGCCGACACCATCCACTCCTTCGGCATCGACGCGGCCATCGTGGACGCGGTGCGGGGCCCCTCGGTCACCCGGTATGAGCTGGAGCTGGCCCAGGGCGTGCGGATGAACAAGCTCACCAATCTCACCGACGACATCGCGCTGGCCCTGGGAGCCACCGGAGTGCGCATCGCCCCCATTCCGGGCAAGATCTCCATGGTGGGCATCGAGGTGCCCAACAAGCTGGTGGCCCCGGTGGGCATCCGGGACGTGATCGACTCCCGGGAGTTCCGGGAGAGCCCGTCCAAGGTCTCCTTCGCGGTGGGCAAGGACATCAGCAACCGCTGCGTGGTGTGCAACATCGGAAAGCTGCCCCATCTGCTCATCGCAGGTACCACCGGCTCCGGTAAGTCGGTGTGTACCAACTCCCTCATCATCTCCCTGCTCTACAAGGCCACACCCGAGGAGGTCCGCCTCATCATGGTGGACCCCAAGATGGTGGAATTGGGCATCTATAACGGCATCCCCCATCTGCTCATCCCCGTGGTGACCGACCCCAAAAAGGCGGCCGGCGCCCTCCAGTGGGCGGTGACCGAGATGATGAAGCGGTACCGCTCCTTCGCCGAGGTGGGAGTGCGGGACCTGAAATCCTACAACGCCCTGGCCGAGCGCACCGAGGGAATGAAGAAAATGCCCTCGGTGGTGGTGGTCATCGACGAGCTGGCCGACCTGATGCTGGTGGCCGCAAAAGAGGTGGAAGAGTCCATCTGCCGCGTGGCCCAGATGGGCCGCGCCTCGGGCATGCACCTGATCATCGCCACCCAGCGTCCCTCGGCCGACGTCATCACCGGCCTCATGAAGGCCAACATCCCCAGCCGCATCGCCTTTGCGGTCCAGTCCTCTCTGGACTCCCGCATCATCCTGGACACCACTGGAGCGGAGAAGCTGGTGGGCCGGGGCGACATGCTCTACTTCCCCCTGGGCTCGGGCAAGCCCCAGCGGGTGCAGGGCTGCTTCATCTCGGACGAGGAAGTGGCCAGCGTGGTGGAGTTCGTCAAGCGCAGCGGCACCGCGGAGTACGACGAGGAGGTCCTCCACGAGATCGAGCAGAACGCCGCGGCCAAGGACAAGGGGAACAAGGGCGGCGGAGAGAGCGCCGTCGACAGCTCCGAGGACGATTACGACGAGCTCCTGCCCAACGCCATCGAGGTGGTGGTGGAGACCGGCATGGCGTCGGTGTCCATGCTCCAGCGGCGTCTGAAACTGGGCTATTCCCGGGCGGCCCGCCTGGTGGACCAGATGGAGGAGAAGGGCGTGGTGGGCCCCTTTGAGGGCTCCAAGCCCCGTCAGGTCCTCATCTCCAAGGCCCAGTGGCAGGAGATGCAGTATAAGCAGAACATGCCGGCCGGGGCCTCTCCCATGTCGGAGCCGGTGCCCGAAGAGCTGGAATTTGAGCGGGATGCCATCGAACAGGCGCCCCCCTTTGATCTGGACGACTGAGGAGGCAGCGAGTATGGAGTGGAGAGAGTGCACACAGCAGGATGAACAGGCGGTGCTGGAGGGCCTGCGTGCCTACAATCAGCCCTATATCGGCACCAGTACGGACCTCTCCCAGTGTGTGGAGGAGGACGGCCGGGTGGTGGCCGGGATTTTGGCACGCCTGCTGGGGGACTGCATCTATGTGGAGATCCTCTGGGTGGACGAGTCCCTGCGGCACCGGGGCGTGGGGCGGGAGCTCCTCGCCCGGGTGGAGGCGGCGGGAAGGGCCCGGGGCGCCAAGCGCATCGAGCTGGACACCTTCTCCTTCCAGGCCCCGGAGTACTACCCCAAGCTGGGGTTCCGGGAGTTCGGCCGGGTGGAGCCCTACGCCGGCACCCATGGCCGGTACTACTTTATCAAGGAACTGGACTGAAAAAAGCCGCCTGCGGGCGGCTTTTTTGCGTGCCGCATCGGTTCGACACGCGAAGCGCCCGGGACCCAATCGGTCCCGGGCGCTGTGGTTATCGCAGTTATTAACGCTTGCGCACCGGCGCGGAGTGGAGGCTCTGGCCGAAGGCGGCCTCCACCGCCTCGCTGATTCCCTCGGCGAAGGTGGGATGGGGCCGGACGGGGGAGAGCATCTGCTCTGCGGTCAGCCCCAGGGTGACGGCGGTGTTGAGCTCGCTGACGAGATCGGTGGCCCGGTGGCAGAGGAGCTGGGCCCCCAGCAGGACGTGGCTCTCCCCGTGGAAGACCACCTTGATGAAGGTGCGCCCGCCCCCCTCGATCACGGTGCGGCCGTTGCCGCCCATCACGTACTTGCCCACCAGGGTGGGGATGCCCTGGGCCTTGCACTCGTCGGCGGTCAGGCCGGTCTGGGCGATCTCCGGGGAGGTGTAGACGCAGGAGGGGATGGGGGAGGACACCCGCTCGGGCACATGGCCGTAGAGGAGCTCCACGGCGCGGACGCCCTCGGCCTCGGCCTTGTGGGCCAGCTGGATGCCGCCGATGGCGTCGCCAATGGCCAGAATGCTGGGCACGGAGGTCTCATAGCGGTCGTTGACCACCAGCATCCCACGGTTGAGCTCCACCTCCACGCCGTCGAAGAGCCCGGCGGTGTTGGCCCGGCGGCCCATGGCGGCCAGCACCGTGGCGCCGGAGGCCGCCTTCTCCTCCTCCTTGTGGGTGAAGTGGACGGTGAGACGGCCGTCCTCCTGGGTCAGCCGGGAGACCATGGCGGAGGTATAGATCTCCACGCCCTGCTTTTTCAGCTGCATGGAGACCGACTGGGAGATCTCCCGGTCCAGGTTGGCCAGAATGCGCTCCAGCGCCTCCACGATGACCACCTTGGTGCCCATGGCGGCCCAGACGGTGGCCAGCTCCACGCCGATGACGCCGCCGCCGATGATGACCATGGAGTCCCGGGGAGAGATGTCGTCCAGCAGCTCGTCGCTGGTCACCACCCCGGGCAGGTCCAGTCCCGGGATGGGAGGACGGGAGGGGATGGAGCCGGCGGCGACCAGGATATGCGCGCCCTCATAGGTGTTCTCTCCGGCCCGGACGGTCTGGGGGCCGGTGATGACGGCGTGCTCGGCGATCAGGTCGATCTTGTTGCCCTTGATGAGGGAGGCCATTCCGTCCCGCAGGGTGGAGACCACCTCGTTTTTCCGGGCGGCCAGCCCGGCCCAGTCGGGCTGTACGTCGCCCAGGGCGATACCGGGGATGCCCTCCTTCAGCTCCTGATAGCGCTGGGAGGTGTGCATCAGGGCCTTGGTGGGGATGCAGCCCCGGTTGAGACAGGTGCCGCCGGGCTCCCGCGCCTCAAAGAGGGCGACTTTCTTTCCCAGCTGGGCGGCCTTGACGGCAGCGGCAAAGCCGCCGGGCCCGCCGCCGATGACGAGCAGATCATATTGCATGGGTGATACCTCCAGTCATTCAATAAAAAGCGGCGCCCGCCGAAAAAATAGATTCCGGCGTGTTCTGCGGCAGCGCTTGGCGTTTTTGAGAAGCGTGTCGAACGGGTTCGACACGCAGAAGCGGCGCCCGCCGGGAAGCGGACGCCGCCATGCGGTCAGATCAGGAATTGAAGTCGTAGCGCACCACGGGATGGCGGGCCGCCTTGGTCTCGTCGGGCCGGCCGATGACCGTGTGGTGGGGCGCGGTGTGGCAGGCCTCGGGGTCCTCCTTGGCCGTCTTGAGGATCTCCGCCATGACGGCGCAGGCCTCGTCGATGGTCTCCCGGGACTCGGTCTCGGTGGGCTCGAACATGAGCGCCTCGTGGACGATGAGGGGGAAGTACATCGTGGGGGGATGGATCCCGTGGTCCAGCATGCTCTTGGCCACATCCAGCGCGGAGACGCCGGTCTCCTTCTTGAGCTGGGACAGGTCCAGCACGAACTCGTGCATGCAGATGCCGGGATAGGCGCAGACATAGCCGGCCTCTTCCATCTTGGCCTTCATGTAGTTGGCGTTGAGGACCGCGGTCTGGGCAGCCTCCCGCACGCCGGAGTTGCCCAGGGTCATCAGATAGGCCAGGGCGCGCAGGACCACCAGGAAGTTGCCGAAGAACATCTTGACCTGGCCCACGGACTGCTCTCCGCCGCCTCCGCCGATGGCCGAGCCGGGCAGGAAGGGCTTGAGGATGTTCTTGCAGCCCACCGCGCCGGAGCCGGGGCCGCCGCCGCCATGGGGGGTGGAGAAGGTCTTGTGCAGGTTCAGGTGGCACACGTCAAAGCCCATGTCGCCGGGACGGGCCACGCCCATCACCGCGTTCAGGTTGGCGCCGTCGTAGTAGCACAGGCCGCCTGCGTCGTGGACGATCTTGGTGATCTCCAGAATGTTCTTGTCGATCTTGCCGATGGTGTTGGGGTTGGTCAGCATCAGGGCCGCCGTGTCGGGGCCGACCGCGGCGCGCAGGGCGTCCAGGTCCACCATGCCGTCGGGCGTGGAGGGGATGGAGCACACCTCGTAGCCGCACATGGCCGCCGTGGCGGGGTTGGTGCCGTGGGCCGAGTCGGGGACGATGACCTTTTTCCGGGCGTAGTCGCCGCGGGAGTCATGGTAGGCCTTGATGAGCAGGATGCCGGTAAACTCACCGTGGGCGCCAGCGGCGGGCTGGAAGGTCATGGCATCCATGCCGGTGATGCCGCACAGGTACTTCTCGGCCAGGGCGTAGACCGTCTGGCAGCCGGAGACCGTGTGCTTGGGCTGGAGGGGATGGATGTCGGTGAACTTGAAGAGGTTGGCAATGACCTCGTTGATCTTGGGGTTGTACTTCATGGTACAGGAGCCCAGGGGATAGAAGCCGTCGCACACACCGAAGGAACGGCGGGCCAGAGCGTTATAGTGGCGGGAGAGATCGTTCTCGCTCACCTCGGGGAGACGGGGGGCCGAGCTCCGGCGGAAGGCGGCGGGGATCTCCACGGCGGGGACCTCTGCGGTGGGGTTGAGGTTCAGGGTGGTCTGATAGGGGGTGAGGACCTTGTTGCCGCGGCCGGGCTTGCTCAATTCAAAAATCAGTTTCATTTTCCGTACGCCTCCTTGATGACGGCCACAGCCTCGTCCAGGTCAGCCTTGGTGCAGTACTCGGTGACGCACCACAGCACGCCCTCCCGCAGGCGCAGGCCGCCCAGGATGCCCTTCTTCTCCAGCGCACAGAGGACCCGGTAGGTATCGGGCAGGGTGGTGACAAATTCATGGAAGAACTCGCCGGGGAACACCAGCTCGACGCCCTCGATCTTGCACAGCTCGGAGGCCAGATAGTGGGCCTTGGCATAGCACTGGTTGCCCACCTCAGCCAGACCGGCGGGGCCCATCTCGGCCAGGTAGACCGAGGCGGTCAGGGCGCACAGGGCCTGGTTGGAGCAGATGTTGGAGCTGGCCTTCTCGCGGCGGATGTGCTGCTCGCGGGCCTGCATGGTGAGGACGAAGGCGCGCTCGCCCTTGTCGTCGGTGGTCTCGCCCACGATCCGGCCGGGGAGCTTGCGCATCATGGCGGTGGTGCAGGTCATGAAGCCCAGGTAGGGGCCGCCCCAGGAGAGGGGCATGCCCAGAGGCTGGGCCTCGCCCACGGCGATGTCGGCGCCGTACTCCCGGGGGCTCTTGAGCACGCCCAGGGTGGCGGGATTGACGCCCATGATGTACTTGGCTCCGGCGGCGTGGACCGCCTCGCCCAGGGCGTCGCAGTCCTCCAGCATGCCGAAGAAGTTGGGCTGCTGCACGTAGAAGCAGGCGGAGTCCTCACCCAGCAGGGACTTGAGGGCCTCCAGATCGGTGACGCCGTCCTTGGCGGGCACGGTGATCACCTCGGTGTTGGAGCCGTAGCAGTAGGTCTTGATGACGGCCAGCGCGTCGGGATGGGTGGTCTCGGAGACCAGGACCTTGGTGCGCTTGCGCTCCTTGCACATGGCCACGGCCTCGGCGGCGGCGGTACCGCCGTCGTAGACGGAGGCGTTGGACACGTCCATGCCGGTGAGCTCGCACATCATGGTCTGGAACTCAAAGATGGACTGGAGCACGCCCTGGCTGACCTCGGCCTGATAGGGGGTGTAGGCGGTGACAAAGATCTCATTGCTGGTGATGCGGGAGACGGCGGCGGGGATGTAGTGGCGCTCGGCGCCGGCGCCCCGCAGGATGGTATGGAAGCGGGTGTTGTGTTCCGCCAGAGACTCCATGGTCCGGCGGATGTCCAGCTCGGACTTGGGGGCGGGCAGGTTGAGGGGGCCCTTGATCATGACCTCCTCCGGCACATCCACGTAGAGGTCGTCCATGGACTTCATGCCCAGGACCTCCAGCATGGCCTGCCGCTCTTCCGGGGTAGAGCACAGATAACTCGACATAGATTACTCCTTTTCCGCGGCGCAGTGGGCCTCGTAGGCGGCGGCGTCCAGCAGCTCCTCCACATCACTGACATTCTCGACCTTGATGAACCAGGCGCCATAGGGATCGCTGTTGACCTTGGCGGGATCGTCCATCAGCTCCTCGTTGACGGCCACGACGGTGCCGGAGACGGGGGAGAGGACGTCGGAGACCGCCTTGACGGACTCCACGTCGGAGAAGGCCTCGCCGGCGGAGACGGCGTCGCCCTCCTGGGGCAGGTTGACAAAGACGATGTCGCCCAGCTCGTCCTGGGCAAAGTCGGTCAGGCCGATGACATAGGTGTCGCCCTCCTGGCGAACCCACTCGTGAGACTTGGCGTACTTCAGATCAGCAGGAAAGTTCATAATAATTTCTCCTTTATCGATATGATTTTTGATTTTTTATGTACATAGTTTCGTTTCAAAGGGAAGAGGATCACTGGGTCCGCTTGTAGAAGGGAGTCTTGATGACCTCGCACTCCACCTTGCGGCCGCGCACGTCCACCAGCAGCTTGGTGCCGGGCTCCTTGTACTCCACGGGGACCATGGCCATGCCCACCGCGTAGCCCAGGTAGGGGCAGTGGGTGCCGGAGGAGACGAAGCCCACCTTTTCCTCGCCGGCGTATACGTCGCAGTGCTCCCGGATGATGCCCCGTCCGGTGACCTTCAGGCCAACCTTGCGGCGGGAGACGGGACGGGCCTGCTCCAGAGCGGCCTTGCCGATGAAGTCGGGCTTATCCATCTTGACGAAGATGCCCAGCACCGCCTCGTAGGGGTTGATCTCGGCGGAGAGCTCGTGGCCGTAGAGAGGCATGCCGGCCTCCAGGCGCAGGGTGTCGCGGGCGCCCAGGCCGCAGGGGATGAGTCCCTCGTCCTTGCCGGCGGCCAGGAGCTTTTCCCACAGGGCGGGGGCATCGGCGGCGGCGCAGTAGATCTCAAAGCCGTCCTCGCCGGTGTAGCCGGTGCGGGAGACCAAGGCCTGGATGCCGTCCACCTCGCCCTGGGCGATGAAGGTATAGTTGCCGGCCGGGATGGTCTTGGAGAGCTTGGAGAGGACGGCCTCGGCCTTGGGACCCTGGAGGGCCACCTGGGCCACGGAGTCGGAGATGTTCTCCATGGTGCACTCGCCGGAGAGGTGCTCGGAGATCCACTGGGCGTCCTTTTCGCAGTTGGCCGCGTTGACGACGATGAGGTAGGCCTCGTCGGAGCACTTGTAGACGATCAGGTCATCCACCACGCCGCCGCTCTCATAGCACATGAGGCTGTACCGGGCGTAGCCGGTCTGGAGGTCGGTGTAGTCGTTGGTCAGCAGGCGGTTGAGATTGGCCAGGGCGTCCTTGCCCCGGAGGACCAGCTCGCCCATGTGGGAGACGTCAAAGAGTCCGCAGGCCGTGCGCACCGCCATATGCTCGGCGACCACGCCGCTGTACTGGACCGGCAGCAGCCAGCCTGCAAAGGGGACAATTTTACCGCCTGCCGCCACGTGGCAGTCGTAAAGTGGGGTTTTTCGCTCCATGATCATGACCTCCTGTGATAATGTAAACTAGAAAAATTAGAAATTATACTGACGGTTACTGAATGGTATGAAAAAAGCGCATAGCAAATGCTATACGCTCTGTCATAACCTGAAAGTTTCCCTCACATAGATGAGGTTGCATCTTCGGTGCGAGGAAAAAACTTCCACGCTTTCCAGAGTCTCGTCAATGGCCGATCCGTTTGCCTGAGAGATTTTCTGATTCCCCTTCGGCGGCGACTGTATCGCACTCTCTCGGTCATGTCATCCGAACGATATAGAATTTTTCGATATAATGAGTTTAAACTATTGAGTTTTATTTTGTACTTATAAGTATAATACAAATCCAAGAAAAGTCAACCGTTTTTTTGAAATTCCCCCGGAGAAATCGGAAGGGGGGCTCCGGCCGCCCGGAGCGGGGGGCAAAACGGCCCGATTTGCGCGGGGAAAAAGTTGTGGTATAATAGGAGGCAATCCCTTTGGATTCCGTTAAAAAGGAGGATGTCGCATTGCTTTTATCACAGCCGCAGGATCTGATCCATGCGTTTTTGACGCTGCCGGCCCGCTATCCCATGCTGGCAGCCTGGTTTACCTCGGTGGTCCGCTTTGTGTTCCCGGTGCTGGCGCTGGGGATCCTGGCCGGGGCCATCCGCTCCCTGTTAAAGGTCCCCCATCTGCCGGAGGTGTGGGCCTACCTGACCCTGCCCAGCGGGGCGGAGGAGCCCCTGACCCACTGGGAGAACATTCTGGGGCGGGGAAAGTCCTCGGACGTAGTGCTCAACTACCCGGTGGTCTCCCGCCAGCACGCGGCGCTGATCCGTGCCGAGGATGACACCTGGACCGTCCACGACCTGGACTCCAAGGGCGGGGTACGGGTCAATGGAAAGCCGGTCCAGGGCAGCGCGCCGGTGACCTTTGGTGACGTGCTCAGCCTGGGCGGAGTGGAGACCGTGCTGCTGCCGGTCTCCCAGGAGGAGCAGGAGGAGCGGCGGCAGCGCCGCCGGAGGGTGGAGAAGCCCTCCTCGCCCTGGGGGCCGCTGGTGCTCCTGACGGTCTTTCAGGTCCTGGCCGCCCTCCAGCTGGTGGTAGCGGCGGGGGAGGAGGCCGAGGTCTCCCTGCCCCTGGCCTTCTTTACGCTGACCGCTCTGATGTGGATCTACTTCCTCACCCTGCGGGCGCTGCGGCGGGTGGGCTTTGAGATGGAGCTCATCGCCTTTTTCCTGTGTACCCTGTCCCTGTCGGTGACCGCGTCCTCCGCGCCCCACGCCCTCTTCAAGCAGCTGGCCGCCATGCTGCTGGGGCTGGTGCTCTTTCTGGTGCTGGGAATCTTTCTCCGGGACCTGGAGCGGGTGAAGAAGATCCGCTGGGTCATGGCGGTGGGGGCCATCTGCCTGCTGGGTCTGTCCCTGGTGGTTGGGCAGGTGAAATACGGCGCGGCCAACTGGATCAGCATCGGCGGCATCTCCTTCCAGCCCTCGGAGGTGGCCAAGATCTGCTACATCTTTGCCGGGGCCGCCACGCTGGAGCGCCTCTTCCGGAAGCGGAACCTGGGGCTGTTCATCGTCCTGACGGGAGCCTGTATGGGCTGCCTGGCGCTGATGAGCGACTTCGGCACCGCGGCCATCTTTTTCATCACCTTCCTGGTGATCGCCTATCTCCGCTCCGGAGACTGGGCCACCCTGGCCCTCATCTGCGGCGCGGCCGTCTTCGGCGGGTTCATGCTGCTCTCCCTCAAACCCTACATCCTGCGGCGCTTTGCCACCTGGGGACACGCCTGGCAGTACGCCTCGGACGGAGGCTTTCAGCAGACCCGCACCATGTCGGCGGCGGCCTCCGGCGGTCTGGTGGGCGTGGGACCAGGCCGGGGCTGGCTCTACCGGGTCCCGGCCGCCGACACCGATCTGGTGTTCGGCATGCTCTGCGAGGAGTGGGGCCTCGTCATCGCCGTCCTGGCGGTGTGCTGTATCCTGACCCTGGCGGTCTTTGCGGTGCGGGCCTGCCGGGCGGGGCGGTCCAGCTTTTATATCATTGCCGCCTGTGCGGCCACCTCCATGATGGTGTTCCAGACGGCGCTGAACGTGCTGGGCGCGGTGGACATCCTGCCGCTGACCGGCGTGACCTTCCCGTTCGTGTCCAACGGCGGCTCCTCCATGCTCTCGTCCTGGGGACTGCTGGCCTTTCTGAAGGCCACCGACACCCGGCAGAACGCCAGCTTTGCCATCCGCCTGCCCGGGCGGAGAAAGGGCCCTGAGCGGCAGGAGCACCTGGCCCGCCGCTCCACCCGGGGCCGGAGCGGAGTGATCCCCACCGGAGAGGACGAGGATCTGGTGGACTTTGATTTTGACTTTGGGCCCGGATACGGCGGATACGGAGCGGAGGCGGACGATGAAGAAGATTGAAAAACGGGCGGTAGTCTGCCTTCTGCTGGCCCTGGCCATGCTGCTGGGCCTGGGACTGTTCTGCGTGCGCTTTGTGCTCAGCGGCGGACGCTGGGCGGGCTTCGCCGCCAACCGCCATCTCTACAACAGCCAGGGACAGCTGGCCGTGGGGCGGGTCCTGGACCGGGACGGCGACGTGCTCTCCTGGGTGGACGAGGCGGGGAACCGCCGCTATTACGACAATGCCACCGTGCGGGAGGCCACCCTCCATGCGGTGGGCGACCCGTCGGGCAACATCGGCACCGGCGCGCTGGTGGCCTTTGCGGATAAGCTCTCGGGCTACAATCTGCTCACCGGCGCATACAGCCCCCTGGGCGAGGGGAACGACCTCTACCTTACCCTGGACGCCCGCTACAACTACATCGCCTACCAGGCCCTGGGCGGCAAAAAGGGGACGGTGGGCGTCTACAACTACAAGACCGGAGAGATTGTGTGCATGGTCTCCTCACCCAGCTTTGACCCGGCCAATCCGCCGGTGATTGAGGAGGGGGACGAGCGCTATGACGGGGTCTACCTGAACCGTTTTCTCTCGGGGACCTTTACGCCGGGCTCCATTTTCAAGACGGTGACCCTGACAGCCGCCATTGAGGAGATCCCCGATCTGTTCAGCCGGACCTTTACCTGTACAGGCTCCACCCAGGTGGGGGGCGAGGTCATCACCTGTCCCCACGCACATGGGGAGATGGACATCTACGGGGCCTTTGCCAATTCCTGCAACGGGGTGTTCGGCCAGTTGGCCGCCGAATTGGGCGCGGAGACCATGGAGCGCTATGTGACCCAGGCCGGACTGACCAGCCAGTACAAGGTAAACGGGATCCCCACGGCGGCGGGCCGCTTTGACGTGGGGACCACCCCCAACCAGCTGGGCTGGGCCGGTGTGGGACAGTATAACGACCTGGTCAACCCCTGCGCCATGATGGTGTGGATGGGAGCAGTGGCAAACGGCGGGAAGGCTGCCGTCCCCCAGCTCATCCAGAAGACGGAGACCCCGCTGGGTACTCCCGCGTCCTTCTACCTGAAAAAACAGACCGCCTCTCTGGTGGACCGGGACACCGCCAGCCGTCTGGCGGATATGATGGCCAACAATGTGGCCCAGACCTATGGCAGCAGCCGTTTCCCCAACATGGACATCTGCGCCAAGTCGGGCACAGGCGAGGTGGGCGGCGGCAAGGCCCCCAACACCTGGTTTGCGGGCTTTCTCCGCAACGAGGACGCCCCCTATGCCTTCGTGGTCCTGGTGGAGGAGGGAAGCAGCGGCTCCGACACCGCTGGAGCCGTGGCCTCCAAAGTGCTGGACGCCATCGTCAACGGATATTGAAAAGAGCCGGTCTGGAGTTTTCTCCGGACCGGCTCAGGCTGTCGATCAAGTGCATTTTTGTGTGTTGCAAGAGCCTCGCAGAGTTCCGCCGTCCGCAGACGGCGGAAGAGAGTTCAATCGTTTTTTCCGGCGGCGTGTACGTCGGAAAAAACACTTCTCAGGCCGCAAGCGTGCGCCCCAAAGGGGCGTGCGACGCAGCGGGCTGCATCCCCTCGAAAAAATGCTTGCATTTTTGAGAAGCGTGTCGAAGTTTTTCGACACGCTGGGCCGGTCCGGAAATATTCCGGACCGGCTTTTTGTATTTGGGCGCTCAGCCTGCGAAAAAGGCGCGGTTGCGCAGGACCGCCGGGTCATCCGGCCGGAACGCCCCGGCCCGCTCGTTCCAGGCCACAGCCTGCTCCCGCTCCCCCAGGCGGTGGTAACAGACGCACAGCTGCATGGCGGGGAGATAACCGTAACAGTCCGGCCGGACAAAGGCGCCCGAGCGGTCGTCCCGGGTACAGGAGAGGGCCTGCTCATACCAGCGGATGGCGGAGCGGTAATCCTCCCGCTCCAGAAAGAAATTGCCCAGGTCGCAGCAGATCTCGGCCCGGGGCGAATCAAAGGCCAGGGACTCCAGCAGGGCGCGCAGGGCACAGCGGGGGCGGTGCAGGGCGCTGTAACAGGCCGAGAGGACCCGGCAGGCCTCCAGATTGTTCTCCCGCCAGCCCCAGCCTACGGTCAGAAAGAGCTCCAGCTCCTGTACGGCGTCCTCATAGCGGCCGTGCTCGTAGAGCTCCCGGCCATAGTAGAACTGTTCCCGGGGGGAGAGGTTGCGCCCGGAGGCGCGCAGCCCCTCCAGGATGCGCAGATTCCGGTCCGGATCGCCGGGGCGCTCCTTCCGGTGGGTGACGGCCGCCTCGGTGTATACCACGCGGCCCAGCGGTGGGATGGCCTCGTGGACCGCGCCGCTCCAGCGCAGCCAGGGCACGTTGCGCACGATGCGCTCCCGGTAATAGGAGAGGACGGGGGCCCCGTCCGCGTCCAGGGTCTGATAGCGGGCCATGACCACGTCGGCCTCGGGCAGGTCCTGCTCCTTCACGGCGAGAAAGGCGTCCCGGTCCTCCGGGAGCAGCACGTCGTCCGCGTCCAGCCACATACAGTAGGAGCCGGAGGCCCGTTCAAAGGAAGCATTGCGTGCGGCAGAGAAATCGTCCTGCCAGGGGAAGGAGAGGACCTGGTCGGTAAAGCGGGCGGCGATCTCCCGCGTCCGGTCCTGGGAACCGGTGTCCACCACGATCAGCTCGTCCCAGATCCCCCGGGCGCTGTTCAGACAGCGTTCCAGTACGGCCTCCTCATTTTTTACGATCATACACAGCGAGATGGTCTCCATCGGCGCGGCCTCCCATCCTGATTTACTCTATCCTATGCCGGGATGGGCGGATAAAACACAGCCCCGTCCGGTTCTTCAGAATCGGACGGGGCTAATATGCTTGGAACTAGAAGAGGATCACGCTGCGGGAGGGATGGATTCCTCCACGGCAGGCGTTTCGCTGGGCTGGGGAAGGGCGGGAACAGCGGAGGGCACTACGGGGACGGCAGCGCCGTCGCCCCTGCGGTCCAGCTTGACCGAGGAGCCGCTCAGAATGTCGGAGGCGCCCTCCCGGATCTCGTGCTGGATGGTGACCGTATCGCCCACGTTGAGGATCACGGCGGTGGGATTCTGGGCAGCCGACACGGTGTAGAAGGTCTCATCGCCCTCCAGACGGAGGAAATAGTAGGTATTTCCGTCCAGGACCGCCGAGCGGATCTCCGCGATCACGCCGCTGACCTGGGTCTGGGGCAGCTCCTCCTCTGAGGTGACCCCCTTCTGGGCCAGGAGCTGGATATACTGCTGCTCACAGGCCGTGACCGAGCTGCCGGTGGCCACGATGTCATACCGGGCCACGTTGACCATGGCATAGCTCTTGACCAGGTTGGCGGCGTCCTTGAGGGGGATGAAATAGGTAGGCTCGTCGGCGATGTTGAGGAGCAGGGGGAAGGTGGCCGTGTAGCCCAGGTCCTGCACCACGCCCTGGGCGGAGGCCTTGGCCGCCTCCTCGGTGGCGCCGGGGGCCTTGTAGAACTTGGTCTCCTTGGTGCGCTGGTTGGAGAGCAGGAAGCCCAGGTTGGACTGGTCGGAGTTGATGGAGGTGACGCCGGTGTACATGTACACGTCGTCGTTGAGGGCGATGTAGTTGTAGCCCTGGGTGACCACCGTCACATCCCGCTGACCGAAGATGGAGTTGATGAAGCCGTTGACCAGCGTTCCGTGGTAGTTATACTGCTCCATGATGAGGTTGGGGTTGTAGACATTGTCCACCCAGGAGGGGACCTCCTCATAGTACTGACACTCGCCGGTGATGGCGTTCATCAGCACTGCACCCTTGGTGTCGGTGCCGCCGAAGAGACCGATGGTCTTGATGATCCGGGGGGCGATCCAGTAGGGCGTGCCCTCCTCGTCGATCTCAAAGCGGGGGGTATCGAACATGTAGGTGGGATAGGAGAAGCGCAGGTGGCGCATGACGTTGCGGTTGAGGGGCTCGGAGAAGGAGTACTTCATCCCCTCGGAGAGGCGCACCACCTTGGCCTCCTGGGTCACCATGTCCACCACCACATAGGCGGGCAGGCCCTGGGCACGGTTGGTGAACCACTTGATGAGGTCGGCGTAGGCGATGGGGGCCACGCGGACCGGGCGGCCCTGGTAGTTGATCTGGGTGGACTCGTTGGAGTAGTCAAACTGGCTGACCATGTCGCTGAGGGTACCCATCTGCCGGTCACCCAGGTAATTGGCCGAGTCCTTGTCCAGGGTGGGGATCTCGTCGAAGGAGATCTGGGTGATCTCCTTGGCGAAGTCGCCGGTCTCCACGGTCAGCAGATCCCGGTAGGCCCCCGCCCTGAAGATGGGCATGGAGATGACCTGGCCCACCAGGGCCACGGCGATCAGGGCCAGGAACAGCACGCCGATGGGGAGGCACTGCTGCTTGATGAAGCGGAAATACTCCTTGAAGTGCTCCTTGGGCATGGCGGCCTGGTCCAGACCCGACGAGAAGCCGGAGGTGATCAGGGCCGAGATGACATAGGTGATGCACAGCAGACCGATGAAGCTGTAAAAATCTCCGGACTGGGGGTTGAGGGCGGGCAGGGACACGTAGAAATAGACCAGACCCACCACCAGGGTGACCACCAGATTCAAGAGGATCTTTCCCGCTTTACTGCGGGGGGAACGACGTTTTTTGCCGTTTGATGACTGATTCAAAATACATTCTCCTTCTGTTGTACCAAAAAGTTCCGGTGCGAATACTCCTTAGTATAGCCGTTCCATGGGGAAAAAGCAACAGAGGGAGGGCGGAAGAAAGATTAAAATTTGGTGAAAGTTCAGAGCTCCACCGGCGGACGGCCGGGCAGCAGGGCGTCGATCTCGGCCCGGCCGTAGGTGTAGGCCGCCAGGTCCTCCCGGCCGCAGGCCTGGAAGGGGCGGGAGGCGGCGGTGCCGGCCAAAATCTGCTCGCTCAGGGTGAGCATGTCCCGGAGATAGGGGAGGCCCAGCCGAGGATTGCGGGGGGAGCGGGGATCGATCCCGGGGACGGGAAGGATCTGCTGCTGGTAGCGGTGCCCGGGCAGGAGGAGAAGATCCTCCTGCTCCCCCAGAAGCTCCAGGGTCCGGCGCAGCGTGTCCCGGTAGACCTCCACAGCGTCGGGGAGGAAGAGGAGCCAGACATAGCTGGAGCCGAAGGCGTCCCCGGTGAAGAGCCAGCCCTGCTCCGGCTCGTAGAAGGCGAGGCTCCCCCGGGTGTGTCCCGGAACCGCCAGGACCTGAAAGTGATAGGGGGGCAGGGCGATGGACTCGCCCCCGGTGAGAAGGCGGGATGGGGCGGCCGTCTGGATGGGATCGCGTTGGGGCAGATGGTGGAGGCAGTCCTCAAACTGGCGCAGAGCGCCGATGTGGTCGAAGTGGTTGTGGGTGATGGCCACCTGGATGGCGCGCCCCCCGGCGATCCGGTCCACCAGGGCGCGCAGGGCCCGCCCCGGGTAGGGCGGCCCCAGATCAACGACCAGGACCTGGCTGGGGGTCTCCACCACATAGACGCTGGAGGGGCTGTGAAAGCTCCCGTCCGGCTGCGTCCCGGGCGGATGGTCGGCCGTGGCGTCCTGGATGTGCCACAGCCCCGGGCACAGCCGCTGGGCCGTATAGGGCGGATACTCCAGCGGCGCGGGGATCACAGCGCGGCACACTGGGCTTCGATGGCGGCCTCTCCGGCCTTCATGGCCTGGAGGGTGCGGTCCAGCAGGGTATCCAGCTCCCAGCCCAGCAGCTCCGCGCCCTGCCGGATCACGTCCCGGGAGCAGCCGGCGGCGAACTTCTTGTCCTTGAACTTCTTCTTCAGGCTGGAGAGCTCCATATCCTGTACCGACTTGGAGGGGCGCATGAGGGCGGCCGCACCGATGAGCCCGGTGAGCTCGTCGCAGGCGAAGAGCACCCGCTCCATCTCGTACTCCGGCTTGACCTGCGCGCCGGTCATCCCCCAGCCGTGGCACACCACTGCGTGGATGAGAGCGGGAGAGGCCCCTGCCTCCTCCAGCAGCGCGGGGGCCTTCACACAGTGCTCCTCGGGCCAGCGCTCAAAGTCGATGTCGTGCAGCAGGCCGGCCATGGCCCAGAAGGGGGCCTCCTCCGCATAGCCCAGGGTGCGGGCGTACCAGTCCATCACGGCCTCCACCGTAAAGGCGTGGCGCAGGTGGAAGGGCTCCTGATTGTAGGTGCGCAGCAGAGCCAGGCCCTGCTCTCGTGTCAGTTCCATCGTTGTCTCTCCTTTGTATCGTTTGATCCATGCCGCCGGGGGCAGTTCCCCTCCATCATAGTACGACCGCGCACAAACCGCAAGCCCCGATTGCCGGGGCTTGCGGTCAGGAGGAGATCAGGTATCTTCTTCTGTGTCGGGAGCGGTCAGCAGCTGCTCCTGGGTCAGCCCCATCAGCACATCAATGGAGGAGGCAGAGAGGCGCTGTATGGCGCGGGAGTCATTGAGGAGGGCAAAGCGGTAAGTGCCGTCCCCGTCCATCTGGCCCACGGAGAGGGTGAAGCTCTGGCCGTCGTCATAGGACACCGTCAGCACCAGCGCGGGTTCCGTCAGCCCGCAGGAGGCGAGGACGCTCTCCTCCGCGTCATAGTCGTAGCAGGAGGAGAAGCCCAGGAAGGAGAGCTCATCCAGCAGGAGGGAGAGGGTCTCGTTGTCCTGTGGGATGGCGTTGTCGTTGACCGTCCAGTGGTACTCGGTCACGGTCTCCACAGAGCCGGTGTCCTCCGATTCCACCGACAGGGTCTCGGTGTCCTTGGTCAGGAGGAGGGTGGTGCCGCCGCTCTCCCACTGGATGGACTGGATGTTGTCCTCCCGAACCGAGGGGATGCTCTCAGGCTCGGCCAGGTCCATCAGACCGATGGAGAGGGTGTCGAGGAGGGAGGAGGAGATGGTGTATACCGTCTCCCCGCCCTCCAGCGCGGCGTAATAATCGCTGTTTACCGCCGCGCCGATCAGAAGGGTGGCCCCCATCCCGCCGCTGTCCGCCACCTGGATGGTGTAGGCGGGGGAGTCCAGACCATAGGCGGAGAGGGGTTCCGGGTCGGAGATGGCGCGCACCGCCTCCACGTGGGAGAGGTCCTCGGCCAGGCTCTCCACCGCGCTCTGGTCAGCGGGGAAGGTGCTGTCCTCATTCCACTGCCAGACGCCGTTCTGCTTGGTGAAGGAGAGGGTCTCGCCGTCCGTCCCAAGGAAGGAGAAGGAGGATGGATCGGAGAACGCGGTGACCGAAATGGTGTCGGTGGCCGGAGGATGGCTGCTGTTCCACATCCGTAGGGCCAGATAGGCCCCGGCGCAGAGGGCCAGCAGGCCCAACAGGACGGCCAGGGTGGTTTTCTGACGGTTCATCACTGTCTCCTCCGTTTCCACCAGACGATCAATCCCGTCACCAGAATGACCAGGGGCAGGACCACCAGGTACAGGGCGCTCCAGAGTCCGGGATTTGGAATGGTATTGTAGGTGACGGCCAAACTTTTGGCCGGGATGGAGAGGTTGGAGCCGTCCTCGAACCCGGCGGTCAGCAGGTTGAGGAACAGCGTCTCGTTGACCAGATTGGGATAGGAGGAGAGAATGTCCCCGTCGATCAGGGAGTTGGAGCCCAGCACGGTGAGCCGTCCGGTGGCGCCGTCCGTGCCGGCGCGTTCTGATACGGCGGCCAGCAGATAGGTGCCGGGGACCTCCTGGCCGTCCAGTGTGACGGCAGAGGCGTGGGAAGAGGTGGTGAGGACCGGGGTGATCACAGCGTCGGTGTCCTCCTGCTGGGTAAAGCCGCGGCTGTTGGTGAGCAGGGTCAGGTCCTGCTCGCTCATGCCCTGGGTCACCTCGGTCCCGGTGGAGATGGCCCCGGCGATGGCAAACAGGGAGCCGAACTGGGGATAATACCGCTCCTCATCGGCGATATACCCGTCCACCAGAGTCAGGCCGTAGCTCTCCAGCAGGGCGCTCCAGTTGGGGAAGTTCTCCTCGCTGTCCGAGCAGAGGAAGACCATCTGTCCGCCCCCGGAGAGATAGTCCTCCAGCAGCGTATACTCCTCCTGGGAGAGGTCCGCGGTGGGCCCGTTGACCAGCAGCAGGTCGCAGTCCTCCGGTATGGCCCCCGTCAGGAGGGGGGTGACCGTCGCCATCGTGAATCCGGCCTTTTCCATGGCCTGGGAGATGGGGGCGGAGAGCTCGCTCTCCCCGTGGCCGGAGAGGGGGTAGAGATACTTCTCACTGCTCACTGCCGCCGGTCACGGAGCGGATGGCGGATGTGAGCTGTCCCTCCGCGTCAAAGGAGTCCTCCGTGGAGGAGAACATGCTGTACGAATAGGTGATGATGTCGCTGTACGGGATGACCTCCTGCCGGCCGGTCTCCGCGCAGACCACGACCAGTGAGTCGGCGTTGGCCTCATAGGCGGCGGCCTGCGTGGGATGGGCCACCGGGTCCACCTCGGTCACCGTCAGGTGACTGGAGAGGGCGGCATAGCGGTCCAGAAATTTCAGGATACGGGGGTCGGTGGCGTCCTCCTCGGCCAGGACCACCACCTCCACATCCTGTTCCAGGCCGGCCAAAAAGTCCCGGGAGGTATCGCTGATCTCATAGAGCTGGTTGTCGCTCAGGTCCAGCTCCTTGAGATGGGTGGGCAGCTGGCCCACGATGAGGTTGAGGAACAGAACGATGGCAATGGCCGCGGCGGTGACGACGGCCAGGTAGCCGCCCCGCCGGAGGGATACCAGCCGGGGGGAGGGGATACGAAAGGGAATCCGTTTCATGGCAGAACCTCCTCTCAGGACCAGCGGCGCTTCTGGAGCGTCTGGATGGTCAAAAAGACAAAGAGGGCCGCCATGGACAGATACAGGACCAGCCCGCCCAGATCGAACACGTCATACAGGGCGAAATTATAGAAGGCCTGCGTGAAGGAAAAGGCGGACAGCACTTCGCCCAGAACACCGGGGAGGAAGCCGGTCAGATCGTCCCAGAGAAAGAGCAGCAGGAGCAGGACAAAGGTGCCCACCGCGGCGATGATCTGGCTCTCGGTGAGGGCGGAGAGGAACATGCCGATGGCGAGGAAGGTACACCCCATCAGAAAAAAGGCCAGCAGGGAGGCGTAGTCCGAGGCGAGAAAGGACGCCCCGTGGGCGGCGATGATCAGGGGACAGAAGGCGGCCAGAAAGACCGGGAAAAAGAAAACGGTCACCATGGCCAGGTATTTCCCCATCACCACGCCGGTCAGCGAGACCGGAGCGGTGAGGAGAAGCTGGTCCGTGCGGCTGCGCCGGTCCTCCGCCATGGAGCGCATGGTGAGGATGGGAATGGTGAACATGAGGATGGTGGTCAAACTCATCAGGGCGTAGGAAAACCGGGGAAATCCATTGAACAGGTTGTATGCCATAAAATAGATCCCGGTAAAAAAGACCAGCGCGGCCAGAAAGACGTAGCCGGTCATGGAGGTAAAATAGGCGCGCAGTTCGCGCTGATAGATGGCAGTCATGCGGATGCTCCTCCCTTCGACGGGTGGGGAGCGGCGGGCTCCTCCGCGGTGAGCTGGAGGAAGAGATCCTCCAGGGTCACCCGGTCCTGGCGCAGCTCCAGAATGGGGAGGTTTGCCCGGGCGCAGGCATAAAAGAGGGCCTCCCGGATATCGTGGCCGGAGGCCTGCTCCAGGCGGAAGGAGGCGCAGCCGGGCGTTTCCGCCGGACAGGGCGTGACGGAGGAGATCCCCGGCAGGCCGCCGAGCAGGGCCTTGGCCCGGGCCTCCGGAGCGCGGAGGGTGAGGTGGAGGGCGGGGTCTCCGTTGAGCTCTCGCTCCAGCGCGTCGGCGGCTCCGGCGGCCACCTGCTTTCCGTGGTGGATGATGAGCAGATGGTCGCACATCTCCTGGATTTCGGAGAGGATATGGGAGCTTAAAATGATGGTGTGTTCTTTGGAAAGACGGCGGATCAGGGTGCGGATCTCCAGGATCTGTTTGGGGTCCAGGCCCACCGTGGGCTCATCCAGAATGAGGACGCGGGGGAAGCCGAGCAGGGCCTGGGCCAGGCCCACACGCTGGCGGTAGCCCTTGGAGAGGTTCCGGATCAGCCGCCCCGACACAGATTCGGTCCCCGTCATCTCCATGACCTGCATCACCTGCTCCTCCCGCTCCTGTTTGGGGATCCTCTTGAGGTGGGCGGCAAAGAGAAGGTATTCCTCCACAACCATATCGGGGTAGAGGGGCGGTATCTCGGGCAGGTATCCAATGGAGCGCTTGACAGTCTCCGGCTCCTGGGAGATGGCGTGGCCGTCCACCAGCACATCTCCCTCGGTGGCGCCCAGATAGCCGGTCATCAGATTCATGGTGGTGGACTTCCCGGCCCCGTTTGGGCCCAGAAATCCGAAAATTTGGCCGTCCGGTATGGTAAAGCTCAAGTGGTCCACGGCCACGTGATTCCCATACCGCTTGACCAGGTTGCGCACTTCGATCACAGCATGTCGTCCTCCTTGTTGCGGTGCTCTGCCCGGATGCCCTTGGAGGGCATCCGGCGGATCTATGGTACGGCAGGAGGCTGAAATTACCCTGAAACATTTGTAAATCTTCTGTGAAAGCCGGAAAGAGCGGAGAAAAGATCGCGGGCCGCAGCCAGTTCCGGCTGCGGCCCGCGGTGTAAGGTATGGAAATCAGCACCACTTCCAGCGCTTTGGGTCCAGGGAGCCCAGGACACTGCCCCAGTGGGTCAGATCGTCAGGGGAGGAGAGGGTGATGGAGCGGGCAGAGTTGTTGATGGGGATGAGTCTGCAAATCCCGCTTCGGATAGACAGATAGCGGATGTAGCAGTCGCCGTGGACGGAAAAGAGCCCCAGCTGCCCGTTGGACACCCTACCGTACTGCAAGAGAAGGATGTGGCCCGGGTGGAAGGCGGGCTCCAGGGAGGTGTCGGACAGCAGCAGAGCAAAATCGGCCGCGGCAGCCAGGGAGTGGGCGTCGGCCTGGACCAGCTTGGTCTGGAACTGGTGCCCCATGGACCCGCCCCCCGGGTTGGAGACGGGGAGATAGCAGGGAAGGAGACGCTGGGACAGAACGGGGCCGGAGGGGACGACCGGCTGGCTGAACTGCTCCAGCGCGGAGATCAGCGCCTTGCGGTCGCAGGGCGCCAGGCTCCGGTAGCGCTGAAACAGGATGGACTCCTCCCGGTTCAGGAAGAGAAAGCCGTCCTCCTCGCTGTAAACCCCGGTATCGCACTCCAGAGGGATGGTGTCGTCCATCAGATAGCGGGTGGAGACCTGGAAGCACGCGGCCAGGGCGCGCAGAGCGGGCAGAGAGGGGCTCTTGGTCTGGCCGTTGAGGATCTTATTCAAGGTGCCGATCGGAATGCCGGAGCGGGCGGCCACGGTCTCCGAGGTGATCCCGTCCCGCTTTTTCAAATAGGCTAATTTTTTCACCATAGACATGATGGCATCCTCCGCATTTCAATTGTGTGCGGGTATGTTTTGCTGGAATTAACCGGAAGTGGTAAAAAAAGCGTGTATTAAAACCAAATTTTGGACGGCTCATTGACATCGGATCGGAAATACAGCATATTGAATAAAGCAAAAGAACAAAGCAGAATTTAAATGGTAAAATATAACAATTGAAAAACGGGGAGGGATGTGCAGGCTGTTTGCACCGGGCAACGCACACCGGGACTTCCATAAATCGGTTCTCTCCATACATCGGTATGGCGGCAGCGCAGGTCCAGGGGACCGGCCGGGTCATAAGCATATTATACCGTGTGAAACAGAAAACGGATAGAGGGAAATCACAAGAAGCAGTTCGTGGACATGGAGAGAGCGGCCTGCGCTCAGGCCGCGAAAAAAGAAATAGGAAAGAGGATTTATGATGGAAACATGTTGTGTCAATTACCGTGTGGTTGCAGACCAGAGCAGGATCCCCGCGATGTACGGGATCGAGGGAGAAGGGGTGCCGGTGATCCAGTGGCTGTCCACCGAGTGTCAGGCGGTGGAGCACCTGGTGCGGGTGTGCAACCGGCTGGGGCTGTCCTACCTCCATATGGGAGATGTGGCCGAGGATTTTCGAAACGGCGGGCTGATTGAGGGTTGACCATCCCAGGCAGATGCGCTAAACTAAACGTACATGATGCATGATTCCACGGAAAGCCATCCTTCGGGGTGGCTTTCCGTATGTGCGTATCTGGAACGAGAAGAGGAGAGAGAAACATGTTGCAAAGATTGCGTCTGTGGGTCAAGCGGGAGCCGGTGCTGGCCATCTCGGCGGCCTGCGCGGTGCTGTCCATGGCCCTTACGCCACCGTCCGCGGCCTATCTGGGCTATATCGACACCCGGGTTTTGATCCTGCTGTTCGGACTGATGGCGGTGGTGGCGGGGTTTCAGGACTGTGGGGTCTTTGAGGTGCTGGCCCAGCGTCTGCTCTCCGGCCGCCACCGGATGCGCACCCTCACGCTGCTGCTGGTCCTGATGCCCTTTTTTGTCTCCATGCTGGTGACCAACGACGTGGCCCTCATCGCCTTTGTGCCCTTCGCCATTCTGGTGCTGGAGCGGGTGGGGCGGCTGGAGCGCCTGATCCCCGTGGTGGTGCTCCAGACCCTGGCCGCCAACCTGGGCAGCATGGCGACGCCCGTGGGCAATCCCCAGAATCTCTACCTGTATAATCAGTTCCAGCTGGGGGCGGGTGAGTTCTTCGGCGTGGTGGGCCCCCTGACCGCGGTCAGCGGCCTGGCGCTGGCGGCGGCGTGCCTCTTCTGGGGCAAGCAGGAGACCATCCAGGTCACCTTCCCTGAGCGGGTGACCCTGCGCAAGCGGGGGCGGCTGGTGCTGCTGTGCGTGCTCTTTGCGCTGTGCCTGCTGTGTGTGTTCCATGTGATCCCGGCTCCCGTGCTGCTGGCGGTGGTCCTGGTGAGCCTGCTGCTGGCCGGACGGGACCTGCTGCCCCGGGTGGACTACGGCCTGCTGCTGACCTTTGTGTGCTTTTTCATCTTTGCCGGGAACATCGGGGCCAATCCCCAGCTGCGCGCGGTCCTCACCGCCGCGCTGGAGGGGAACACCGCCCTGGTCTCCGGTCTGGCCAGTCAGATCATCAGCAATGTACCGGCGGCCGTGCTCTTCTCCGGGTTTACCCAGGACTGGCGGGGGCTGCTGATCGGCACCGACATCGGCGGACTGGGCACACCGGTGGCCTCCCTGGCCAGCCTGATCTCCATGCGGCTGTATCTGCGCACGCCGGGGGCCGAGCTGGGCCGGTATATGCGCTTCTTTTTGGCAGCGAATGCCATTGGACTGGTGCTGTTAGCGGGTGCTGCCGCGATTTTTGCCGCTTTTTAAGGGAATAGGGTTGCAATAGTACAAAAAAGAAGGTAAAATAAGAAGCTACTCTGTATAGGAAACAACTTTGGGAAAAGAAAGCGACGGTAGTTCGGCTATGAATCGTACTTTGGAGCATATCCTGCCCCGCGTGCAGAAGCCTGCGCGCTATACGGGCGGAGAATATAATGCGGTGGTCAAGGATCGGGATCAGGTGGATACCCGTGTGGCCCTCTGCTTCCCGGATACCTATGAGATCGGCATGTCCAACCTGGGCGTGCGCATTCTCTACGGCGTGATGAACGAGATGAAGGGTGTCTGGTGCGAGCGGGTCTTTGCCCCCTGGGGGGATATGGAGGAGGAGATGCGCCGGGAGGGCATCCCCCTCTACGGACTGGAAAGCGGAGACTCCATTGCCGACTTTGACATCATCGGCTTCTCCCTGGGCTATGAGATGGCCTACACCAATGTGCTCAACATGCTGGACCTGGCCGGGCTGCCCCTGCGCAGCGCCGACCGGGATGAGTTCGCCCCCCTCATCATCGCCGGGGGCACCTGCGCCTTCAACGCCGAGCCGCTGGCTCCTTTTATCGACATCTTCTCCCTGGGCGAGGGCGAGGATGTGACGGTGGAGCTCATCGAGCTCTACCGGAAGGCCCGGGAGGAGTGCTGGACCAAGGAGGAGCTGCTGGTGGCTGCCGCCCAGATCCCCGGTCTCTATGTCCCCTCCCTCTATGAGGTGGAATACAACGAGGACGGCACGGTCAAGTCCATCACCCCCACCAAGGGGGCCCCTGCCACCGTGACCAAGCGGATCGTGCAGGACCTGAACCGCTCCTATTTCCCCACCAAGACCATCGTGCCCTCCACCGAGATCGTGCACGACCGGGTCATGCTGGAGGTTTTCCGGGGCTGCATCCGCGGCTGCCGCTTCTGCCAGGCGGGATACGCCTACCGCCCGGTGCGCGCCAAGGAACCCGCCCTTTTGGTGCAGCAGGGCATTGAGTCCTGCAAGAACTCAGGCTATCAGGAGATGACCCTCTCGTCCCTCTCCACCAGCGATTACCGCCGCCTGCTGGACCTGTGCGACGGCCTTCAGGAGTGGTGCGATCCCAACGGGGTGAGCCTGTCCCTGCCCTCCCTGCGGGCGGACAACTTCTCCTGGAATCTGATGGAGCGGCTCCAGCACGGCCGCAAGACCGGCCTGACCTTCGCGCCCGAGGCGGGCACCCAGCGCCTGCGGGACGTCATCAACAAGAACGTCACGGAGGAGGACATCCTCAACTTCTGCCGCACGGCCTTTGCGGGGGGCTGGTCCACCGTAAAGCTCTACTTCATGCTGGGTCTGCCCACCGAGACCGATGAGGACGTGCTGGGCATCGCCGACCTGGCGGAAAAGGTCTACCACACCTGGCGGGAGGTCACCCCCAACCGGAGCCGGGGCGTGAAGATCACGGTCTCCACCGCGTTCTTTGTGCCCAAGCCCCATACGGCCTTCCAGTGGGAGGCCCAGATCAGCCGGGAGGAGTATGAGCGCCGGGTCAAGCTCCTGCGGGATCACATGCGGGGACGCTCCATCGCCTACCACTGGCACGACCCGGAGACCAGCGTGCTGGAGGCGGTGCTGGCCCGGGGCGACCGCCGTCTGGCCGACCTGCTGGAGACAGTGTGGCGCAAGGGCGCAAAGTTCGACACCTGGGACGAGTATTTCAACTACGACCGCTGGATGGAGGCCTTTGCCGAGTGCGGCATCGACCCGGCCTTCTATGCCAACCGGGTCCGGGACAAGGACGAGCTCCTGCCCTGGAGCACCACCTCGGTGGGGGTGAGCAGCCGCTTCCTCTGGCGGGAGCGGGAGCAGGCCTACCGCGGGGTCATCACCCCCGACTGCCGGAAGCAGTGCACCGGCTGCGGCGCGGACAAGCTCTACCCCGGAGGCGTGTGCGACGCCGAGTGTTAATTTCGGAATAAAGGAGTGGATCGGCCTATGACGACCCATAGACTGGCCTTTTCCAAATTGGATACAGCCAAATTTATCTCCCATCTGGACCTGATGCGCACCTTCCAGCGGGCCTTCCTCCGGGCGGATATTCCCATCAAGCATACGGAGGGCTTCCATCCCCACGCGTTCGTGTCCATCCCGCTGCCCCTGTCGGTGGGCTACTCCAGCGTGTGCGAGGTGCTGGAGTGCCAGATTCTGGGAGAAAATCCCGACCTGGAGCGGGTCCCCGAGCGGATGAACGCCGTCCTGCCCGCGGGAATCGAGGTCAAGCGCTGCTACGAGGCCCAGCGGGCCGTAAAGGAGCTGGCCTATGTCAACTATATCGTGACGCTGGAGTATGAGGCAGGGGCCCCCTTCGGCGCGGACACCGCCATTCAGGAGCTCCTCTCCCGGGAGAGCCTGGTGGTGCGCAAGCGCTCCAAGAAGGCCAAGAGCGGCTTTACCGAGGTGGACCTCATCCCCCTGATTCACAAGGCCACTGTGGAGGAGCGCCGGGACAGCGTGACGCTGGACCTGATCCTCCGGGCCCAGAACCCGGGCCTCAACCCGGAGCTCATCGTGTCTGCCATCCGCAGCGAGTGCCCTGAGGCGGCGCCGGATTTTGCCCTCTTCCACCGGCGCAGCGTGCTGGATGAAGGGATGCAGGTCTGGGAATGACACCCTAGTCAATTGTCAACAGGCGGTCGAAGAAGGTTGAAATCGTGTTTTCCGGCGGCGCGCACGGCGGAAAACACACGCCTCAGACCGCAAGTGTGCGAGCGCCAGCGAGTGCGCGCAGCGGGCTGCCTCCCCTCGAAAAAATGCCTGCATTTTTGAGAAGCGTGTCGAAATTTTTCGACACGCTTCAAAAGACTTCCTCTCCGCGGAGAGGAAGTCTTTTTTCATCGAAAGAGGTCAAATGGGCAGTTTCTTCTTGTCTAACGAGGAAAAGTAAGATACAATAAAACAAATGGATATTCTTACCTTTCCATAGATCCGGTTTGCCGGATGGAAGAAAAGGGCGTGAGTGAGTTGCGGGAGAGAACAACGGTTCTGCTGGTGGATGACTGTGCGGAGCATCGTGTGGCACTGCGTAAGGTACTTGCTTCAGCATATGAGGTCATTGAGGCCGCCGATGGAAACGAAGCCCTCCAGATGACAGAGACCTATTTTACACAGCTGGCAGCCATTCTCCTGGATGAGGGAATGCCCGGGATCGATGGGCTGGATGTACTGCAGATCATGCAGAGTAAGGGATGGCTGAACAATATCCCGGTCTTCCTGGTGACCGAGGAGGAGTCGGACGAGACCATGGCCCGGGGCTATGAGCTGGGTGTGGCGGATATTCTGGTCCGTCCCCTCAAGCCCGAGGTGGTCAAGCGCCGGGTGGCCAATATGGTGGAGCTCTATCGCCACCGGTTTGAGCTGGAGCGCGTGGTGCTGGAGCAGACCGCCCGCATCCGGGAGCAGGAGGAGCGGCTGCGCCAGACCAACAAATCCATCATGGAGGCCCTGAGCGCGGCCATTGAGTTTCGCAACTGCGACTCGGGCTTTCATGTCCGCCGCATCCGGCAGGTCACCCGGCTGCTGCTTCTGGATGTGATGGAGCACTATCCCGAGTATGGACTGACCCAGGAGCAGACGGATGCCATATCCGAGCTCTCCATCATGCACGACATCGGCAAGATCGCCGTGCCCGAAAACATCCTGACCAAGGACGGGCGGCTGACGGCGGACGAGTTTGAGCGCATGAAGGCCCACACGATCTACGGCGGGGAGCTGGTGCGGCACATCACCTTCCCCCAGGGTGAGCGGGTGCAGCGGTATTTTTATGAGATCTGCCGGCACCACCATGAGCGGTGGGACGGCGAGGGCTATCCGGACGGACTCAAGGGGGAGGAGATCCCCATCTGGGTCCAGGCGGTGTCCATTGCGGACGTCTACGAGGCGCTGGTGAGCCGACGGGTCTATAAGCCGGCCTATGCCGCGGAGGAGGCCGTCCGGATGATCCTGGAAGGGGAGTGCGGCGCCTTCAACCCCAAGATCCTGGCCTCCCTGCGCCGGGTGGCTGTCCGGCTGATCGCGGAGGTGAGCGGGGAGGCGGCCGAGGAGCCGCCGGAGGAGCGCCCCAAGGCCCGTGTGGCCGCCCCGGCGGAGCCCGCTGCGGCAAGCCCTGTGCAGGAGGAGAAGGAGAGCGGCCAGCGCAGCGAGGCCCAGACCCTCTTCCTGCTGGAGCAGGAGAAGTACCGCATCATTGCCGAGCTCTCCGAGGACATGGTCTTTACCTACAATCAGCTCTTCGACTCCATGGAGTTCAGCGAAAAATTCTGCCGTGTCTTCCAGGTGCCCGCTTACATCAGCGAGTACAGCAAATACCGCCCCTCGGCCCGTACCTTCTACCCGGAGGAGTATGAGGCCCTCATTCAGTGCCGGAACCGGCTGACCTGGGCGGTGCCGGAGATGGAGATGGACCTGCGCCTGCCCCTGCCGGACGGGACACGGCCCTGGTTCCACCTGGTCCTCCATGTGATTCTGGACCACCGGGACCGGACGCGGGAGCTGGGCTATGTGGGGAAGCTGACCAACATCAACCGCATCAAGCGGGAGGCCACCGAGTGCCAGAAGCGGGCCAATACGGACGCCCTGACCCAGCTCTACAACCGGGCGGGCGCTCATATCCTCTTTGAGGAGCTGCTGCTGGAGGGGAAGAACACCCACACCCCGCTGACCGTGGCCTTTATGGACATCGATCACTTCAAGAGCCTCAATGACACCATGGGACATGAGGCGGGAGACCAGATCCTCACCGCCTTTGGACAGAGCATCCGCCGCCTGTTCCGGCCGGACGACATCGTGTCCCGGTTTGGCGGGGATGAGTTCCTGGTGGTAATGAAGAATATGGGAGATCCCACCTTTGTCCGGGAAAAGCTCAAGCAGCTCTGCCGCCAGCACCTTCAAATCGCCTGCGCGCGGGAGCCGCTGGAGATCAGCTGCAGCATCGGCGTGGCCTTCTACCCGAAAGACGGACAGGAGTTTGACGATCTGCTGCGCAAGGCGGACCAGGCCCTCTATCAGTCCAAGCGCGCCGGGCGCGGACAGGTGAGCTTCTATACCCCGCCGAAGAAACTGTCATAGCAGAACAAATCACCCCGAACCCGGGCAGACGCGCCGGATTCGGGGTGATTTTTTTGTGGGGGATAGGGGATAGCTTACTCCAGATCAATGGGGTCCACTTCGATGGGGAGGGTCTCCCGCAGGGCCTTCGTCAGCCGGGAGAGCTTCCAGATGGACCACAGATCGGCAAGGCCCAGGAAGAGGAACACGGCGCCGATGAGCATGGCCACTGCCTCCACCGCCACAAAGGGCCGCCACAGGAGGACCGCACCCAGGACGACGCCCAGGATCGTCAGCAGGAGGGAGACCCACCAGTAGGGATATTCCATCCGATAGAGGGCGCGGACCCGGTTCAGGGCCACCAGACTGTCAATGATCACATACACGCCCATGACCATGGAGAGGATGGAAAAGACGGCCAGCGGCTGGAGAAGAAAGAAGAGTCCGGTGGCGGCGGCGATGATGCCGAAGAGGAGCTCCAGACGGAAGCCGCCCATCTCCCGGTCCCGGAGGAGGAACCCGACGATGTTCACCAGCCCGTAGAGGAGCAGAGCAGCACCCAGAAGGCGGCACAGGGCCACGCCGCCCACACCCGGCCAGATCAAAAGGACCAGACCGAGGATCACATAGAGGACGGAGGCCAGGAGAAAACTGACTCTGGCCCGTTTCAGCGTATCAACCATGGTACGACATCCTTTCATGCATCCGTAAAACCAGCGAAGGGGTTGCGGTTAGTATGTGTCAAAAGGGAAGATACTCCGCGCTCACTCGGTGGGAGCGCCCTCCCAATTTTTGCACAGATCCACCCAGCCCGCGCTGTGGGCGTACTCGGCCAGCTCCTCGCAGGTCAGCTGGATGGCGGAATTGGCGCTGCCCGCGGCGGGATAGACCGTCTCAAACCGCTGGAGGGAGCGGTCCAGATAGGTGGTGACATCGGGGTTGGTAATGCCGAAGGGGCACACACCGCCCACCGCGTGGCCGGTGAAGGCCTCCACCTGCTCCGGGGTGAGCATTTTGGCCTTGGTGTGGAACTGGGCTTTGAACTTGGTGTTATCCACCTTGGCGTCGCCGGCACAGACCAGGAGCACGCACTTGCCGTCCACCAGGAAGGAGAGGGTCTTGGCGATCCGGGCGGGCGCCACGCCCACCGCCTGGGCGGCCAGCTCCACCGTGGCACTGGAGACGTCAAATTCCAGAATGTCCTCCTCCCGGCCCAGGGTACGGAAGAACGTGCGGCACTGCTGAATGGACATGGTCAGTTCCCTCCCCGGCTCTGGGCCTTGGCGAGAAAGCGCTCATTCATAATGAGGAACCGCTCATGGGTCCCGCCGCCGATGGGGCCTGCCTCGTCATAGGCGCGGACGGAAAAGGTGAGCTTCCGGCCGTCGATCGCGGTGAGCTCGGCCTCGGCGTAGACCTTCTGGCCGATGGGGGTGGCGGCGTCATGGGTAATGTTCAGGCAGGTCCCCACACTGCCCTGGCCCTCTTCCAGACCGCCCTCACAGGCGTTGACCGCGGCATTTTCCATCAGCGCCACCATGGAGGGAGTGGCAAAGACGGGGAGGAGGCCGCTGCCCACGGCGGCGGCGGTGTTCTCCATGGTGACAACGGTCTCGGCACGGCCCTTACAGCCGATTTGAAGCGACATAAAACATCACACTCCTTATCATTACCAAATATTGTACACGGTTTCGCCACCCTTTGCAAGGCGCGAGGAAAGAAAAAGCCGCCGTCTCCCGTTTGCGGGAGACGGCGGCTTTCAGCAGGAAGGAGAGGACGATCAGATGCCCAGCTCATTCCACAGGTCGTTATACAGGGTGCGGGTCTCTTCGGGGAGGCCCAGGTAGGACTCACACTTGTCCAGGACCTCCTGGGGCGCGGCCATGACCTCGTACAGGGCGGGGTCCAGAGGCTCGCCGTTCTGCTCCTCATAGTAGGCGGGATACTGCTCCAGCGCCTCCTTGTTGGGGGTGGCGTACCAGATGAAGTCCATGTTCGCCAGAGAGGCCTCGGTGGAGGTGATGAAGTTGATCCAGGCCTCGGCCTCCTCCTTGTGCTCAGCGTCCTTCAGTACGCACATGGCGTCCACAAACCAGTTGGAGCCATTCTCGGGCACGGCCCAGCGCAGGCTGGGGTTGTTCTCATACATGACCAGATAGTCGCCGGCGTAGTAGGTGCACACGGAGGTCTCGCCGCCCTCCATCTTGTCATAGATCTCGTCCATGAAGAAGCCCTGGTACACGCCGTTGTTCTTGGCATCGGCGATGAGCTGATAGGCCTCCCGGATCTCGTTCTCATCCGTGGTGTTGATGGAGTAGCCCAGCTTCATCAGCGCGATGCCCAGAGCGTCCCGGGGATTGTTGATCATCGCGGTCTGACCGGCATAGGCGGGATCAAACATGATGTCCCAGCTGGTCACGTCCTCTTTCACCACATCAGAGTTATAGATAATACCCAGAGTGCCCCAGGTGTAGGGGACAGTGTACTTGTTCTCCGGGTCATAACTCAGATTCTTGAACCGGTCATCCACGAGAGAGAAGTTGGGAATGTTGTCGAAGTTGAGTTCGGCCAGCATATCCTCTTCGATCATCTGGGAGATCATGTAGTCCGAGGGAACGATGACGTCATAGTTGGCGCCGCCGTTCTTGATGAGGGCGTACATGGCCTCGTTGCTCTCAGCGGTCTGATAGTTGACCTTGATACCGGTCTCTTCTTCGAACTGGTCGATCAGTTCGGGCTCGATATTCTCGCCCCAGCCGCACACATTGACCACCCGGGCGTCTGCGGAGTTCCCGCCGCCGGAGCATCCGGCCAGCAGGGCGGTGGTTACAGTGAGGGTCAGCGTCAAGGCAAGCTTCTTTTTCAATTGATCATTCCTCCAGTGTGGGTAGATTTATCTCAGGGCCATACCGCGGCCGGGAGAACGGGGAAATCAGGACCGGGCGGCATTCTTGGCCTTGGCCTGGTGCGCCTCGCGCACATTGACGATCACCAGCAGGATCAGCACGGTCACAAAGAGCAGGGTGGACACGGCGTTGATCTTGGGGCTGATGCGCTTTTTGGTCATGCCGTAGATGGTCATGGCCAGGGTGGAAGTCGAGGAGCCGGCTGTGAAGTAGCTGATGACAAAGTCATCCACGCTCATGGTAAAGGCGATGAGCATACCGTTGACGATGCCGGGCTTGATCTCGGGGATAATGACCTTCCAGAAGGCCTGGCGCCAGGTGCAACCCAGGTCCTGAGCGGCCTCCACCAGGTGCTTGTCCATCTGCTGGAGCTTGGGCATCACCGCCAGCACCACATAGGGGGTATTGAAGGTGATGTGGGCAATCAGCAGGGTGGGGAAGCCCAGATAATACCGGGTGGGGAGGTTGGTGCCCAGGGTGTTGTTGAGCCACTGGGCCGCCGTACCGAAGAGGCCGAAGGCGGCCACGAAGAAGAGGCACAGGGACACGCCCATCACGATCTCCGCACTCATCATGGGGATGTTGTTGATGGTGATGAGGGGGTTGCGCCAGCGCCGGCGCATGTTGTAGAAGCCGATGGCGGCAAAGGTACCGGCCACCGTGGCCACCACCGTGGCGATCACCGAGACCAGCAGGGTGGTGTAGATGGAGCTCATGATAGCGCTGTCCTGAAAGAGCTCCACGTACCAATCCAGGGTGAAGCCCTGCCACACGGTGCGGCTCTTGGAGTCGTTGAAGGAGAAGATGATGAGCAGGAAGATGGGGGCGTACAGGAAGAAGAAGACCAGGCCCATGAACAGGCGGTCCAGGATGGAGCTGCGCTGTTTCATAGCATCACCGCCTGTTCCTCGCCCTCACCGAAGCGATTCATCACATACATACAGATCAGTACCACCAGCATCATGACCAGGGAGATGGCGGAGCCCAGCTGGGC
Organism: Pseudoflavonifractor sp. MCC625; assembly: GCF_018784545.1. Taxonomy (NCBI): domain Bacteria; kingdom Bacillati; phylum Bacillota; class Clostridia; order Eubacteriales; family Oscillospiraceae; genus Pseudoflavonifractor; species Pseudoflavonifractor sp. MCC625. The sequence continues at coordinate 119,630 of NZ_WQOJ01000005.1, read as the reverse complement.
GTTGTAGGCGGAGCCCAGGAACTGCCGCTCGATGAGGTCGCCCAGCAGCAGCTCGTTGCCGCCGCCCAGCAGGCGGGAGATGGCAAAGGTGGACACCGAGGGTACGAACACCATCGTGATGCCGGAGAGCACGCCGGGCAGGCTGAGGGGGAAGATGACCTTCCGGAAGACCCGGCCAGTGCTGGCGCCTAGGTCCCGGGCGGCCTCCAGCAGGGAGTGGTCCAGCTTCATGATGACCGAGTAGATGGGGAGGACCATGAAGGGCAGATAGTTGTACACCATGCCCAGCACCACCGCCCCGGAGGTGTTGATCATCTTGAAGTATTCCATGTTGGTGTCCCGGGCGGTGTTGAGGGAGAGACCCAGAAGGTCGTTGAGCCCGGCACACAGATTGTTGAGCCAGCCGTTGATCAGATTGCCCAGATCGATGATGCCCACCGCCTGGAAGAACTGATTGAGGAGACCCGTATTCTCCAGGATGGACATCCAGGCGTAGGTGCGCAGCAGGAAGTTCATCCACATGGGGAGCATGATGAGGACCATGGCGATCCGCTGAAAGCCGGGGCCCTCCTTGGCCATGATGTAGGCCAGGGGGTAGCCGATGAGCAGGCAGATAAAGGTAGCGATGAGCGCCAGCTCGAAGGAGCGGACGAACACCACCCAGTAGGTGCTCATCTTGGTGAAGTTATCCAGGGTAAAGCCGCCTCCCGCGCTGGAGAAGGCATAAATGACCACCAGGAAAATGGGGGCGACCACGAAGAGGGCCATCCACACCACATAGGGGCCGGCCAGAAGGGAGAGCCTATTCTTCATCGCCTTCCTCCTGCTCCTCCTCGGCGTCAGGATCATAGTCCGCGTCGCTGATCTCCTCGTACTCCTCACTGTAAGAGCTGTAATCGCCGAACATGCCGGAGTACTGACTCTTCTTCATGACATGGATGCCGTCGGGATCGATCTTGATTCCGATCACGGCGCCCACCGGGCAGAAATCGGTGGTCTGGATGAGCCACTTGAATCCGTAGAAATCCACGATGATGTCGTAGTGGACGCCCTTGAAGGTCACGTTGGTCACGGTGCCGCGGAGCTGGCCCTCGCTCTCGGGGACGATGTCGATGTCCTCGGGGCGGATGACCACATCCACCGGCTCGTCCTTTGCAAAGCCCTTGTCCAGGCACTGGAACTTCCGGTTGAAGATCTCCACCACGCCGTCGGCGCGCATGATGCCGTCGATGATGTTGGACTCGCCGATGAAGTCGGCCACAAAGGCGTTTTTGGGCTCGTTATAGATGTCCTCGGGGGTGCCGATCTGCTGGATCTTGCCGCCGTCCATGACCACCACGGTGTCGGACATGGCGAGAGCCTCTTCCTGATCGTGGGTGACATAGATAAAGGTGATGCCCATCTGCTGCTGGATGCGCTTGAGCTCGTTCTGCATGTCCTTGCGCAGACGCAGGTCCAGGGCGCCCAGAGGCTCGTCCAGGAGGAGGACCTTGGGCTGGTTGACCAGGGCGCGGGCGATGGAAACGCGCTGCTGCTGGCCGCCGGAAAGGGAGGCAATGGAGCGTTTCTCGAATCCCTTGAGGTTGACCACCTCGAGCATCTCCATGACACGGCGCTGGATCTCTTCCTCGGACAGCTTGATCTTCCGCTGCTTCTTTCCGTCCGATTCGGTCTTGGGGATGCGCAGGCCGAACGCGATATTTTCAAAGACGTTCAGGTGCGGGAAGAGGGCGTACTTCTGGAACACCGTGTTGACCGCCCGCTTGTGGGGGGGCACATCATTGATTTTGGCACCGTCAAAAAGCACCTCTCCGGAAGTGGGTTTCAAAAACCCGCCGATGAGGCGCAGGGTCGTCGTTTTGCCGCAGCCGCTGGGACCCAGCAGTGTCAAAAATTCTTTGTCATTGATGTAGAGATTGATGTGATCCAAGATGATGTCGTCGTCAAACTGGACAAAGCAGTCGGACAGGCGGATCAGCTCCTTAGCCATGTATCCTCCCCCATTTCAGTCGAAATAGAGGCGTACCCATCCGGCGAATGGGTACGCCCCTTTGTGTCGAGACAACTATATCTGTTTCTGTGGGAAATGTCAATATGAATCGACATTTTTTTCAGAGTCTTTACCTGGGGCGGAAGCTGGTGGAACAGAATGGATAAAGTGTGTTCACTTGTCTCCAAAGTACTCGTCCACAAAGTCCACGTGCTCCACCTGGAAGGAGCGGCCGTTGAGATACTCCAGAATCCCCCCGTCGGTGGTGAAGTCAAAGGAGAGCCGGTAGGAGTAAAGGGCCTGGAAGGAGCGCCCGTACTGCTTGTTGTCCCGCTCCCGGCCGTACTTGCCGTCCCCCAGGAGGGGGTGGCCTGCGGCGGCAAACTGGGCGCGGATCTGGTGGGTCCGGCCGGTGAGCAGGTCGCACTCCACCAGGGAGAGCCCTCCCTTCACCTTTAAGGTCTTGTAGACCGTGGCGGCCGTCTTTCCACCCGGGATGGGGTGGTCAAAGACCCGGACCTGCTTCTTGCTCTCATCCTTGAGGATGAAGCCCTCCAGTTTGCCGCTGGGCGGGTTCATCCTGCCGTGGATAATGGCCAGATAGTACTTGGAGAGCTCCCGGTCCTTGATCTTCTGGTTCATGATGCGCAGGGTCTCGGCGTTCTTGGCGGCAATGACGATGCCGCCGGTGTTCCGGTCGATGCGGTTGCACAGGGCGGGGGCGAAGGAGTTTTCCCAATAGGGGCTCCACTCCTTCTTTTGATAAAGGTAGGCCTGGATGTGGGTGATGAGGGTGTTGACCCGCTCATGCTCATCCGGGTGGACCACCAGGCCGGGACGCTTGTTGACCAGAAGAAGGTTTTCGTCCTCATAGACCAGGTCCAGATGGGGCTTGAACACCGAGAGAAAGGCATTCTCCGGCGTGGGGGCGTCAAAGAACTCGTCATTGATATATAGTTGAAGGAGATCCCCCACCTGGAGACGGACGTCCCGCTTGGAGCCCTTTCCGTTGACCTTCACCCGCTTGAGGCGGATGTACTTCTGGGCCAGGGGAGCGGGGAGGAGGGGAAGGGTCTTGGCCAGCCAGCGGTCCAGCCGCTGACCCGCGTCATTCTTGCCGATGGTAAACTCTTTCATAGGTGATCCTCACAGTAGCGGGCCGGAGAGGGGCCCGGTGGTCTTGCAATTGGTACGAGTATAGCATAAAATCCCCCTGAGCGCAAAGGTTCTTCGTACACCTTTGGGGGTTGCATTCCCCCAAAAGAATGTGCTATGATATACGGGACGGCGGGCGTAAAGTAGTACAGCTTACCGTCCTATGAAAAAATACGGATTTTTTGCGAAAAAGTATTTGACAATATCCGTAGTATTCGTTATAATGTCTGCTGTGACATTGTGAGAGGTGTGCCATGCGACTGAATCTCCGCGACATCATCCATCAGCCGGGCGCCAGCGTGCCCTTCTCCTTCCAATTGGAGCTCTCTGAGCTGGACTTTTTCGGAAGCAAGCCCTTCGCCCATCCGGTGGAGGTCTCCGGCCAGGTCCGCAATCAGGCCGGGGCTCTGGTGCTGGAGGGGGAGGCCCATACCACGCTGGAGGTGGTCTGTGACCGCTGCCTCAAGCCCTTCTCGGAGGAACTGGTCCTCCCGGTGGAGCACCTGCTGGCCGAGACGCTGGAGGATGAGGAGAACGACGACATCCTGCTGCTGGACGGCGGAGAGCTGGACCTGGAAGAGGTCTTCACCACCGATCTGGTCCTCGCAATGGAACCCAAGCACGTCTGTTCGGAGGAGTGCAAGGGGCTGTGCCCCAAGTGCGGCGCCAATCTGAACGACGGCCCCTGCCAGTGCAGGGCTGAAGTTGATCCACGTTTTGCTGTCCTCGCACAGCTGTTGGATAAAGAGTCTGATGACTGAGAAATATTGCCCGGCCAGGGCATTGACCTAAGGAGGTGTCATAAATGGCAGTCCCTAAGAGTAAAGTGTCCAAGCAGCGCCGTAACAAGCGCCGTAGCTCCGTTTGGAAGCTGGAGACCCCCGGCATCACCACCTGCCCCAAGTGCGGTGCGTTCCGGCTCCCGCATCGGATGTGCAAGTCCTGCCTGAGCTACAACGGCCATGAGTTCGGCAAGACCGAGGCTGTGGCCGAGGCGAAGTAAATAGCCTGAAAAGAGGAGAGGGGAAGTGTCCCCTCTTTCTTTTTGCCCGGAAATGGAAGATCACACCAGAGAGTACTTGCGGCTTTTCCGGGTCTGTATTACAATGTATCTATATATGTCCCCTTCACCGTTGGGCCGCTGGGCGGTCCGGCGGCGGGGGAGAGTGAGGGAGCGCTATGAGCCTGACAAAGATCCAGAGCATCGATCCGGGCAGTCCGGCCCACCGGGCGGGCCTGCGCCCGGGTGAGACGGTCACGCAGGTAAACGGACACGCCATCGTGGATGTGCTGGACTACAAATTCTATACCTATGACCCCAGCCTGGAGCTGGTGCTCCGGGCGGCGGACGGAACGGAGCGGACGGTCTCCCTGGAGAAGAACGTGGGCGAGGATCTGGGGCTCAATTTTGAGACCTATCTGATGGATAAGGCCCGCTCCTGCGCCAACAACTGTATCTTCTGCTTTGTGGACCAGATGCCCCCCAACATGCGAGAGACGCTGTATTTTAAGGATGACGACGCCCGGCTCTCCTTCCTGATGGGGAATTATATCACGCTGACCAACCTGTCCGAGCGGGAGATCCAGCGCATCATCGACCTGCGGGTCAGCCCCATCAACATCTCGGTCCACGCCACCGACCCGGAGCTGCGCCGGCAGCTGCTGAAAAACTGCCGGGCCGGGGAGTGTCTGGACATCATGCGGCGCTTTGCCGGGGCGGGCATCACCATGAACTGTCAGGTAGTGGCCTGCCCGGGCATCAACGACGGCCCCGCCCTCCAGCAGACCATGGAGGAGCTCTCCGCCCTCTGGCCGGGGGTGAACAGCGTGGCGGTGGTGCCGGTTGGCCTGACCAAGTTCCGGGAGGGCCTGTGTCAGCTGGAGCCCTATACGCCTGAGGGCGCGGCCGCGGTCATCGACCAGGTGGAGGCCTTTGCCGCCCGCTCTCTGGCCGAGCGGGGGACCCGGATGGTCTGGTGCTCCGACGAGTTCTATCTGAAGGCGGGCCGTCCCCTCCCCGACGAGGAGAGCTTTGAGCGCTTTGTCCAGCTGGAAAACGGCGTGGGCATGCTGCGCCTGCTGGAGAGTGAGTTCCATGCCGCCCTTCTCAGCGTGGAGGGGGACGAGGAGCCCTCCTCCTTTACCATCGCCACCGGACTGGCGGCCGCCCCCACCATTGAGAAACTGGTGGAGGAGGCCCGCGGGAAATGCCCCGGCCTCCAGGGCCAGGTAGTCCCCATCGTGAACCACTTCTTTGGAGAGAATATCAATGTGGCCGGACTGGTGACCGGAAGGGACCTGATCGAACAGCTCCGGGACCAGACCCTGGGGGAGCGGCTGCTCATCCCGGTGAACATGCTCCGCCATGAAGAGAACGTGTTCCTGGACGACACCACCATCGAGGCGGTGGAGGAGGCCCTGCACGTGACGGTGGTCCCCGTGGAGCAGGACGGCGGCGCGCTGCTGGATGCTCTCTTTGACGTGGACTGGGACGACGGCGGCGCCGTGGAGTGGGTCTCCTGCGAGGACGAGGAAGACGAGGACTCCTGGGACGACGCCTATGAGGAAACCGACGGGGAGGGGGATGCCTTCCCGACCGATACGGAAGACTATTACCGCTATAACCCGCCGCGCAGACGGCGGACGGAAGAGGAGTGTGAGCCGAAATGAAACCGTTAGTCGCCATCGTGGGCCGGCCCAACGTGGGCAAGTCCATGCTGTTCAATAAGCTGTGCGGACAGCGGCTGTCCATTGTGGAGGATACCCCCGGCGTCACCCGGGACCGGCTGTACGCCGAGTGTGAGTGGCGCAACCGCAAATTCAATATCGTGGACACTGGCGGCATCGAGCCGGGCACCGACAACGAGATCCTGGCCTTCATGCGCGCCCAGGCGGAGATCGCCATCCAGAACGCCACGGTCATCATCTTCGTGTGCGACATCAAGACCGGACTCACCGCCTCCGACCACGAGGTGGCCAAGATGCTCCTGAAGTCGGGCAAGCCGGTGGTCCTGGCCATCAACAAGATGGACCAGGTGGGCCACACCAACCCGGACATCTATGAGTTCTACAACCTGGGTCTGGGCGATCCCATCCCGGTCTCGGCCGTCCACGGCCACGGCACCGGCGACCTGCTGGACGCCTGCTTTGAGTACTTCCCCCCCGAGGAGGAAGAGGAGCTGGACGACGACGTCATCAAGGTGGCCATCATCGGCAAGCCCAACGTGGGCAAGTCCAGCCTGGTGAACCGCATCCTGGGCGAGCAGCGGGTCATCGTCTCCAACATGGCGGGCACCACCCGGGACGCGGTGGACAGCTACTTTGAGAATGACAAGGGCAAGTACCTGCTTATCGACACCGCCGGCATGCGGAAGAAGTCCAAGGTGGACGATCCCATCGAGAAGTTCTCCGTCCTGCGGGCCACCATGGCCATTGAGCGCAGCGACGTGTGCCTCATCCTGATCGACGCCAACGAGGGCGTCACCGAGCAGGACACCAAGGTGGCGGGTCTGGCCCACGAGGCGGGCAAGGCCTGCATCATCGTGGTCAACAAGTGGGACGCCGTGGAGAAGGACGACAAGACCATGGACCATATGCGGGAGGAGGTCCGCCGGGATCTCTCCTACATGCCCTATGCGCCCATCCTCTTTATCTCGGCCCTGACCGGCCAGCGGGTCCCCCGCCTCTTTGAGCTCATCAACTATGTCAACGACCAGGCGGCCATGCGCATCACCACCGGTATGCTCAACACCCTCCTGGCCGACGCCACCGCCCGGGTGCAGCCCCCCAGCGACAAGGGCCGCCGCCTGAAGGTCTTCTATATGACCCAGGTGGGGGTGCGTCCGCCCCACTTTGTCTGCTTCTGCAACGACGCAAAGCTCTTCCACTTCTCCTACCAGCGCTATCTGGAGAACCAGATCCGCAACACGTTCGGCCTGGAGGGAACGCCCGTGCGTCTCACCATCCGGCAGAAGAGCGACAAGGAGGGGTAAGGGATGCTGGACTCCTTTCGCGCGCTGGTCAACGGCGGGCCGGACTGGGCCATGAACGCTCTGCCCAACCCCATCCTGCTGGCCGTTCTGGCGGTGGTCATCGCGGTGTTCTCCTACTTCCTGGGCTGCTCCAACGGAGCGATCATCGTGTCCAAGTATATCCTGCACAACGACGTGCGAAATCACGGCAGCGGCAACGCGGGCCTGACCAATTTCCACCGGGTCTTTGGCGGAAAGCTGACGCTGGTGGTCATCCTCTCCGATGTGGTGAAGGCCATCGTGGCCATCTGCCTGGCCCTCTTCGCCGTGTGGCTGGTGGGCTGGCCAGGCCTGTCGGTGGGGGCCAAGTACTGGGCGGGCCTGTGGTGCCTGCTGGGACACATGTTCCCCTGTATGTTTGGGTTCAAAGGGGGAAAGGGCATCCTCTCCGGCGGCGCCATCGCCATCATGATGGACTGGCGTATTGCGCTGGTGGTCTGGGGGGGATTCCTGATCCTGGCCATCCTCACCAAGTATGTGTCCTTGGGCTCCTGCTGGGCGGGGGCCAGCTTCCCCTTCGCCACCTGGTTTGTGTACCACAGTGTGGCGCTCACCCTGCTGGCCGCGCTGATCGGCGGACTGATCCTCTGGAAGCACCGGGGGAACATCCAGCGTCTGATCCAGGGAAACGAGTCCAAATTCAGCCTGCATAAAAAGAAGGAGGGGTCCCAATGAAGACGGCGGTATTGGGCAGCGGCGGCTGGGGCACGGCTCTGGCCATGGTGCTGCTGGAAAACGGAAATGAGGTCACGCTCTGGTCCTATCAGGAGGCCGAGTCCCGCGTCCTGCGGGAGACGGGCGAGAATCCCATGCTCAAGGGCGTGCCTCTGCCCCGGGAGCTGGCGCTGACCAGCGACCTGAACTGCGTCCGCGGATGCGCCATGGTGGTCCTTGCCACCCCGTCCTTTGCGGTGCGGACCACCGCCCGGAGCCTGAAGGGAGTCCTGGACCCCGGAACCGTGGTGGTATCGGTGTCCAAGGGCATTGAGAAGGACACCTCCCTGACCCTCACCGACGCCATCGAGCAGGAGCTGGGGCCGGACCATCCGGTGGTGGCCCTGTGCGGTCCCTCCCACGCGGAGGAGGTGGGGCGGAAGGTGCCCACGGCGGTGGTATCCGCCTCCCGGAACCAGAAGGCCGCCGAGTTGGTGCAGGATCTCTTCATGAACGAGCGCTTCCGGGTCTATACCTCTCCCGACATCGTGGGCGTGGAGCTGGGCGCCGCCCTCAAGAACATCATCGCCCTGTGCGCCGGCTGCTGCGACGGCATGGGATTCGGCGACAACACCAAGGCGGCCCTGATGACCCGGGGACTTACCGAGATCGCCCGCCTGGGCGTGGCCATGGGCGGCCGGAAGGAGACCTTTGCGGGCCTCACCGGCGTGGGCGACCTGATCGTCACCTGTACCTCCATGCACTCCCGCAACCGCCGCTGCGGCATTCTGATCGGGCAGGGCGTCCCGGTGCAGGAGGCCATCCAGCAGATCGGCGCGGTGGTGGAGGGTTACTACGCCACCGCCACCGGAAAGGAGCTGGCCGAGAAGATGGGGGTGGAGATGCCCATTACCGAGGCGGCCTACTCCGTTCTCTATGAGGGGAAGGACCCCCGTAAAGTCATTACCGAGCTGATGACCCGGGCCAAAAAGCACGAGATCGAGGACAGCTGGCTGTAACGGTCTTCAAAAAAGCCCTCGGCAGAGTTTTGCCGCCCGCAGGCGGCTGTATCCCCTCGAAAAAATGCTTGCATTTTTGAGAAGCGTGTCGAAGTTTTTCGACACGCATAAAAAGGCAGACAGCCACAGGCTGTCTGCCTTTTTGATCCTCGCGTTTTGATTACTTGCGCAGGGCGATCTCGTGGCGCTTGGGGCCGGTGGAGACAATGGAGATGGGGTAGCCGATGTGGCGCTCCAGGAAGTCCACATAGTCCTTGGCGGCCTGGGGGAACTGGCTGTAATCGGTGATGCCCCGCATATCGCACTTCCAGCCGGGCAGCGTTTCGTACACGGGCTTAGCCTTCTCCAGCAGAGCGGGCACGGGGAAATCCGTGGTGACCTTGCCGTCGATCTCATAGCCGGTGCAGACCTTGATCTCATCCAGGTAGCCCAGGCAGTCGATGGCGGTCAGGACCACCTGGGTGGCACCCTGGACCATGCAGCCGTACTTGGTGGCCACAGCGTCAAACCAGCCCACACGACGGGGACGGCCGGTGGTGGCGCCGTACTCGCCGGCATCGCCGCCCCGGCGGCGCATCTCCTCGGCCTCCTCGCCGAAGATCTCGCTGACGAAAGCGCCCGCGCCCACGGAGGAGGAGTAGGCCTTGGTGACCACCACCACGTCGCGGATGGCCGTGGGAGGCACCGCGCCGCCCACCGTGCCGAAGCCGGCCAGGGTGTGGGAGGAGGTGGTCATGGGGCAGATGCCCAGGTTGGGGTCCTTCATGGAGCCCAGCTGGCCCTCCAGCAGGATCTCCTTGCCCTCGGCCAGGGCCTGGTGGACATAGGTCACCGCGTCGCCCACATAGGGCTTGAGGCCATCCCGATAGCCCATCAGCTCTTCAAAGAGGGCGTTGGGATCCAGGAGGGGCTTGTGATAGAGGTGCTCCATGAGCACGTTTTTCAGGGTGCAGATGTGCTCCAGCTGCTCCTTCAGGCGGGCCTCGTCGTAGAGATCGGCCACCTGAATGCCGATCTTGGCATATTTGTCCGAGTAGAAGGGGGCAATGCCGGACTTGGTGGAGCCAAAGGCCTTTCCGGCCAGGCGCTCCTCCTCATAGGTGTCCAGCAGAATGTGGTAGGACATGAGCAGCTGGGTGCGCTGATCCACGATCACGTGGGGAGCGGGGACGCCGCCGTCCTCCAGGGTCTTGAGTTCCTTGAGAAACGCGGGGACATTCAGCGCCACGCCGTTTCCGATGATGTTGGTGGTGTGGGGGTAAAAGACGCCCGAGGGGAGCTGATGCAGGGCGAATTTACCGTAGTCGCAGATGATGGTGTGGCCGGCATTGGCACCGCCCTGAAAGCGGATGACCACGTCGGACTTTTCGGCAAAGAGGTCGGTGATTTTTCCCTTACCCTCGTCGCCCCAGTTTGCGCCAACAATTGCTTTGACCATAATGAGCCTCCTGCCGCGGGGATTCGCGCATTGGCCTTTTCCCGCGCGCAAACGTCGCTGCCTGCGGACGTTGTCCCCAAAACAGCGGTGATATTATATCGCGTTTTTTCTGGGATGACAAGGCGTAAAAGTCGAAAAAATCACCTTATTTTTTCGTGACAGCAGCAGAAAAGAAAAAGCGCGGGGCGCCGGCCGAGGGGGCTGCGAGGGTGTCCGGCGCGAACCAGACGGTCACTCCTTCCGGGGTGAGAAAGAACTGCTCCGGCTGAAAATACCGGCGCAGCATGGCTGCAGAATCGGGGCGGAAGGGCTCACCCGAGGCGGTCCGGGCGGCCATTTGATTCGAAATTTCTTCCAGCAGCCGATGCTTCCAGCGGCGTCCCCCCGGCAGGAAGCCGCGCAGGGGAAGGGGAGACCCATCCAGGAGGGACCAGGTATCCCCGTGCTGCTGGGCGCGTTGGACCCCGGACCGCTTCTCCTCCACCTGCCAGGTCAGACTGAGGACTTCCGGAGTTTGCAGGGTGAGGGTATAGTCCAATGTGGCCTCCCACGGGGAAAAGGAGGCCCCCTCCGCCAGGGCGGCCTTCTGGGCGGCGCAGGCCCGGGTATAGAGGACACCGGTCCAGCGGCTTCGCCAGGCGTCGGAGAGCTGGCGGTAGTAGCGGTTGATCCTGCGCGCGCCCCGGCTGTCGCTCACCAGGCGGGGCAGGCAGCAGGAGATGCGCAGGACGGGCGCGCCATTCAGCTTCAGCTGCTGCACAAAGCGGCTGGGCTGTATGGGGATCTGTCCGCCGTGGATGGATATGGAAGTCATGGGTCAGGCCCCCTTTTCTCATTCAAACAAACTCTGTACGCAGTATATGGGAGGAGATGTTAAAAGGTGTTTCTGTGAAAAAAATCGGAAAACCTGTTTACTTTGCCGATTCACTTTGGTAAAATACATATGGCCCTGTTGTTGAGCCGATCCGGTACGGGGCAAGCTTAAAAAAGCGGGAGGTAACCGTTTTGCCTAAAAACATGAAAAAGGAGCAGGGAGACCTGCTTTATGAGACCATTTTGTCTCTCAAGGATCTGGATGAATGCAAAAAGTTCTTCTCCGACCTGTGCACCATGGCGGAGCTGCGCGCCATGGAGCAGCGCTTTGAAGTGGCGCTGCTTCTCAGCGACGGAATGATCTACAACGACATTCTGGAGCGCACCGGCGCCAGCAGCGCCACCATCAGCCGTGTGAACCGCTCGCTCCAGTATGGCGCGGACGGCTATCAGACCGTTCTTCCCCGCGTCAAGGAGAAGCTGAAAGCCAATGGCCAGCTATGAGTTTTTGGCCGGGTGCTATGACGAGCTGACCACCGATGTGAAATACGCCCAGTGGGCTGACTATCTGGAGAAGCATTTTGCCCGTGCCGGGATCGGGATCCATACGGTATTGGATCTGGCCTGCGGCACGGGCAGTCTCACCTGGGAGCTTGCCCGCCGGGGCTATGAGATGATCGGCGTGGATCTCTCGGAGGAGATGCTGGCCCAGGCCAATGAAAAGGGCGTGGAGCAGGAAGTGGCCGAGCGGCCCATTTTCCTCCATCAGTCCATGGACCGGCTGGACCTCTACGGGACCATCGACGCCTGCGTGTGCTGCCTGGACAGCGTGAACTATGTCACCCGTCCGGCGCTGCTGCGCAAGGCCTTTGAGCGGGTCCATCTCTTCCTGATGCCGGGGGGCATGTTCATCTTTGACATCAACACGCCCGAGAAGCTGCGTGGGCTGGACGGACAGGTCTTTTTGGACGAGACAGAGGACACCTACTGCGTCTGGCGGGCGGAGTACTCCAAGCGGAGAAGGATCTGCACCTACGCCATGGATCTCTTCTGCCGGACGGAGGACGGCCTCTGGGAGCGGGGCGAAGAGCTCCACGAGGAATATGCCTATGAGCCCGACGAGCTGGAGGAGATGCTCCGTGCCGCCGGGTTCCGGAAGATCACACGCTATGGAGAGCGGATCATGCGCCGGCCCCGGGCAGGGGAAGAGCGGATCTTCTTTGTGGCACGAAAGGAATTATAAGGAATATGTCAGATCAAATTGTACGGGTGCTGGCCAAAGACGCACCGATCAAGGCCAGTGCCATTTCAGCGCGGGACCTGGTGGAGCGCTCCCGGCAGATCCATAAGACCCTGCCGGTGGCGACCGCTGCCCTGGGCCGGGCGCTGATGGGCTGCTCCATGATGGGCAATCAGCTCAAGGAGGAGCACGGCACCGTCACCTTGCAGATCAAGGGCGGCGGACCGCTGGGCTCTATCACGGTCACGTCGGACAGCGAGGGAAATGTCCGTGGCTATGTCCAGAACGGTGAAGTGGAGCTGATGGAGAAGGTCCCGGGCAAGCTGGACGTGGGCCAGGCGGTGGGCGTGGACGGCACGCTGACCGTCATCAAGGATATCGGCCTGAAAGAGCCCTATGTGGGCAGCATCGGCCTGCTGTCGGGGGAGATCGCGGACGACATCACCGCCTATTTCGCGGAGAGCGAGCAGATCCCCTCGGCCTGCGCCTTGGGCGTGCTGGTGGACACCGACCAGAGCGTACTGTGCGCGGGCGGATATCTGATCCAGCTCCTGCCCGGCGCGGATGACGAGGTCATCAGCAAGATCGAGCGGGGCGTCCATGCGGTGGGGCCGGTCACCACGGCGCTGAAGGAGGGCATCTCCGCGCTGGAGCTGGTCCGCCGGGTCCTGAGCGATTTCGAGCTGGAGGTCCTGGAGGAGTCTCCAGTGGAGTACCGCTGCTATTGCAGCCGGGAGCGGGTCAGCCGCGCCCTGATCAGCATGGGACGGGAGGAGCTGACTGCCCTGCTGGAGGAGCAGGGGAGTGCGGAGCTCACCTGCCAGTTCTGCGATGAGGTCTATCATTACAGCCGGGAGGATCTGGAGAAACTGCTCTCCGAGATCTGACCGGACAGGCCGCCGGACGGGATTTTTACCCGGCCCGGCGGCCTGTAAAAAGGCCTTCAAAAAAATATGAAAAAAGTGGTTGACATCTCGGGGAAAGCCTGCTATAATAACATCCGTCGTGTGAGACACGACAGCGAAAGAGAATGAATGAGGGAGCATAGCTCAGCTGGGAGAGCGCATGCCTTACAAGCATGATGTCACAGGTTCGAGCCCTGTTGTTCCCACCAGTATGGCGCGGTAGTTCAGTTGGTTAGAACGCCGGCCTGTCACGCCGGAGGTCGAGGGTTCAAGTCCCTTCCGCGTCGCCATATGCCTCTGTAGCTCAGTTGGTAGAGCAGGGGACTGAAAATCCCCGTGTCGCTGGTTCGATTCCGGCCGGAGGCACCAAAACCCTCTGAGATACATATCGTATCTCAGAGGGTCCCGAAAGGGTCTGCACGATGCAGGTGTAGCTCATCTGGTAGAGCGCCACCTTGCCAAGGTGGAGGTAGCGAGTTCGAGCCTCGTCACCTGCTCCATGTACGAAAGTACATACAAAAGAGAACAGTTCCGCTGTTCTCCATATGGCGCCATAGCCAAGCGGTAAGGCAGAGCTCTGCAAAAGCTTTATTCCCCAGTTCGATTCTGGGTGGCGCCTCCATATGAACGAAGTCCGCTTTTCGAACATTTTTATCGAAAAGCGGACTTCTCATTTTTGGAAAGCCTTGATACACAAGGCTTTCCTTTTCTTATATTTTAGCTATGGCTTTTTGAAAATCATAAAATGCAGAAGTATTATTTTTGCTCTGTGACGCTATTTGAACACTCGTTTTCAATAGAACCGGTATAATACTTTTCTTCAAAAGCTTGCGGTGTCTGATACTTTAGCGTTTGGTGAGGACGATCTTCATTGTAGTATCGAACAAATTCCTCAACACTCTTGTAAAAACTTCGTTCTGAGGTATACTCTCTGCGGTATGCCTCTTCTTTTTTGAATGTGGCAAAAAAGGATTCAGCAACTGCATTGTCGTGAGGGCGGCCAGTAGCGGAAAAGGACTGTTTGACACCGTACTTTTGAAGAAGTTTTGTGAAAGCAGCAGATGTGTACTGCGTTCCACGATCACTATGGAATGTCAGATTTCTGGGTTTGCCGCGCTCCTGATAAGCATTTCGAAACGTGGTAGTAACTAAGTTTGTACTGGCATTACGCGATACTTTGTAACCCACAATCTTTCGGGAATAGAGATCCAAAATCATACAGAAATATACCCAATAGCTGTTGACTTTAAAGTAAGTAATATCACTGACCCATATTTGGTTTGGATGCTCCGCAGTAAACTCTCTTTCGAGTAAATTGCGTTTTGCATATTGTTGCCGCTTTTTGTACTGCTTTTTCGCATCTGTGCGAATGCTGTGAAGATCCAACTCACGCATAATTGCTGAGATTCGTTTCGTACTAACACGTATCCCGTTTTGTGCTAAAACTGCCCTGATTTTTTCAGCACCAAATCGCTGCTGATTATCATCAAAAATCTGCTGTACTTTCAGCATCAGTTCTTGCTGCTCCTTTTCTCGTTTACTGCGGTCTGCACGACGGAAGATGTGATTATAGAATGTTCCGCGTGCAACATCCAATGCTTCACACAACTCATATACACTGTATGGATTATTCTCTTGTGTGTAGATCCCTTCCAATGTAACCAACTTTTCCTGAAGTGGCACGCGGCTGAGGTAACCAGACGCTTTGATGATCTCCATTTCGTGTTCCAGCTTTGTTAAGTGTCTTGTGACAGTATCAAACTCCGCTGGAGTATAAGTGCGGTTGGGCGTTTGGATGGAACAGTACTGCTTGCGCCATTGGTAGATAGTGCTTTGTGAAATGTCTAATTCCTGACTCAGTATTTTGATTGATACCCCCTTTTCGTAGCGCTGAATGGTTTGCTTTTTGAATTCTGCTGAGTATTTGGTTGACATACATTCATCTCCTTTCTGGTGATGAATGTATTTTATCAGTATGTCTATAATGTGGAGTAGAAATATGTTAAAGCCATCCGTAAAGCCTATTTGACTACAATGTTCTACTGACTTGCCATAACGCTTTTATAATAATTGTAGAGAGAAAAATTATTATATTTGTTGTTTTTTTCTTCAATAGGATTTATACTTGGATAAAATAACTAGGGTGAAGAAGATAGCGGGAGGTGTCAAATGGAACCATTGATTTCAAAATTAAACATTTCAATGTTTAGAGGGATTAGAGCATTAGATCTTGATCACCTCTCACGTATCAATGTGTTAATTGGAGCCAATAACAGTGGGAAAACTAGTATCTTAGAAGCAATTAGGCTTATATCTCAACCCTATAACATTGGTACTTTAATGCAAGTTGCCTTTCTTCGGACTCCTGTCACAATGCGTAAAATAAAGTCGGTCGAATACTTTTCCTCGATTTTTGTAAAAGAGACAGAAACTGATGGAAAATCCCATTACTCCTTAGCCTTCGAGACGGTGATAGATAATATATCATATAAATATGAGGCGGGTGGAGACATAGGAGAATTAACCGATAGTGCTGGCGGATCGGATAAAATTTTTTCGTTAACAATTAAAGTTATACAAGAAGATAAAAAGCCGGTATATATCAGTCATAATATAAAAAATAGCATTATTGAGAGTTTTGAGTCTTCATCAGAACCATTATTTCATGGCACATACCTTCATTCTGGTGTTTCGTATTATAGGAGTTGTATCAAACTTCTGTCTGATTCTATTATAAATGAGCAGAAAAAAGAAATTTTGGACATCATTCGGTCGTTTGATCCTAATGTAGAAGATATTAGTATTGTTGGTGAGGATATTTATCTCCATAATGCTATTTCTGGCACTTTGCCTCTATTTTCTTATGGTGCTGGTTTACAAAAAGCTGTGTTATTAACGGCCTTACTTGCAGGCAATCAAAATGGAATCTTATTAATCGACGAAATTGACAATGCCATTAATATATCGGCTTTTCAAGAGATCTTTTCTTGGTTCATAAATGCGTGTAGGCGTTTTAATATACAAGCATTTGTAACTACTCACAGCGCCGAAGCTATAGATGCAATATTGGAAAACTGTTGCGTTGAGACTATGGATGATATACGAATTATTACTCTAAGAAAAGAAGCAAATGAACATAAAACTAGGGCTATAGTTCGGACTGGTAAAGAGGCCATCAGAGATCGATCCGAGTTTGAGATGGAGTTACGAGTATGAGATCTATTATACTTTGTGAGGGCAAAGATGATCTTTGGTTTATCGCTTATTTTCTCCATAAAACTAATGGATGGGTAAGGCTTTAAGAAAACTTGGCCTTATTATAAAATTAAACCTAAAGATCATACTCAAGATGTTCAGTATATTACTAGTGGTGCTAATCACCCCCGTGATTATGCTTCTGTATGGGCAGTTGGCGGTCAGGATCGAATACAGGATGCTATAAATGATATTCTCCACATTAACTCCAGTTATCCCCACAATATGATTGAATCTATCGTAATCATTAAGGATTGCGACGCTCGCAAACACGATGATGTCGTCAATGAGATAGCAACTTGGTTTTCCGACACTATCACATTAGAAAATCATAAAATTTGCAAATATACGATATCAGCTAGCGGACAGCAGATTGCGATGCAGATTATGCCTATCGTTATTCCTTTTGATAGTGAAGGTGCAATTGAAACTGTATTACTGCATGCTTTAGCAGAACATGGAGAACAAGAAAGCTTTATCGCTGAACAAGCCAGTAAATATGTGCATGATTTGATTGCTTCGGAGAAATTAAGCAACTATTTGACACATAACCGGCAAATCACTAAGGCAGAGTATTCAGCGGCTATTGCAATTACTAACCCAGACCACTCTACTGAATTATTTAAAGGATTAGCCATGGCTTGTCCTTGGGAAGAAACTGAAGCTATCGCTACACATTACGGTTGCATTTCCACGGCAATAGCCTCTTGCCAATAATCATTCATCGTTGAGAATTTATTAATCAAATAACAGGTGTTTGGCTAACTGTACTTATTTTGCTAATCTGAATGCGTCTCTCCTTTTGATGCCTTGCTATATCGTGGAGATAACGGCATCTATACTTTACAGACAAGACAAAGAAACACCAGCCAATCGGCTGGTGTTTCTTTTTGTACCTGGGAATTTTAAAGTGTTCGTTTAGGCAAAACGTTTATAAGGGACATCGGTCTGCCGGCCGGTGTCCCTTGCTGTATTTTGGTGATTTGTTCCGGGCGGAAAGTCCCATGTAAAGCGGAGTGAATCAGAAGCTGCACCCAGTTCCAGCTCTGTTTTCAAACTATGCCTTTTATTTACAGTACGATCGAAATTGCCATTCTGAAAAATAGAAGAAAACCAAACGGAAAGGCTGGACAAATGGCATAAAATGCGGGGGAATGCAATTCTGCGGTGGAATATGCGCCACGGCGCTGATTTTACAGGTGTTTTGCATAAGATGCGTTGTACAGTTTACACGGAGTTTTTAGAATAGTAGATGGACCGAGCCACGGGCGAGATCTCCCGGTTGGAGCGGTAATCTATAAAAAGGGATGGATAGAGACATGCACTGGAAACGCAATTTTTCTGGTATGCTGGCTGCGACTTTGCTGATCGGCACGATGCCTGCGGCGATGGCCTGGGAGGCCCCCGCGGTGGACGGCTGGCAGGAGGCCGGAAGAGAGGGCGTCGCCGCGCGCTTTTTTGTGGGCAGCGATACGCACATCGGCCGGGGCGGCGCGGATGAGAAGGTCGCCAATGCGCTGGATGTGTTTTATCAGGTAGACCCCCAGGCCGACGGAGTGCTCTTTGTGGGCGACCTGACCGACAGCGGATCGGAGGCGCAGTATGACCGGCTCATGAGCATCATCAACGAGAGCGATCTGGGCGCGGCCGGAAAAGTCGTTCTCTCCATGGGCAACCACGACATGGGCGGGGGCATTGACCGCTTTGAGTCCAAGACCGGGCAGGAGTCCAGCGAAGTGTTGGACCTGGGCGGGATCACCGTCATCAAGATGACGCCGGTGGGCGGAAGCAATTACACCGGAGACTATGACATGGTCAAGGCGGCGCTGGAGCAGGCCGATCCCGATGAGCCGGTCATCGTCATGGGCCACCACGGCATCCGCGATACCGCATATGTGACCAACGAGTGGTACGGCAACTACGGAGAGGGCACGGACCGGGACCTGACCCAGCTCTTTGAGCAGTATCCCCAGGTGATCCACATCTCCGGCCACTCCCACTCCACGCTGGAGGACGCCCGCTCCATCTATCAGGATGACGGCTATACTGCCATTCAGGACAGCACCATCGGCGCCTATTTCGAAAATGAGAGCGGCAAGGTGGACCCGGTCACCGGACAGGCCTCTACCTATCCCTACGATGCGGAGTACTCCTCGCAGGCCCTGCGGGTGGATGTGATGGAAGACGGCACGGTGGAGATCTACCGGATGGACCTGACCGAAGGGACGTATATGTACGAGTCTGAGCCCTGGGTCTTTGACGGCGGAAACGATGGCGAGCGTCCCTACACCGAGGAGCGCACGTCTTCCGCGGCGCCCTCCTTTGCAGAGGGGTCTGTGGTGACCGTCAGCGATGTGACCGGCGACTCCATGGTGGTGCATTTCCCCACTGCCGCGGAGGCGACCGGGGACAATGCAGACATGATCCATGAGTACTGGATCACGCTGACCAACACCGCCGATCAGAGCAAGGTGGTCCGCAAGGTGTTTTCCGACTACTATAAAGAGGACCGCCAGAGCGAGATGTCCGTGAAGATCACCGATCTGAATGGCAACACCACCTATTCCATCCAGGTGGAGGCGGTGACCTCCTTTGATGCCATCAGCAATCCCATCGTGGCCGAGGAGGACGTGACCACCGGCGCCGGTTATGTGCCCACCTATCCCGCCGAGGCCATCTTTGACGTGGACTTTGCAGAAAAGGACAATGGCGCCGATGCCGCCGGCCACACCCAGACCGTGTTTGGCGAGCCCTCCTACCGCGTGGATGAGGAGCTCAACCGCACCGTGGCTGTGTTTGACGGCCAGAACGACGGCCTGCGCTACTCCATGACCAGCGAGGACTACGCCAAGCTCACCAAGAACTACACGGTGGAGCTCTTCTATAAGCCTCTGGACAACAAGAACAACAACCCCATGGGCAATACGCAGGTCTCCGGCTTCTGCTTCGAGCAGAAGGGCGGCACCAACACCCTTCAGTTCTGGTCCCATATCGGCGGCAGCTACAAGACACCCGAGGTGGATGTGGCGGCCAATGAATGGAACCACATCGTGGGTACCTATGACGGAGAGAACGTCAAGATCTATCTCAACGGCGAGCTGAAGGACTCCGTTCCCGCCTCCGGCAGCATGAAGGAGCCCCCTCACTACCTCTTCCTGGGCGGCGACACCACCTCCGGCGGCGAGCTGGAGTACCAGGCAAACTGTGAGATCGCGCTGGCCCGAGTGTACACCGGCACGATGACGGCGGAAGACGTGCAGAAGGCCTATGAGGCCGCCATGACCCCCGTGGAAGAGCCCGAGGAGACCGCTGTGACCGTCTCGGTCAGCGGCCCGGAGAAGGCGGGCCAGAACGCCCGCGTGCCCTACACCTTCGCACTCAACGGCGATGTGACCGGGCTCAAGACCGTGCATCTGACCTTTGACATCCAGGGACAGGGCATGTTCACCGACACCCAGGCCCTGGAGGCCGCCGAGGGCTTCCAGCTGCTGGGCCAGAAGAAGACCGCTCTGGAGGATGGCGTCCGGTATGACGTGGTTCTCAGCTACGGCCTGTCCGATGCGGAGGCCATGGCGGAGCTGAAGGAGATGCTGGAGCTGTATGTCCGCACCACGGAGCAGAGCGGGGAGGTGCAGGTCACCCTGCGCAATGTTCTGGTCAACGACGGCGTTCAGGCTCAGGTGGATGCGGCTGCGTCCGCGGTACACACGGCGGTGAGCGACCTGTTCGATGTGGACGGCGACGGCGATCTGGATCTCAACGACATCGCGGCGGCTCAGGACTACTACCAGGCCAAGGAGGGCGATGCCAACTGGACCGAGGCCCAGAAGGCGGACGTCAACCAGGACGGCGCAGTCAACCTGCAGGACCTGGTGGAGCTGGCCAAGGCCTACCTGGACGTGGTGTAAGGCCTGCTTATCTCCAAGAGAACGCATAAAAGATTCCCCCTGCCGCAGTCAAGCGGCAGGGGGAATTGGTTTATGGGGCGGAGGACTGTATCTCCTCCAAGGTCTGGCAGGAGCGCTCGGCCAGGATTTGCAGGGTGTGGAGCAGCTGCTCCTGGGTCTCAGGGGGAAGTTCCCGGGTCAGAGAGTCGGTCCAGTGGTCCCGCAGGCGGTAGACCCGTTCGATCAGGGGACGGGCCTGCTCTGTGACATACAGATGGCGTACCCGCCGGTCGTGGGGGTCGGGCTCCAGATAGACATAGCCCTGCTCACTGAGCTTCTGCACGGCCTTGGTGACCGTGCCCTTGTCGAAATGTCCCAGCTTGGCCAGGTCATACATGGTAATGCCCTCGTGCTCCGCGATGCGCAGGAGAAAAAACTGCTGCCCGCTGCCGATCTGATCGGGCTCCAGGGTGAGATCAAAATACCGGTTGGTATTGCGCTGCAAGATGGAGATATACCGCAGGATGGTAATAGACTCGTGTTTCATGGATTTGCCTCGTATGGATGGAGCGTCACGGCCTGCTCAGAGGGAGTAGAGGCCGTCCCCACAGCAGGTAAAGGGACGCTGGTAGAAGGCACGGACCGCGGCGGTCATGTGGGCGATATCCTTGGTGCCGGCCGTCTCCACGGCGGAGTGCATGGCCAGCTGGGCCAGGCCGATGTCCAGCATGGGGGAGGAGACGCTGTGGCCCTGGAGATTGCCCAGGGTGGAGCCGCCGGGCATATCGGCCCGGTTGGCAAAGCGCTGGACGGGGATCTGGGCCTCCCGGCAAATCTGCTCAAAGAGGGCGGCGCTGACGGCGTCCGTGGTATATTTCTGGGAGGCGTTGACCTTGATGACCACGCCGCCGTTCATGCGGGGCGCATTCTGGGGATCGGACTTTTCCGGATGATTGGGGTGGATGGCGTGTCCGTTGTCCGCCGAGAGGATGAGGGAGTTGGCGGCGATCTGCCAGGCGTCCTGGGCACCCTGTCCCAGACAGTGCAGGATACGGTGAAGGGTGTCGGACAGGAAGGTCCCCTCCGCGCCCTGGCGGCTGGAGGAGCCCACCTCCTCGTTGTCCAGCATGCCCCACACACCGGCAACAGCGGGCTGGGGCTCACTCTCCAGGAAGCCCAGAAGGGTGGTGGCGGCGCACTCCAGATCATCGATCCGGGGACTCATGAAAAAGGCCCCGTCCGGTCCGATCCGGGTGGCCTTCTGCCGCACGGCCAGGCAGAGATCCCAGGTCAGGATGTCGGCGGGCGCGACGCCGGCCTCTTGAGCGATCAGCTCCAGCAGGGTCGGACAGCCGGCCTCGCCGTAGAGGGGCTGGAGATCCACCTGGGGGTCCCATTTGCGTCCGTCGTTGACGCCCCGATCAAAGTGGATGGCGACGCTGGGGATGGTGAGAAGATCCCGGTCCAGATAGACCAGGCGGCTGGCCAGACCCTCCGCTGTGCGGACCACCACCCGTCCGGCCAGGGTGAGGGGACGGTCCAGCCAGGTGCCCATCAGCATACCGCCGTAGCCCTCGGTCTCCAGCTTGGTGTACCCGGCCTGCTCCACACAGGTGTTCTTGACCCGCCAGGTGGGGGCGTCGCTGTGGGAGAGGGCAAGGCGCCAGCCGCGGATGGGCTGGACAGGGAGCCGGAAGGCCAGCACGGCCGAGCCGTTTCGGGTGACATAGTAGGAGCCGCCCGGCGCGAGGGCCCAGGGAGCGGATTCCTCCAGCCGGAGAAAACCCGCCTCCTCCAGGCGGCGGACGGATTCCGCCGCCGCGTGCCAGGGGCTGACGCCTGCATCCAAAAAGGAAAATACAGAGGAGATATGATCCATCAGTTCCAGATCCTTTCTAACAGAGAAGGTGATATCCGCTTGGGAGCGGCCCTGGAGAGGGCCGCTTTTTCTATTATACAGGGGATACTTGGAAAGAGCAACGTGTGGGCAGGGAACGGAGGATAAAACAAAAGAGAGACATGACTCACGTCACATCTCTCTTTTGGTACGGCTGAAGGGATTCGAACCCCCGACCTTTTGGTTCGTAGCCAAACACTCTATCCAGCTGAGCTACAGCCGCATACCGTTTCGCGATTACTTATCGCTGACAGCTCAATTATATTAGCACATCATTTGGAAAAATGCAAGCCTTTTTTTGCAAAAAAATAAAAAAAGAAAAAGCACGTGCTCCGACGTGCCCGCTGAGATGGTCTGCCCCTGCGACGGGGAACCGCTGCTCCCCGCCGCAGGACAGTGTGAATAGAAAAGAGAGGGAAGAGAGAGGAGGAGTTTTTTCTGTGTCATTTGCTTCCTGACGAGGATATCTTACCAGCTTTGCGCGGGAAATGGATGGACAGTTTGCAAACGGTATATGAACTTTCTGTGAACGCCGATCAGACCAATGTAATGAAATCGGAACTGGCCCATCCCACCATCCCGTCAAACCGGACGGAATACCAGTCCTGCCACTGCCCTAGAACGGTAAGGGGCGCGCCGTCGTAGGCCTTGGCCAGGACGGAGGAGGCGGTGTCCGGGCGGTCCCGGATGTTGAGATAGCCCCAGTTCACATCCACCACCGCCGGTCTGGGGGGCTGTGGCTCCAGGAAGGGGAGGGAGAAGTACTCGGTCAGAGCCAGCACGATGCTGCGGGCGATGGCGTCCAGATTGCCCTTGACCCAGGCCGCGTCGTCGGGGTTGTCGTGATATCCCAGCTCCAGGAATACGGAGGGGGCCCGGACCCGCCGCACCTCGCCGATGGAGGTGGTGGGCTCCGCCCGGACCTTGTTGGGGAGGGGGTAGACTGTCTTCAGGTTATCGGCAATCAGATTGGCAGCCTCCTGGCCCTGGATACTGCCGGGGAAGTAAAAGACCAGCACGCCCCGGACCTGTCCATAGCGCCCCTCCGGCGCCGCGTTGGAGTGGAGGGCCAGGTGCAGGTCATAGGTCCCGGCGTTGGAAGCTCGGATGGAGGAGAGGGCGGTCATATCCGGCGTATTGCGGACATAGCGGATGCCGCTGGCCGAGAGGTAGGGGACCATGGCGTCGGCCAGACGGTTCATCCACTCCTCTTCGGTGCCCCCGGTGACATACAGGTTGTTCTCCTGGGTAGAGGGGGAGAGATAAATGATGGGCATAGGAACAGACCTCCTTTTAGCCCATCCTATGAATCGGGGGAGAAAGCGGTGCTAACGGGCGGGATCGATGCGCTCCGGGCAGGCGTAGAGGTTCATCCGCTCCCCGCGGATGAAGCCCGCCAGAGTGATCCCGTGGGCGCGGGCCAGCTGGATGGCCCGGTCGGTGGGGGCCCCCTTGGAGAGCACGATGGGGATGGCGGCCCGGGCGGCCTTTTCCATCATATCGGCGGAGAGGCGCCCGCTGACCGCCAGAACACAGCGGCACAGGGGGATATGGTGGAGCAGGGCGTGCCCAATGATCTTGTCCACGGCGTTGTGTCGGGCCAGATCCTCCCGGGAGATGAGAGAACTGTCCGGGAGGGAGAGGGACACGCAGTGTACCCCGCCGGTGCGCTGGAAGAGAGCGGAGGCACTCAGGTTCCGTCCCATGATGGCGTAGGCCGCCGAGGCGGGCAGGCGGATGTCCTCCGGACGGTCCGGGGCTGAGGGCGCGGCCGCGGGGGTACGCGTCACATAGGCGGTGTGCCGGTCAGGGGAGAAGGAGAGGGTATGCAGCTCCCCGGCCGACGACAGATAGCCCCGGCAGAAGAGGTTCCCGGTCACCAGCTCCTCCAGGTGGGCGGGGGAACAGGAGAGGAGGAGGGAGTCGGTCCCGTCGATCTCCACCCGAAGGGGGTGCTCGACCACCACCTCGTCCTGCCCAGGGGTGTCGGTGGAACGGGAGACGTGGACCACGTCGCACAAAACAGAGAGAGCGTCAGTCATACAAAATCCTCGTAGAAAAAAGGGGCGGCCATGGGAACTCCCGTGGCCACCCACAGACGGTCAAAAGGTGTACTGCTGCGATCAGTGCTGCAAGAGCCTCGCAGAGTTCCGCCGTCCGCAGACGGCGGAAGAGAGTCAAATTGTGTTTTCCGGCGGCGTGTACGTCGGAAAACACTCTGCTCAGGCCACAAGTGTACGAGTGTCAGCGAGTGCATGCGGTGGCCTGTATCCCCTCGAAAAAATGCCTGCATTTTTGAGAAGCGTGTCGAAGTTTTTCGACACGCTGGGGGGGCGGCCATGGAAACTCCCGTGGCCGCCCAGGGTGGGTTGATAGTTATGCCTTTGTGATCTGGATGGCGCAGACCTTGTACTCGGGGGCCCGCGCGATGCGGTCCAGCGCCGCGTTGGTCAGCCAGTTGCAGTTCCCCTCCAGGTAGTGGAAGGGCATCCAGCACTCGCCGGGGGAGGTCTTGCCGCTGACCCGGGCCGTGGTCTCGATGGTGCCCCGGCGGGAGGAGACACGGATGGTGTCGCCGTCGGCGATGCCCAGGCGTCTGGCGTCCTGGTCGTTGAGCTCCAGGAAGGAGCCGCCGGCGATCTCCACGATCTCGGGCGTCTTGTCCGTCATGGCGCAGGCGTTGTAGTGGTAGAGGATGCGTCCCGTCATCAGGAGGAAGGGATAGCTCTCATCGGGCAGCTCCATGGAGGGGACGTAGGCGTAGGGGGCGAAGAGGCCCCGTCCGCGGCTGAACTGTCCCACGTGGAGGATGGGGGTGCCGGGATGTTCCGGCGAGGGGCAGGGCCACTGGAGACCCTGGCCGTGGAGCTCCTCGCTGTCCAGCCGGGCGTGGCTGATGCCGCCGTAGCTGGGCGTCAGGGAGGAAATCTCCTCCATGATCTGAGCGGGGGTGAGGTGGGGCTGGGGATATCCCATCCGGTTCATGAGCTCGGTGAAGATCCAGGTGTCGGGCTTGGCATTCCCCGGGCTGGGGACCGCCTTGCGGACCCGCTGGACCCGCCGCTCGGTGTTGGTGAAGGTGCCTTCCTTCTCGGCGTAGCTGATGCCGGGCAGGACCACGTCGGCCAGCTTGGCGGTCTCGGTGAGGAAGAGCTCATCCACCACCAGGAAGTCCAGCGCGCTCAGGGCGCGGCGGACGTGGTTGGTGTCGGGATCGGTGCGCATGGGGTCCTCACCGAAGATGAACAGGCCACGGATGGTCCCCTCCAGCATGGCGGGGAAGCAGTCGGTGGCGAACATGCCCGGCTCGGCGGGGAGGGAGACCCCCCAGGCCTGCTCGAATTTGGCCCGCACCTCGGGGTTGGTCACCTTCTGATAGCCGGGGAAGTCGGTGGGGGAGGCGCCCATGTCGCAGGCGCCCTGGACGTTGTTCTGTCCGCGGATGGGATTGACGCCGCAGCCGGGACGGCCCAGCTTGCCCACCAGCATGGCCAGGTTGGACAGGGACATTACGCCCTCGGTGCCGCTGGAGTGCTCGGTCACGCCCAGGCAGTAGAGGATGGGGGCCCGGTCGGCCTTGGCGTAGAGCCGGGCGGCGGTGCGCAGATCCTCGGGATCGATGTGGCAGATCTCGGCCACCCGCTCGGGGGTGTAGTCCTTGACCAGATCCCGCAGGGCCTCGAAGCCCTCGGTGCGCGACTCGATGAAGGACCGGTCCTCCAGGCCCTCCTCCAGAATGACGTGCATCATTCCGTTGGCGAAGGCCACGTTGGTGCCGGGCTTGAGTTTCAGATGGACGGCAGCCTGCTTGGACAGGCCGATGTTGCGGGGATCGACGACGATCAGCTTGGCGCCGCGCTGAAGCGCCTGGCGGATCTGCATACCGAAGACGGGGTGAGCCTCCTCGGGATTGGAGCCGACGAGCAGAATCACGTCGGACTCACGGGTCACATCGGCGATGGTGTTGGTCATCGCGCCGGACCCCAAAGTGGTTGCCAGACCGGCAACTGTGGGGGCGTGTCACACACGTGCGCAGTTGTCGGTATTGTGATTACCGAAACAAGTGCGCACCATCTTCTGAAGCATGTAAATGTCTTCGTTGGTGGAGCGGGAACAGGCAAAGCCGGCCAGCGCGCCGTTGCCGTACTCCCGCTTGATGGCCTGGAACTTGGAGGCCACCAGGTCCAGCGCCTCCTCCCAGGAGGCTTTGCGGAATTCTCCGGTGGAGCGATCCTTGATGAGAGGATCGGTCAGACGTCCGTTGGAGTGGATGAAGTCATAGGAGCCGTAACGGCCCTTGACGCAGAGGGTGTTGTGGTTGGAGGGGCCGTCCGCGGCCTCCACGCCCACGACCTTGTTGTCCTTGACCATCAGATAGTACTGACAGCCCACCGCGCAGTGGGGACAGGTGGTGAGCACTTTTTTCTCCACCTGCCAGGGGCGGTAGTTCTGCTTGCGCTTGGAGGTGAGGGCGCCGGTGGGACAGGCGGCCACACAGTTGCCGCAGGACTCACAGTTGCTCTCCCGCCAGGGCATGCCGAAGGCCGGGCTGATGACCGACTCAAAGCCGCGCTCCATGGTGTCGATGGCGCCGCAGCCCACGATCTTGTGGCAGGTGTTGACGCACCGGTGGCACAGGATGCACAGATTAGGATCATAGGTAAAGAAGGGGTTGGAGTCATCCACAGGGCGGTTGCTCATCTCGCCGGGGCAGGAGGTCTCCTTCACCCCGTACTCATAGCACAGGTCCTGGAGCTTGCACTCGCCGTTGGAGGGGCAGGAGAAACAGTTGGTGGGGTGGTTGGAGAGGAGCATGTCCAGAATGCCCCGCCGGGCTTTCACCACGGCCTCGCTCCGGGTCAGGATGGCATCCCCCTCGGAGCAGTGGGCGGAACAGGCGGTGTCCATTTTGGACCGGCCCCGGTTCTGGATCTCCACCGTACAGATCCGGCAGGAGCCGTCGGGCATGAGACCCTTGATGTGGCAGAGGGTGGGGATCTTGACCCCGACCCGCTCGGCCGCCTCCAGGATGGTCGTGCCCTTTTCTACCTCGACGGGGATGCCGTCGATGGTAACGTGCAGCAAACTCATAGCAGTGATTTCCTCCCTTAATCCACGTAGATCGCACCCACCGGACAGCCGGACAGACAGGTGCCGCATTTGATGCACTTGTCCGGGTCGATGGCGTGGGGCTGTTTGACCGTACCGGAAATGGCCTCCACCGGACAGTTGCGGGCGCACTTGGTGCAGCCGATGCACTTGTCCGGGTCTACCTTGTATTGCTTGAGGGCCTCGCAGACGTGGGCGGCACACTTGTGGTCCACGATGTGCTCTTCATACTCTTTGCGGAAGCGCTTGAGGGTACTGATGACGGGCAGAGGCGCGCTCTTGCCCAGGCCGCAGAGGGAATTCTTGCGGACGAACTCGGCGATCTCCTCCAGCTTGTCCAGGTCCTCCAGCGTACCCTTTCCGGCCACGATGCGCTCCAGAATCTCCAGCATCCGCTTGGTGCCGATGCGGCAGGGGGAGCATTTTCCGCAGCTCTCCCGCTGGGTGAAGCTCATGAAGAAGCGGGCCACTTCCACCATGCAGGTGTGCTCGTCCATGACCACCAGGCCGCCGGAGCCCACGATGGCGTCATATTTTTTCACCGTGTCGAAGTCCAGGCCCACGTCCAGGTGCTCCCGGGTAAGGCAGCCGCCCGAGGGACCGCCGATCTGGACCGCCTTGAAATCGCCGCCGCCCTTGATGCCGCCGCCGATGTCATAGATAATCTCCCGGAGGGTGGTGCCCATGGGCACTTCGATCAGGCCGGTGTTGGCGATGGAGCCGGTGATGGAGAAAGTCTTGGTGCCGGGGCTGTTGTCCGAGCCGATGGTGCGGAACCAGTCGGCCCCTCGGAGGACGATGTTGGGGACGTTGGCATAGGTCTCCACATTGTTGAGCACGGTGGGCTGCTCCCAGAGGCCGTGGTCCACGGTGCGGGGCGGCTTGGTCCGGGGCATGCCCCGGTTGCCCTCGATGGAGGCGGTCAGGGCGCTGCCTTCGCCGCAGACAAAGGCCCCGGCGCCCCGGTTCACATGGAGATGGAAGGTGACGCCGCTGCCCAGAATGTTCTCGCCCAGCAGACCGGCCGCCTCCGCCTGGGCGATGGCATAGTGCAGGCGGGAGACCGAGTTGGGGTACTCGGCACGGACATAGATATAGCCCTCCGTGGCCCCCACCGCATAGCCCGCGATGGTCAGGCCCTCGATGAGTTTATAGGGATCACCCTCCATGACCGAGCCGTCCATGAAGGCGCCCGGATCGCCCTCGTCGCCGTTGCAGACCACGTATTTGACAGGGGCCTCCGTGTGGGCGGCCACCTGCTTCCACTTGGTACCGGTGGGGAAGCCGCCGCCGCCGCGGCCCCGCAGGCCGGAGCGGTCCACCTCCTGGATGACCTGATCGGGGGTCATATCGAAGAGGGCCTTGCTCAGGGCGTCGTATCCGCCCACAGCGATGTACTCGTCCAGAGAGACGGCGTCGATGTTGCCGCAGTGCTCCAGCACCACCCGGGTCTGTCCTGCCATGAAGGGGATGTCCTCGGGCTTGGGGCAGGTCTTGCCGTTCTGGCTCTCGTAGAAGAGGCGCTCCACCGGCTCGCCCCGGCAGACGGTCTTTTCCACGATCTCGGCGCAGTCCTCGGGTTTCACCTTGACGTACTGATAGTGATAGGGCTCGATCCGCACCAGGGGACCCAGCTCACAGATGCCCTGACAGCCGGTGTTGGCGATGCCGATGTGGGGCACGTGTCCGCAGCACTCCACCTCCACATTGGGCAGATCCTGACAGAGCTTCCGCATGGTCTCGGCGATGACCTGGGAGCCGGAGGCGATACAGCCAGTGCCGGCACAGACCAGGATGCGGCAGCGATAGGCGCTCAGGGCCTGCTGCGCCGTCTCCCGGCGCTCCAGAAGGGAATTGCGATCTTCCATCCTCATTGGGCTTCACCTCTCAGTTCCTGCAGCAGGGCCACCGCTTTTTCGGGCGTCATTTTGGGATGTACTTCGTCGTTGACGGTCAGCGTGGGAGCCAGGCCGCAGGCGCCCAGGCAGGAGACCGTCTCCACCGTAAAGAGCATGTCGTCTGTGGTGTGCTTCTGGGCGCTCAGGCCCAGTTCCTTCTGCATAGCGGCCAGAATGGGCGCGGAGTGCCGGACGTGGCAGGCGGTCCCATCACAGACCTTGATGACGTACTTTCCCTTGGGCTCAAAGGAAAAGTTCTTGTAGAACGTGGCAATACTGTATGCCTTGGATTCTTTGATCCCCAGCGCGTCGGCCACATAGGTCAGAAGCTCACGGGGAATATAGCGATAGGCTTCCTGAATGTCCTCCAAGACCGGAATGATCGCGCTTGGCTGCCTGCCGTAGCGGGCAATGAGCTCGTCGGCCTTGGCAAAATAGGACTGCTCTAACATAGACGCTCCTCCTTGCTTCCGGGCGGCCCTGCTGGTTGGACCATGGAACGCCGGGAAGTCAGATTTCTCTACCCTTATACCATACAACATTTTGACGGAATTGACAACTAAAATTTAACCTCATTAGTTTAAAATAAATGGTTTAACAAAAGGCCCGCCATATGATCCATATGGCGGGCCAGGTCAATTATTTCAGCCGCGCTTCCAGGGCATCCAGTTCCTGGGCGAGTACCGGGGGGAGCTTATCGCCGAATTTGGCGTAGAAGGAGCGGATGGCCGCCACGTCCTCCAGCCACAGGTCCCGGTCCACCGAGAGCAGGCCCCGCAGGGTCTCCAGATCGACGCCCGAGTCCTCCAGATCGATGTCCTCGGGCCGGGGCTCATAGCCCAGGGGGGTCTCGTCGGCGTCCACCTCATCGAAGCAGCGCTTCATGATCCACTCCAGCACCCGCAGGTTGTCGCCGAAGCCGGGCCAGAGGAAATGGCCCTCGTCATCGGTGCGGAACCAGTTGACATTGAAGATCTTGGGGAGCTTGGCGGCGTCGGTGCACTGCTCCATATCCAGCCAGTGCTGCCAGTAGTCCCCCATGTGATAGCCGCAGAAGGGGAGCATGGCCATGGGGTCCCGGCGGACCACGCCCACGGCACCGGCGGCCGCCGCCGTCGTCTCAGAGGCCATGATGGAGCCCACAAACACGCCGTGCTCCCAATCCCGGGCCTGGTAGACCAGGGGAGCGGTCCGGGCTCTGCGTCCGCCGAAGACGATGGCGGAGAGGGGCACGCCGTGGGGATTCTCAAACTCAGGGGAGATGCAGGGGCAGTTCCGGGCGGGCGCGGTGAAGCGGCTGTTGGGGTGGGCGCCCTTCTCCGAAGAGGTCTTGCCGTTCCAGGGATTTCCCTTCCAGTCCACTGCGTGCTCGGGCGGATTCTTGTCCAGACCCTCCCACCACACGGTGTTGTTGTCCAGGTTATGTACCACGTTGGTGAAGATGGTGCCCCGCTGGGTGGTGTGCAGGGCGTTGGGGTTGGACTTCTCGTTGGTGCCGGGCGCCACGCCGAAGAAGCCGTTCTCCGGGTTCATGGCCCACAGGCGGCCATCCTCGCCCACGCGGATCCAGGCGATGTCGTCGCCCACACACCAGACCTTCCAGCCCGCCTTCCGGTAGTGCTCGGGCGGGATGAGCATGGCCAGGTTGGTCTTGCCGCAGGCGGAGGGGAAGGCGGCGGCCAGGTAGCGGACTTCGCCCGCCGGATTCTGCACGCCCAGGATGAGCATGTGCTCGGCCATCCAGCCCTGCTTCCGGCCCAGGTAGGAGGCGATGCGCAGGGCGAAGCACTTCTTGCCCAGGAGCACGTTCCCGCCGTAGCCGGAGTTGACCGACATGATGGTGTTGTCCTCGGGGAAGTGGACGATGTAGCGGTTTTCCGGGTCCAGGTCCGCCTTGGCGTGGAGTCCCTTGACATAGTCGGGGGAGTCGCCCAGCGCCTCCAGAACGGCGTTGCCCACCCGGGTCATGATGCACATATTGAGCACCACATAGATGGAGTCGGTCAGCTCGATGCCGTACTGGGCAAAGGGAGAGCCCACCACGCCCATGGAGTAGGGGATGATGTACATGGTGCGCCCCTTCATGGCGCCGGTATAGAGGCGGCGGAGCTTGGCGTACATCTCATCGGGCGCCATCCAGTGGTTGGTGGGGCCCGCGTCCTCTTCCCGGCGGGAACAGATAAAGGTGCGGTCCTCCACGCGGGCCACATCGTTAACTGCGGTGCGGTGCAGGTAGCAGTCGGGCAAAAGCTCCTCGTTCAGCTTTTCCAGCTCGCCCGTGGCGCAGGCCTGGGCCCGGAGCGCGTCGATCTGTTCCTGACTGCCGTCGATCCAGACCATCTGATCGGGCTGGGTCATTGCGGCCATATCAGCGATCCAGTCCAGGACCGCACGATTCTTCGTAGGTGCCATAGAGAATACCCCCTCGAAAATGCTTTGGTTTTATTTTACAGGATTGGGGGAGAAAAAACAAGCTCTTTTTCTCTACCGCACTAAAGAGAGTAAAAAGGGGTAGATGGAGCACCTTAAATAGTAAAA
Source organism: Pseudoflavonifractor sp. MCC625 (assembly GCF_018784545.1). NCBI lineage: Bacteria > Bacillati > Bacillota > Clostridia > Eubacteriales > Oscillospiraceae > Pseudoflavonifractor > Pseudoflavonifractor sp. MCC625. The sequence goes on along the minus strand of NZ_WQOJ01000005.1, from coordinate 87,801 downwards.
ATAGATACTAAGAATTACCTTAAGACTGTTTGGAATTGCTTTGCAGGCGGAAAGCCAGCTCCGCAAAGGCATCAATTCCGAGGCGTTCGCCTCGGATGGTCTCTTCCAGCCCGCATTCCGCCAAAACAGAGCGTAAGAGATCCTTAGAGTAGCCTCCGCTGCTGCTTAAGCTGTTCAGTAAGGTCTTTCTGCGCTGGGCAAAGGCGGCCTTGACCACCCGGAAGAAGGTCTTATCGTCCACCAGCGTCTGGGGAGGGGTCTTCCGGGGGACCAGACGCACCACGGCGGAGGTCACCTTGGGCGCAGGGAGGAAGCACTCCGGGGGCACGTCAAAGAGGAGCTCGGTTTCAGCGTAGTACTGACAGAACACGGAGAACGCGCCGTAGTCGGAGGAGCCGGGGGCGGCGCAGATCCGCCGGGCCACCTCCCGCTGGATCATGACGGTGATGGCGGAGAAGCACCCCGCCTCCAGGAAGGAGGTGATCACCGGTGTGGTGATGTTGTAGGGGAGGTTGGCGCACACCATGGGGGTGAGCCCCGCCAGATGGGATTCCGCCAGGGCGCGCAGGTCTAGCTTCATCACATCCCCGGGGATGACCTCTGCATTTGGGAAGTCGGCCAGAGTCTCCGACAGGATGGGGAGGAGGCTCTTGTCCAGCTCAACGGCGGCCACTTTGTCGGCGCGCTGGGCCAGCTGGACGGTGAGGGGGCCGATGCCGGGGCCAACCTCGATCACGCCCACCCCCGGGCCCGCACCGGAGGCCTCGGCGATCTGCTGGGGCACCCAGCTCTCGATGAGGAAGTTCTGTCCCATGGACTTGGAGAAGTGAAAGCCGTGCCGCGCCAGCAGGGCCTTGATGTCTTTCAGATTACAGAGATCCATTTGCTACCACCTTAAATTTCATTACAAACTTGCGAAAATGAGTAAGAACAGTATACCTGAGGGGAAAAGCGCCGTCAAGGCGGGGGGAAGACAGAACAGGGCCCGCCGCCTGCTCCGGTGAGCAGACAGCGGGCCCTGCGGGCATGTTTTTGTTTCGATCAGCGGTAGGAGAGGAGGGTCTCCACATCCTTGCGCTTGGGGGCGACGGCCTCGCCGTCGGGATGACCGATGACGATCAGGGCCATCAGCTCCTGATCCTCCGGGATCTGGAGGAATTCCTCCAGCCCCTTGCGGTCAAAGATACCCATGATCACGGTGCCGAGGCCCAGGTCATGGGCGGCCAGACACAGGGTCTGGGCGGCGATGCCGCAGTCATAGTACTGCCAGCCCCCCTCCCGGTCGGTGGAGAAGGAGCCGTCCCGCTCAAAGCCGGAGCGGTTTTTCACAAAGGTCTGGGCGATCAGGGTCTTGCATCCGCCGATGATGCGGCCGTTGAAAGCGGCATATTTCTCACAGATCGTTTGGAGGGCCGCCGGGTCCTCAATGGCGATGTAGCGGCTGATCTGCGTGTTTTTCCAAGACGGCGCCCAGGCAGCCAGAGAAATGACCTGCTCCAACAGGGCATGGCTGACCGGCTCATCGGTAAATTTCCGCACGCTGCGGCGGGTTCGGATACAGTCCTGAAGTTCCATCTGTAAAAACCTCCCGGAAAAAGTTGGTGATACTATCGTACCGTCTGCGTTTGGAAAAGTCAAGTCCCCGCCCAGGAGAAAAAGAGAGCGGGCCGCTCTGTCCCGTTCCGACAGAGCAGCCCGCTGACCGGCTGATCAATAGGCGGCCACAATGCCGCCGTCATTGGCGTAGACCGTGGAGATTCCACCGGTCTCGCAGATGAGGATTTCACCGAATTTGCAGCTCTTCAGCGCCATCTCCTTGAGCTGGAAGGCACGCTCCAGACAGTTGCAGTGGGTGATGCAGAGGGTCCGCCCGCTGTGGGCCGGATCCTTGGCCATGAGTTCCACCATCTTGGAGAGGGCCTGCTTCATGGACAGGGCCTGCCCGCGCTTGCAGATCTCGCCCTCCGGCGTGGCGCCCATGAGCAGCTTGATCTTCAGGGTCCCGGTGACTAGGCTCTGAAGACGGGTCAGGCGCCCGTTTTTCCGCAAGTTATCCAGGGTCTCCAGCACGAACAGGGTCTCCATCTCGTTGATGAAGCGGGAGGTCTGCTGGACCACGGCGTTGAAGTCCAGACCGGACTGGGCCAGCTCCAGCACCTTGAGGGCCACCAGCACCTCGCCGGAAGAGGCGGAGCAGGAGTTGAAGATGTGGATGTGCACCCCGGGATGATCCTCCAGGAACATGAGCCGGGCCTGCGCCGCGCTGTTGTGGGAGCCGGAGAGAAGGGCGGAGAGGGTAACCACATAGATGTCGTCCGCCCCGCAGTCAAAGGCCTCCAGATAGGCAGCGGGGGAGGGGCAGGAGGTCTTGGGGGCCTCCTCGCTCTCCTTCATCCGCCAGAGCAGGTTGGCCTGATCGAAGGTGTCGTCATCCACAAAGGTATGGGGCCCGACCTGAATCGTAAGGGGGACCTTACAAAAGGCGGAATTGTGCAGCAGCGCGGGGGTGAGGTCGCAGCAGCTGTCAACAATGATTTTAAAACTCATGTGAACCATTCCTTGATATCATTTCGAAAATTATATTTCGGAGTATGGAGCCATTGTATCATGCCGGGCGGAAAAAGTAAAGGGAAAGGCGCCGAGATCGGGTACGCTATGCCTGGGAATCGGGCTCCGCCGGGTCTGAAGCGGTCTCCAGACGCTGGCGCTCCTCCTCGGCGATCTCCCGGAGCAGCTTCTGGTCGGCCTTGGAGCTCAGATCCAGCTTGGCGTAGAGATCAGGGCGCCGGTCTCGGGTGCGGAGGATGGACTGCTTGCGCCGCCACTTTGCGATGTTGGCATGGTGCCCGGAGAGGAGGATGGACGGAACCTTGCGGCCGTGCCACTCCTCGGGGCGGGAGTACTGGGGGTACTCCAGCATGCCGTTCCAGTGGCTCTCATCCTCAAAGCACTCGGGGTCGGCCAGCACGCCGGGGACCAGGCGGGCCACTGCGTCGGCCACGCACATGGCGGGCAGCTCGCCGCCGGTGAGAACGAAATCGCCCAGGCTGATCTCCTCGTCCACGCACTCCTCGATGAAGCGCTCGTCGATGCCCTCGTAGTGGCCGCAGACCAGGATCAGGTGGTTGTACTCCTCCTTGAGCCGGCGGGCGTCAGCCTCGGTAAAGGTCTTGCCGCAGGGGGAGAGGTAGATGGTGCGCACCGGCCCCTCACCCAGGGCCTTGGCGTGCTCCCAGCAGCGGAAGAGAGGATCGGCCTGCATGACCGCCCCCCGGCCGCCCCCGTAGGGGTAGTTGTCCACTTGCTTTTGCTTGTTGAGGGTGTAGTCCCGGATCTGGTGGGCCTCGATGCGGATGAGGTCCCGCTCCTGGGCCCGGCCCAGGATGGACTCGTTCATCATGTCGCCCACGGTCTGATCAAACAGGGTCAGGATATCGATGCGGTACATTTAGCCCTCCATCCCTTCGATCAGGTGGACCCGGACCCAGCCCTCGTCCACGTTGGTGCCCCGGAGGAAGGCGTCCACCGCCGGGATCATATAGGTCTTGCCTTCGCCCTTGACCACATAGACCTCGTGGGCGGGCGGGGTGAGGACCTCGTCAATGACGCCGATGGAGGCCCCGGTGTCGTCGTCGATCACGGTGAGTCCGATGAGGTCGGCGATGAAGTGGCGGCCCTCGGGCAGCACGATCCCGGAGCGGTCGATCTCCACGATCTTACTTTTCAGGCGCATGGCGGCGTTCACATCCTCCACGCCCTCCAGCCGGGCCAGGACATTGCCCTTGTGGGCCCGGGCGGCGCGGACCTTCACCGGCGCGCCGTCAATATAAAAGGTATCAAAGCCGCAGAGAAACTCGGGGGAGTCGCACCAGGGGACGATCTTCACCTCGCCCTGGATGCCGTGGGTGTTCACGATCTGTCCGGCTTCGAGAAACTGGCTTTTCATGGTGGTTTTCCTCCTTGCGTTTGGATACAAAAAAACAGCGGGGGAGTCCCCGCCGTTTTTGTTAGTCGACGATCTCAACCGAGACCTTGCCGCCCTGACGCTGGGCCACCGAACGCATCAGCGTGCGGATTTCTTTGGCGATGCGGCCCTGACGGCCGATTACCTTACCCATGTCTTCCGGAGCGACCCGGAGTTCCAGGATGGTCTCGCCATCGCCCTCGTGCTCGGAGACCGCCACCGCGTCGGGGTGATCCACCAGATTACGGGCGATATAAGTGAGCAGTTCCTTCATGCGGCCAAGGACCTCCATTAAAGGGCGCCGGCTTTTTTCAGCAGGGCCTTAACGGTCTCAGTGGGCTGAGCGCCGGTCTTGATCCAAGCCTGAGCGCGCTCGGCGTCCACCTTCAGCTCGGCGGGAGCGGTCAGGGGGTTGTAGGTACCGATCTCCTCGATGAAACGGCCATCACGGGGATAGCGGGAGTCGGCGACCACGATGCGGTAGAAGGGAGCCTTCTTGGCGCCCATACGACGCAGACGGATTTTAACCATGGTAGATTCACCTCCAACATATTCTACATCTCTATATGGTCAGCGCATGTGCGCGTACCAAACGGGGATCAGAAGGGGAATTTCATCCCTTTCATCTTGCCGAACAGTCCGGCCTTGCGCTTCATGCGTCCGCCGGAGAACTGCTTGGTCACCTGCTGCATCATCTCAAACTGCTTGAGCAGACGGTTGATGTCCACCACCTGGGTACCGGAGCCGGCGGCGATGCGCTTTTTCCGGCTGTTGTTCAGCAGGGAGGGGTTTTCCCGCTCGGCGGGGGTCATGGAGAGGATGATGGCCTCGGTCCGGGCCAGGGCACGCTCGTCCACATTGGCGCCCTCCAGCGCCTTGGCGTTGACGCCGGGCAGCATGCCGGTAATGTCGGCCAGAGAGCCCATATTTTTGATCTGAGCCAATTGCTCATAGAAATCAGCAAGGGTAAATTTGTTCTTGCGCAGCTTCTGCTCCAGCTCGGCGGCCTTCTGCATGTCGAAATTCTGCTGCGCCTTCTCGATCAGGGAGAGGACATCGCCCATACCCAGGATGCGGGAGGCCATACGGTCGGGGTGGAAGACCTCGATCTGGTCCAGCTTCTCGCCCACGCCCACAAACTTGATGGGCTTTCCGGTGACCGCCTTGATGGAGAGGGCTGCACCGCCCCGGGCGTCGCCGTCCAGCTTGGTGAGCATGACGCCGGTGATGTCCAGCGCCTCGTCAAAGGTCTTGGCTGCGTTGACGGCGTCCTGACCGATCATGGCGTCCACGATGAGCAGGATCTCGTCGGGGGAGATGGCGGCCTTCATGTCCTTAAGCTGCTCCATGAGCTCTTCGTCCACGTGGAGCCGGCCGGCGGTATCGATGAATACGATGTCGTTGCCGTGCTTGCGGGCGTGTTCGATGCCCGCCTTGGCGATGTCGATGGGATCGATCTGCCCCATCTGGAAGACGGGGACGTCCAGCTGACCGCCCACCACTTCCAACTGGGTGATGGCCGCCGGGCGGAAGGTGTCGCAGGCCACCAGAAGGGGACGCTTGCCGTGCTGCTTTTTCATGTAGCCGGCCAGCTTGGCGCCGTTGGTGGTCTTACCCGCGCCGTTGAGACCCACCAGCATGACCACGGTGGGGGGCTTGGGGGAGATATTGAGCTTGGCAGCCTCGCTGCCCATCAGGTTGGTGAGTTCCTCGTTGACGATCTTGACGATCATCTGGGCGGGGGTGAGGCTCTCCAGTACGTCGGAGCCCACCGCGCGCTCGGTGACCGTGGCGACGAACTGCTTGACGATCTTGAAGTTGACGTCGGCCTCCAGCAGGGCAACCCGGATCTCGCGCATGGCCTCCTTGACGTCGGCCTCGGTGAGGCGGCCCTTGCCGCGCAGCTTCTTGAACGCCGCGGATAGTTTTTCGGTGAGTCCTTCAAAAGCCATAGATTACTCCTGCCTGAGCTGGTCCAGGATGGACTGGATGTCGTTGCAGCTGCCCTCAATCCCGTTATCGTAATAGCGGCGCTCCTCGTTGATCTGCCGGATGCGGTCCACGGCGGTCTGAATGTCGGTGAACTGCTCCTGCATCTTGTGGAAGCGCCGGATGATCCCGGTCTTGTCCTCCAGTTCGGTCAGAATGGCCTCGGCCCGGACGATCACGTCCCGGACGCCCTGGCGGGTGATGCCGTAGTTCTCGGCGATCTCGGCCAGGGAGAGGTCTTCATTGTAATAGAGGTCATAGAATTCCTTCTGGCGGTCCGTGAGCATGTCGCCGTAAAAATCGAACAGCATCGCCATGCGGTACGCCTGGTTTTTCATTCTGTGACCTCCTTCTGAGAACCGGTTTGTAAAGGTTGGGCACTTTGTAAAGTTCGTGAGCTTTACAACACAAAAGATGATACCTGATTTTGCCCCTCTTGTCAAGGGAAATTCCAACATCCGCAATATAATTTCCGGGTGCTCCGGGATGGGTTTTCGTGCGGAATGCCGAAAGGGGGGGAAGGTCAGCGCTTCCAGCCCCACCAGTCGGGGATCAGCTCTTCCAGGCGCACCGTGCGGCGGCTGGCATAGTCCACGAGGATCTCGGCGTCTCGATTTTGCGGATTGAGCTGCATCAGAAATTCCCGGCAGGCTCCGCAGGGCATCCCGCTGCCCTCTGTGGGGGGTGCCTCCCGGAAGGCGAGGACCCGCCGGATCAGCGTCTGCCCGCTGCTCAGGTACATGTGGAGTGCGGCGGTCCGTTCCGCGCACAGGTCCATGACGCCGCAGGCGCTCTCGATACAGAAGCCGGTATAGATGCATCCGTCTCCGCTCTCCACGGCGGCGGCCACATGGTGGGCGTAGAGGAAGGGGGAGAGCTGGGTGGGGTGATACTGCTCCCGTGCGGCCAGGTACATGCGTTCCCAGATATCCATAGGGGGAATGGCTCCTTTCCAAGTGGTATGGACTTCTATTTTAGGATATATGGGCGGACCTGTAAACAGGGGCGTAAATTTATTCTATCCGCCGGCGGGACGAGAAAAAGGCCTGCCAGAGCGCCCGGGTTCTGCCGGGCCCTCTGGCAGGCTTGCAAAAAAGAGAGGGGAAGAGATCAAAGAGAGGGGAGGGGATCAGTCGGCGCGCTTGTAGAGGATGGGTTCATCATACCCGAAGGTCTTTTTGCCGTTGACCTCCATGCTCTCACTGACCTCCAGGCACTGGGACGAGAAGCGCTCGAACAGGGTGAATTTCAGCACGGGGGAAAACATGCTGACGCTGCCGCCCTCCCACACACCGTCCTTCTCCACATACAGGGCGGGGGTGAATTTCTCCGACTGCTTCAGATCCCGGAAGTCGATCTCCTGGAGATTCTGATAGGTAAAGGTGTTTTTGTCATAGCCGGCGGGGATCTCGTAAGAGGTCAGCCGGATGCCGCCATCCTCCTCAGTGAAGAGGAACAGGTGCGGGGTAGCGTGGGTGTTCCCCTTGGCGGTGTAGTAGCTCTCCTCCAGCAGGAAGGCCCCCTGGAAATCGGCCGGCAGGTGGGAGATCTTGTCGTTGCAGACGGTGTTCACATGCCGGGCGTAGGGAAAGTCGGGCTGGTCCGCTTTTTTGGCTTCAAACTGCTCCGCATTGTCAAAGTTTCCGGACAGGAGCGCGAGAAAGGCATTGAGTTTATTCATGATTTGATTCCTCCGTGTGGTGATTCATAGAAAATGTGATCTGCTTCAAAAGGTCGATCAGCAGGTGTCGGCTGTTTTCGTCCAGGGGAGAGAGGACCTGTTCATCCCACTCGGCAAAGAGGGAGCGGCTGGCCGCGAAGACCGTGCTGCCGCGCTCGGTCAGGCATACGATATTGGCTCTCCGGTCCATGGGGTTCTTGCGCTGGTCCACAAAACCGTGCTCAATCAGCTTGGAGAGGGTCCGGTTCAGTTGCCCGGCGTCCAGCTTGAGGGATTCGGAGATCTCTTTTGGCGAGCACTGCCGCCGCTTGCCGATATAGATGAGGATGAAGAGCTGACTGTAGGTGACGCCCAGCTCCGCCATTCTCTCGGAGCAGTAGGCGACAAAGTGCTTTCGTAGTACGGAGATAGAAAAGGCAAAGGAGTCGCTGTACAAGGGATCACCTCCATTTATTTGACAAGATCAAATATAGACCATATACTTGATAAAGTCAAGTATAAAATTTGCACAAGAAAGGGGATTCTTCGCCCCTCCGGTTAAACGACAAAGCCCCCCGTCCTGTGCCACCGGCTGACCGGCACAGGATGGGGGGCTTCTCTTTTATTTGGGGCAGTGGGGCCCAGTTTGATGGCGGAGCCATTGGCTGGCCTCCGCTCGGCGGCGGAACACAAAGACCGTCTTTCCTGCCTGGTACCGTTCCAAAAGGGCGTAGATCTGCGGCAGCTGCGTCTGGGGGAAGTCCTCGATGCACTGCCGGAACTCCGGGTCAAAGGTCTCCTCCACCCAGGGGAGATCTTCACGGGGCATGCCGATGCGGGATGCGGCTCCCCTCAGGCAGACCGAAGGGGGATAATCCAGCAGGAATACCGTGTCGCAGTGCCGCAGCCGGAGCTCCAGCGTGCGCAAATAGTTGCCGTCCACGATCCAGCGTTTCTGGCGGAGGATCTCGGACAGACGCGCGTCAAATGCGGAAGGGGAGATCTGCGTCCCATCCGGCCGGTGCCAGATCTGGTCCAGGTAGTGAAGGGGCAGGCCGGTCAGATCCCGCAGGGCCCGGGCAAAGGTGCTCTTTCCCGCCCCCGGGCAGCCGATGACCAGAATCCGCTCCATCACCTCACCGCTTCCTCATCCCCGGCCTTGAAGTTGTAGATGGGGCGGATGATTTTTACCACATCCGCGGTGGGGCCGATGTTGTCCAGAATGTCCTGCATCCCCTTGTAGGCCATGGGGCACTCGTCCAGGGTGGCCTTGCTCACCGAGGTGGTGTAGACCTCTGCCATCTGCTTTTTGAACTCGGACACGGTGAAAGACTGCTTGGCGTCCGCCCGGCTCATCAGGCGGCCTGCCCCGTGGGGGGCGGAGCAGTTCCAGTCCTCGTTGCCCTTGCCGACACAGAGGAGGCTTCCGTCCCGCATGTTGATGGGGATGAGCAGCGGTTCCCCTGCCTTGGCGGACACGGCCCCCTTCCGCAGGATCATGGCGTCGGTGTCGATATAGTTGTGGATGGTAGTGAATTGCTCCTCCACGTGGAGCTTCATGCCCTTGATGATCTCATCCATGATGGCCTGCCGGTTGAGCATGGCAAAGTGCTGGACGAGCTTCATATCGTGGATGTACTGCTCAAACAGCGCCCCGGACACATAGGCCAGGGCCTTGGGAATGCTGGCCTGCTTGAGATTCTTACGCTTTTTCAGCTCTTTCTGGATCTCTTTCTCCCGGCCCTCTGCCTTCATCTGCGCGACCAGGGCCTGGAGAGAGGCGTCGTCCGTGTGGTTGAGGACCTTGTAGCCCTCTTCCTGATAGTAGCTGGCCACCTCCACGCCCAGATGACGGCTGCCCGAATGGACCACGAGATAGAGGTTTCCCTCGTCATCCCGGTCCACCTCGATGAAGTGGTTCCCGCCGCCCAAGGTGCCGATGCTCTTTTCCGCCCGCAGAAGGTCCACGTGGCGGGCACAGCACAGCTCACCCAGGTCGATCTCGCTGCAATAGCGGTGGGCCTTGTCCCGGATGGAGAAGCCGGAGGGGATCTTCTCATAGATCAGCTTGTCCAGCTTTTGGAGCTCCAGCCGGCGTTCCCGGATGCGCACGGTCTCCATGCCGCAGCCGATGTCCACCCCCACCAGATTGGGCACCACCTTGTCGGTGATGGTCATGGTGGTGCCGATGGTGCACCCCGCGCCGGCGTGGATGTCGGGCATGAGCCGGATGCGGCTGCCCGCCGCAAATTCCTGATGGCACAGCTCCTGGACCTGTGCGATGGAGGCGCTGTCCACCACGTCGGTGAAGATCTTGGCCTCGTTGTATTTTCCTTTGATTTCGATCATGATAACCTCGCTGAATGGTGTTCGTTGTGATTCGATCGGTACCGCAGAGCTTGTCTGCGGCATGCGCCAACCCCGGCGGATCTGCCCTTACAGCGTCAGCAGACAGCGCCAGAGGCTGGACACGATCAGCACGATCCCCAACAGGAAAAAGATCGCCCGCCGGGAGCCGCGGCTATAGCGATGGGACTCGGGCTTGCCGGTGGGATCGCAGAGCCAATTCCAATTCAGAATGGCGCCGAGCAGCAGCAGTATGCCAATCGCCAGGGGAATCAAGTGCCAATGCTCCCGCAGCATGGCTGGAAACTTCGCTCCTTCCATTTGGCGTTCCTCCTTACGCAGACAACGCTCCAGGTGCAGCAGTCAGGGCAAAGGACATTTCTTTTGGCGAGTGGAGAAAGCCCCCCTGCCACACGGCCGGGCAGATTTCGTTTTTTCATGACATGGGGAGGGGAATCGGAGATCCTGCTTCAAATCCATCATACATAATTTTATGGAAACCATCAACTGAAAGTTTTGTTCCTGCACCCTTGTGCTGGGAAAAAAGAGAACAGAGAGGGGGCTGATGCACCGCACCAGCCCCCATTCCAATCTTTTATGTTCTTATCCCTGCGCCGCCGGTACGCTGCGTTTGACTTGCAGAAGCAGCAGCACTAGACTGACGCCCAGAGCAGGATATGACCGATCCCGGCCATGCCGGAGATGGCCGCGTTCACGCCGGAGGAAAGGGTGTTTCCCAGCACCTGGATCACACCCCGGACGGCCAGCATCACAGCGGTCAGATTCAGACCCACGTGATAGACGGCCAGTACCCGCCCGGTGGCGGCTCCCGTGAAGGAAAAGTTCTTCTCCAGCACAAGCAGCAGCAGGAAAAATACCATGCCCAGAAGGAAGTAGTGGGTATGTACCATGGAGAGGGTCGTTCTGGCCGTAAAGCCGTTGAACTTGGTAAACTCCCGATAAAATACGCCGCCCACCATGGCGAGGATGGCGTACACCAAAGCCGTGTTGCTATATCGTTTCATACCGGATTCTCCTTTATTTGCACTCCTGCTTCATGGCAAAGTACCCGATGAGCACCGTCCAGACATAGGCGCAGGTCTTAGGGATCATCAGCATCCCGATCATGGGGATGGCGTCTGCCCACAGCACCACCGGGATGTAAAAGCCGAAGCTCAGCACGATGGTCAGCCACATCCAGCGGAAGGCCCGGTCCCCCTGTGCCTTGGCGCTGCGGTAGAAGAGCACGATCACCAGAAGGCCCAGCAGGGCGAAGGGAATGTTGCGGTAGATGCCCCAGGAGAGGGGCGCGTCGGCGCTGAGCCACTGGTTCTGGGGCATCATGCAAAGGAAAATTCTAAGCCCCGCCAGGACGTACACCGCGGCGGTGAGGCCACTCTGTCCCTGTACGCGGTACCGCTGCCGCCACACATAGTAGAGCAGGACATAGAAGATGGTCATGGTGACCGAGGTGATCCATTTGCCCAGCCCCAGCGGAACGGTATAGTGTTCCAGGCCCGTGGTGCACAGAGCCACCGCACGGGGGATCAGATGGAAGGCGTCGCCCGCGCCCAGCACCACCGCCATGAGACCGAACAGCCGGAATTGACGATTTCCCTTGCTGCCCTGGATCATCCGGACCCCGATGGTAATGACGGAGATCAGATAGACGGCATCAAACAGTGTTTCCATAATTGCCTGCATAGTTTACTCTCCTTTTTGCTCCATATTGTTTTTTGCAGGGGATGCGGCAAAGACCGCCTTGCCGAAGTTTCGGCCGAACAGCAGTCCGGCCAGCAGAAGGGCCGCGCCCAGTCCGGTATAGAAGACGGCGATAAACCGCTCCGGTGCCAACCCGCTCACGCGCAGGCCGATGCCGCCGGTCATCATCACCGCCATGATGGCGAAGGCCTTTCCGTCAAAGAATTTCAGGAAGAAGTGCCGCTCCTCCAGGTAGGAAATGATCCTGGCCGTGTGCTTTTTCACCAGCTTTCCGAAGATAAAACGCTGGAACACGACAAAAACCAGCACAGACAGCAGATAATTCACCACCGTAAGATAGGGCGGATAGGCCATCAGACCGATGCGGAGAATATTGAAGCCCGCCGCGCTCCACACCAGACAGGCGAGCAGCAGAAGCGTATTCCGTTTTACTTTCATTTGGGTCCTCCTTTTGGTGAACGATGTTCAATTTGGCGGATATAAAATTCCCACGGAAGAGTGGGAATTTTAATAGAGGGTCCTGCGGACGATCTCCAGTACCGGCGCAGGGTCGTAATCCTGCCGCAGCAGGGCGGACAGCATCAGAGAGAACAGAAGGTCCGCAAATTTCTCCGCCGTAAAGGCCTCGGTAAAGGCGTCCGGCCGGACTCTGCGGTCCCGCCGCAGGACGGAACACAGCCCCGCTAAAATATGCTGCCAGGTCTGCTGCATCCGCCGTTTTCCATCCGATTTGTCCTCGCCCAGGAAGCCCAGGGAGTGGAGGGTGAAAAAACCAGGATACTCTTTGCAGCCGTACTCCATCCGCCCGTACAGCCAGGTAATGCAGGCCTGGGTGTCCTGAAACACGGCCCCGTCCTCCGGACGGTGGAAGATCTCACACCAGACGCTCTCCACCGTGGCGCCCATCAGGGCGGCCTTGGAATCGAAATAGTTGTAAATGGATCCAACCGATACTCCGCAGGCCGCTGCCACCGAGCGGATGCTGATCGCCGACCAGCCCTCCCGGCGGATCAGCTCCCGGCTGGTTTTCAGGATTTCCTCTTTGGATGTGACAATGGTATTCATCCGATCACCTCAATATGAACACTGTTCATTATAAGGGGTTATACTCTTTTGTCAAGTGTTTTTCCACGTTGATGTCACCGGGGCGGATTGTCAGATGGGGCCGCTCATGCTATGATAAGGCTATCCACATTGAGATGTGCTTTCGGTTGAAGCAAGATATGGGCAGGGGGGAGAAGATGGTCTTTCTGATTGCGGGAGCATCCCATACAGGCAAAACGGCTCTTGCCCAAAGGCTTTTGGAGCAATACAAATATCCCTATCTGTCCATAGACCATCTGAAAATGGGCCTGATTCGGAGCGGGTACACGCCCCTTACGCCGATGAGCAGTGACCGGGATCTGACGGATTACTTGTGGCCGGTGGTACGGGAAATGATCAAAACCGCCATTGAAAATGGGCAGAACCTCATCGTGGAGGGCTGCTATATTCCCTTTGACTGGGAAAAGGATTTTGCCCCGGAATACTGCAGCCAGATCCAATACCGCTGCCTGGTGATGAGCGAAGCGTACATCCGCAGCCACTACCAGGACATCAAAGAGTATGCCAATGTTATGGAACACAGGAGAGACGATTCAGACTGTACGCTGGAGACGCTGCTTCAGGACAATGCGCAAACGCTGGAAGCCTGCCGAACCTATGGCGTTCCGTACGTCCTGATCGACGGAACCTATTCTGTGGACCTTTGATGGGATCAAAACCGAGGAGGTATTTTTATGCCCCGCACCGATGTAACACAGATGCCCTTTTCCAAGCTCTATCCGCTCCTGGTCAATAAGGCCGGGAAGAAGGGGCGCAGCAGGGAAGAGGTAGACCAGGTGACCGCTTGGCTCACCGGATACACGGCCGAGGAGATTGCACGGCTGGAGGAGTCCGACACCAGCTACGGGGACTTTTTTCGCAACGCCCCCGCTCTGAACCCCAACCGTACCCTCATCACCGGCAAGGTGTGCGGCGTCCGGGTGGAGGAGATCGAGGACCCCCTGATGCGGGAGATCCGGTACCTGGACAAGCTGGTGGACGAGCTGGCCAAGGGAAAATCCATGGAGCAGATTTTGAGAGTATGATGGTTTGACGGGCGATGCCGAACCATCCGCACAGGAGTGTACAAGAATGAAAGAAATCAGAAAAAAACGGGCGGTTGCCACCCCAGGATGCCGGAGGAAGGATGTGATCGAAACATAAGAAAGGATGACAGGCATGCATCAGATACCAGACCCCAGTCAGGTCTTTCCAAACGAATATAAGACCTCCTGCTTTATCAAAAATGTGGTCAAGGCCCCCAATATCTCCATCGGTGACTACACTTATTACGACGACGCGGCAGACCCAACCGGGTTTGAACGGAACAATGTGCTCTTTAACTACCCGGAGTTTGGGGACCATCTCATCATCGGGAAGTTCTGTGCCATCGCCTCGGGCACAAAGTTCATCATGGGGCCGGCCAACCACCGCATCAGCAGCGTTACGACCTATCCGTTCCATGTGTTCGGCGGAGCTTGGCAGGAGAACACCCCGCCCCACCTGGACCAGCTTCCCCGAAAAGGAGATACTGTGCTGGGCAATGATGTCTGGATCGGGCGGGAGTGCGTCATCATGCCGGGTGTCCGGATCGGCGACGGCGCGATCGTGGCCGCCTGTTCCGTGGTGGTCCGGGACATCCCGCCCTACACGGTGTTTGGTGGCAATCCGGCGAAGTTCATCAAGAACCGGTTTGACGAGGAGTTGACCGGCCTGCTGCTGCAATTCCGGTGGTGGGATCTGGAGCCGGAGGAGCTGGTGGAGGTCCTGCCCCTGCTGTGCGATCCGGATCTGGAGAAGGTCAAGCGGGAGATCCGCGCAAGAGTTCGCACGAAGTAACGTGAAATAAGCCTGCGGGCGAGCCATAAAACAAGAGACTCCCTCCATCCTGTGACAGCCTATGGGCCGCACAGAATGGGGGGAGTGTATTTTTTCACATCTGGCCCTTCCACACCCGGGCCAGAATGTCCTTGAGCACCAGCAAGGCGTCGGTGTGATTGTAACCGTAGTCCACCCGCAGCTGGGTGAGCATCTCCCGCAGAGCGGGGGCATAGTCGTTGATGCGCACCCTCTGATGGTAGGTGGAGAGCACCGGGTACTTCTTGCTCCATACCTTGTTCCAGTCGATCCGGGCCTGGGCCTCGTCGCTGACGCTGTCGATCATCTGCTGGGCCTGCTGCTCGTCAAAGTCGTACTCGATCAGCTCGTCCAGGGTCATGTGGTAGAGCATGGCCAGCCCCTTGGACTGGCGGATGTCGGGCAGGGTCTCATTGGTCTCCCACTTGGAGATGGTCTGGCGGCTCACCCCCAGTTTTTCAGCCACATTTTCCTGCGACAGCCCGCTCTTTTTCCGGGCGTGATATAAGCTGCTTCCCAAACTCATGGTATGTTCCTCCTGCGTTCCGGTTTCTGCATTTCAGTATACCGTCCGGGCGGCCAAAAATCTACCAGGGAAAGCGGTCACTTTCGCCCGGATTCCTGACATTTTCTCCAGCTGTGTGCTATACTGAAGAAAAGCAGATCGGGAGGGATGTGTATGACAGACGAGGCATATCAGGCCGCTGCCCGCTATTGGGAGGAAAAGGACGCGGTCAGCGTCCGGCTGGAGCAGAGCAAACTGCGGGCCATGGTGGAGGAGTATATCCAGTCCAACAACACCTGTGCCCTGGCCACCGGGACCGGGGACTATGTGCGCTGTACCCCCATCGAATACAGCTGGCACGACGGCGCTTTCTGGATGTTCAGCGAGGGAGGGAAAAAGTTCATCGGCCTTCAGAGCAACCCCCATGTGTGCCTGGCCATTTATGACCGGTATGAGGGCTTTGGAAAGCTCCATGGGATGCAGGTGATGGGCCTGGCCGAGCTGGTGGAGCCGTTCAGCGAAGCCTACAACGCCCACGCCACATGGAAAAAGCTCTCCCTGGAATTTCTGCGCAAGCTGGAGAGCCCCATGCACCTGATCTGTGTCCGGCCCACCCGCATCGAGTGTCTGTTCTCCGACTTCAAGGAGCTCGGGTGCGCCCCGCGGCAGACGCTGCTGCTGGAGGGGGCTGATTCCGGAATGAAAATAGAGAGCCCGGAGTTTTAAAGCTCCGGGCTCTCATTGTGTGTAGACGCGATTTGTCACTTCCCCTCGTGGGGAATGGTGACCTTTTCTACCTGAATCTTCCCGTCTGTCAGCTCCGCCATCATCATGGTGATCTCCTGATGGAACCGCCGGGGACCGCAGGATCCGGGATTGAGCCAGAGGATACCGTTCCGCTCCTCCTGCACGTACTTGTGGGAGTGGCCAAAGACTATCACATCCACGCCGGAAAGGTCCGCCGGGACCTCTTTTTTGTTGTGGACCATGGCAAAGGTCACGCCGTCCAGGGTCACGATGAGGTCGTGGGGGATGTGCTCGGCCCACTCCTTGTCATTGTTGCCCCGGACGATGTAGAGAGGGGCATATTGCCGCAGCTCGTCCACGATACTGGGCTTGTTGATGTCGCCGCCGTGGAGAATGACGTCGGCGGTTTTCAGATGTTCCACCACCTCAGGCCGCAGCAGGCCATGGGTGTCGGATAGAATGGCAAGTTTCATGCGCTTTCCTCCCATCACGGCTCGATGCGGCGGATCTGCGCGAGATCACCGCTGCACAGGGCCTCCAGGTTCCGGAAGATTTTTTCCGCGTCCCAGTCCCACCAGCGGAGCTTCCGCAGGTAGTCGGTCAGCTCCGGGTCAAAGCGGGGGCGGATCACCCGGCAGGGGTTTCCGGCCGCGATGGTGTAGGGCGGGATGTCGCCGGCCACCACGGAATTGGCCCCGATGATGGCCCCGTCGCCGATGTGGATGCCGGGCAGGACAGTGACATTCTGCCCTATCCACACGTCGTTGCCCACCATGGTATCCCCTTTGAAGGGCAGCTCATCCAGGGTGGGCGTGCACTTCTCCCACCCGTGGGCGAAGATGTTGAAGGGGTAGGTGGTGACCGAGGCCATGCGGTGGTTGGCCCCGTTCATCACAAACTCCACCCCCTTGCCGATGGCACAGAACTTTCCGATGATCAGCTTGTCCCCGATGAAGTCATAGTGGTGGGTCACATGGGCCTCGAAGTCCTCGCCTCCGGTGGCCGCGTCGTCATAATAGGTGTAGTCGCCCACCTGGATATTGGAGCGGGTGATGATATTCTTGATGTAGCAGACGCTGGGAATGTGTTCGTTGGGGTGGACAGCGTCCGGATTCGGTCCAAACATCGTATAACCTCCTCAGTCTGCGTCCTCGTCCAGGGCCTCCACCAGGAAGCTCACCGGACGGAAGCCGTCGTTGCAGGAGAGCATGGCGGACTTGGGGTTCTTCATCCAGCCATCGTAAAAGTTTTCTGCGCCGTGGCTCAGGGCCAGTACAAACGGGGAGAGGGTGTCCCAGGCACTGGGACAAAAGCCCTCCGGCCTCTCCCAGCCGTTGGCGATGAAGGTCTGCCCCACCGCCATGTCACAGGCGTGGGAGATGGGGTTTTCATATTGGGCCATCAGGTCCTCATAGCGGGTGATGCGCATGACGGTGATTTTACATTTTTTCATATGAGGATGCCCTCGCAGTGGTCGATCTCGTGCTGGATGATCTGGGCCGTCCAGCCGGTAAAGGTTTTCAGCCGCTCCTGGAACTTCTCATTCTGCCAGCGCACCTTGATGGACTTCCAGCGCTTGGCCGGGCGGGTGCCGGTGAGAGAGAGGCAGGCCTCCTCCGCGTCGTAGGGACCGGATTGTTTGACGATCTCCGGGTTGAACATGACCATATAGGTACCCTCGTTGTCGAAGGCGATGATGCGCTTGTTCACGCCGATCATATTGGCCGCCATGCCCACGCAGCCCGCTTTGTGGTGCTCCAGGGTCTCCAGCAGGTCGGCGGCGACGGGCAGGTCCGCCGGCGTGGCAGGTTCCGCCTTTTGGGCCAGAAAGGTTTCATCCTTGCAGATATCTCGAATCATACTTGCTGCTCCTTCTTTGCCTTATTGCAGAAATTATAGCACAGCAGGCGGGGAAATGCCATGAGGAAGGATGTGTTTGTCCCGCAGGAAGAATTCGATGACGGCTTATGTACGCAGCCGGAAGGTCTGCGGAGCGAATCGGTAGACCAGGATACAGGCAACCATGGAGTACAGTACGCAAAAGACGATGCAGGCCACGCCGAACACCAGTAAGGGCAGCCGGAGATCCATCATGAGATAGCACACCACATAGGTCAATACCATTGCGATGCGGTAGGTACCGCTTTTCATCTCGGTTCCCGCTGTGTAGGGCTGCAGCAGGTAGTAGAGGGTCAGATAGTGGATGGAGAAGAAGAGGCTCATGGACAGAATGGAGGCCAGAAGCACCACATAGTTGAGGGGATTGTCCGTCCCGCCGGAGGCGTAGAGGATCAGGACGAGCCCCACGCCGAGCACCAGGGCGGGAACTGCGTTGATTTTCATGATCTCCCGCAGGCGGATCTGAAAGAGCTTGAGGATCGATCCGGGCTGCTTGTAGAAGGAGTAGGTCAGCAGACTGTGGTCGCAGTTCATAAAGAGGGCCTGCGTAAAGCCGGTGCCCCGGTTGATGAAATAGAGGATGAAGGCGAAGTAGGGCAGCCAGGTCATCCCGGACTGATGGATGTTGGTCTTGGCCTCTGGGAGCAGCTCCATGAGCAGCAGTACCCCGCAGCAGAGCACCGCGCAGATACCGGCGATGCGCAGAGAAGAGCGCCATAAAATCTTCCGGTGCCGCTGGATGAACAGCTCGTTGAGGTACTCAAAGCCCACTTTCTGGCTGGTGATGGAGGTATCCGCGGAGATGGCCTTCTCGCTGGCGGCTTTGGTGGCCTTCTTGGCCGAGTCCATCTGGGTGGGCACCTGGGAGAGAAGCTCTTGGTTGATCTCCCGGTAATACCGGAAGTTCACCACCTGGCGCAGGCTCACCAGGCCTGCCGGGATCCAGATCAGAAACAGTCCGGCGGAAACGGCCAGGGGCAGCACGAACCCGAGAGCGGGCGGCAGATAGGCCAGCACCAACAGCACTCCCGTCAGCAGCCAGACAAGTTTTTGAAGCTTATTTTCATTGTGGACAGAGCCTTTTTTCTCATAATCCCGCAGGGAGTAAGCGGCCACGGACAGCTTGGCCCCTGCCACACAGAAGGGAAGCAGCAGGCACAGCCACAGGGGGACACCCCGCTCCAGTCCGAGTAGAAGGGTGAAGGGAAGGAAACCCACCACCGTCTTCAGCAGCGCATAGCCGTAATGGACCAGTGTGTAGGAGCGGGCATTCATCCGCAGGAGGATCATGGCGTAATACTTGTCCCGGGTGGGCACAAAGAGACTGGTGTTCATATAGGAGCCAATCAGCGTCAGAAAGAGCAGAATGTGCAGAAAGGAGAGCGGGGACGGCACGTTCTGATAGAGAAGCCCCAGACCCCATACCATCGCCAGGAAGTAGAGGGCCTTAAAGAGAAAAATGGAGACCAGCTCCCAGAGCAGGGACAGGACATTGGCAAAGATCTTGAGTCCCCGGACCTGATACAGGGCGACGGGGAGGAGGGATTTGAGCAGCGGGATCTGCCGCAGGGAATAGAGAATGCTGTTGACCCGATAGGTGTTTTTCAGAGAAAAGGACAGCCGCAGTGTGTTAAGCATAGGTTTCCTCTTTCAGCGCTGCAATGATTCGTTCTTTGAATTCCCGATCGTCCAGATTGGACTTCTCCACCACTTCCAGGGTTCCGTGACTGAGCAGCACGATCTCGTCACAGAGGTCCAGGGCCAGATCCAGAATGTGGGTGGAAAAAAGGGTGATCCGGCCGTCCTTCAGGGAGCGGAGCAGCTGCTTCATCTCCTCAGCCACCACCACATCCAGAGAGGTCAGCGGCTCGTCCAGCAGCAGGATCTTGGGCTGGGCGATGATGTTGACGAGCATCTGCATCTTGTTCTTCATGCCGTGGGAATAGTCCTTGAGGAGCTTATCCCGGTCCTCCGGCGCAATGCTCATCCAGTCAAAGTACTCATCCAGGGACTTGGGGCTTTGGATGGAGGCCCTGTTGATGTCCAGGAAGAACTTTAAAAACTCCCGCCCGGTCAGAAATTCGGGGACAGTAGGGGTGGAGAGCACATATCCGATGTCCTCCGCCGCCACATCCCGGCGCACCCCGTCCTCCTCCAGGTAAAAGGCGCCGCCGTCTGCTTTCATATCCCGGTTGAGACAATTGAAAAGTGTTGTCTTGCCGGCGCCGTTCCGCCCCAGCAGGCCGTAGATCTTCCCCTCCTGAAAGGTAAAATCAATATCTCTCAAAACTGTTTTTAGCTCAAAGCGCTTTGAGAGGTGTTCAATGACAAAGTTCATGGATTTCTCCTTGTTCTATTATATTCCGATCAACGGACCGATTCACTGGATGCGAAAACCGCTGGCCCCTTTCTGAAAGACATATTCCATCTTGTCTTTACGGGTGGCAAATTCCAAACGCTCATATCCCAGTTCCTCGTGAAAGGATACGATATGGTTTGTCCAGTCGATCCAGAGTACGTGAAGCTTCTGTGCTCCTGTGTCGTCGTCCATCGGGTTGTCGATCCTTCTTTCAAACTGTTTCATATGCGGTCCGCTCACATGGGCACGCTGTCTACCAGGCGTGTGATTTCCTGCTGGAGACTGTCCCGCTCTGCGGTGGCCTGGTCCATCAGAGTCTGTAAATGGCCCAGTACGCCGCAGATCTGATTTCTGGTATCCTGAATCTGGGCCTGGGATTGATGGATCTGATCCAGCACGGCCCAGTCGGCAAAGAGACCGTCAAAAAAGTAGTCGGCCATCCGCAGAAAGCCGTCGATACTGACCTGAAAATCGGCGGTGATGGTCACATCGGCCAGCTCCGTCTTGAAATGGCGCAGTTGAGACTGAAGAGATTCCACAGATGCCTGGGCCCTATCCAGATGGTCGTGCTTTGCCAGGTCGGCAAACAGGCCGCCGCCCACCAGATCCCAGGTGCCCCAGCTTTCCGCGCTCTGCAGGCTGTCGGCGATCTGGTCCGCAGTGACCAGCGCGGCCTGCCCGGCGGCGCAGGCCTCTTCCAGTTCCCGCACCTGGCTCTCCAGATAGGCCGACCGCTCCTCCAGGGTCAGGATCTCTTCCGCCGTGCTGCCGCCGGCCGCTTTGACCGCCTGTGTTTTTTCCTGCCGCAGGGAGGCATAGCGCTGCTCGCAGTCCCAGAGGGAATCCAGCTCCTCCTCAGACCTGCGCAGATCGCGCTCAACCCCGTCCAACTCCCGGACAGCGGCGTCGTATTTGACCCGGGCGGCGCAGGCCTCCCGCTTCTCCTGGGTCAATTTCTCATCCATTTTTCCGATGACTTGGTAGAAGAAGGCGGAAAGGCTCCGGCCTTCCAGGCGGTCCACATCCGCCTGCTCCTCCCGGCATTGCTGCTCCAGCTCCTGAGCCCGGGCGGTATATGTATCCCGCTGAGCGCGCAGCTCTGCCACCGTGGCCTCCAGCTTCTTTTTCCGGGCGCACTGGGCCTGTAAAGCGCGCAGCTGTTCGTCATAAGGGCGCATACCCTCTGCCTCCTTTCCCCGATACACACAGATCTCATCTCTCATTATCAAACCCTCCCAGTTTGCAAAAAAGGGCTTCACAGCACGGTGAGGCCCTCTGTTTGGAGATGGGAGTGGATAGAAGGTGGAAGCCGCTTTTTCAGGGCGGCTTCCACGCCCAAGGACTGCGCATAGGCCGGATCGTTCCGGAGTCGTTCCATCAGACGGAGTGCCAGAATCCGCGCTTTTGTGTCCATTGGGATCACCTCGCTGTACATGGTCTCAGAGTGCTGCCCCTCTGCTTATGGGGATATTTTACCATTCCGTCGGAAGGGCAACCAGGACAGATACAGCAAAATAGGAGCGCCTATTTCCACTGCGGCAGCAAAATGGTTCCGTTTAATTTTCCTCGGTTTCCAGCCGTTCCTTGCAGGCATGGTACTGCCTGGCATCAATGGCACCGGTGGCCAGCATCCGCTCCGCCCAGAGCTGCAGCGTCTCCACCGTGATGGAGATGCGCTCCAGCTCTTTCTGGATGAAAATGAAGTCTGTCAGCTCATCCTCGCTGATCATGCCGTCCGCCGTGATCTCAATCAGCCGCTCTTTGCGCTTGTTCATAGAGTTGAGAGAGGCCAGCATTTCCAGAACGATCTGGAACAGGTCCTTGATTTTTACTTCCGGCACATACTGCTGCCCGATGGGGCACTGGTTGGCACAGTAGTAGTTGCAGAGGCTGGGCTGTTTGTACTTATCCGCCATGACCAGCACTTCATCCGGGTGAGGCAGGCAGCGCTCGTTCTCGATCTTCTCGATACGCTCGGGCGCAAGGGATTCCAAAAGTTCGCTGGCTGCTTCCCGGGTCAGGTGCAGCTCCTCCCGTATTTTGTGGTAAATATTCTTATTCTCTTTCGTGGATACTCTCGCCATAACCGTCATCCCACCCTTATATATTCTCGTGGTCATTATACGGTTTTCCGACGAGAAAGGCAATTCCGGAAAAGTATCTTCTGAAAGAAAGCAGTCGGTTGCCCACGATGGGGAGCTGTGATAAAATCTACCTACCACGGCCATCCGAACCTGATTGGACGAACAGAATGGAGAACCATATGAGAGAAGTAGACCCAAAGAGCACCTCCCGGGCACAGGCCTTTGTACTCTGGATGAAGGCGCCCATGCCTATGGTGACTCTGATGAAAACCTTGGATGTAACCCCGCTGGTGCGCCTGAGCCGGAAACGGGGCTATAGGTTCAATATGCTCCTGTGCTGGTGCATTGGAAAGGCGGCGGCCGGGATGGAGGACTTTTACCTCCTTCCGGTGGGCGACAAACTGATGCAGTACGACCGCCTGGCCGTCAACACGGTGGTGACCACCCGGGACGGCGGCATCGCCACCTGTGATATTCCGGTTTCCTCGGATCTGGAGCAATTCAACCGGGATTACCGAAAGCTCACCGGGCAGGTCCACGAGAGTGGGGAGAGTTTTGAACTGGGCGAGGAGTATATGGTCATCGGCACCTCCGCCCTGGCGAGGTATGAGATCGACGGCGCGGTGAACATTTATGCCGGATGCTATAACAACCCCTTCCTCATCTGGGGCAAATACCGGAAAAAGTGGCTGCGGGCCACCTTGCCGGTGTCCTTCCAGTTCCATCACACCCAGATGGACGGCATCCCCGCGGCGGAATTTTTGGAGCGGCTACAGCGGCAAATCAAAGAAATTTAGCATTTCCCCTTGACTCTGACGCTCCGTCAACTAGTACGTGATCCGTAGAAGCAAATCTCCCATGCTGTGTTTCGTCAGAGAATAACACAGCATGGGAGATTTTATGTTTGTTTCCCACAAGTGAGGATGCCTGTTTGTCTCAGGCCCTTTCGCAGCATCCGCACGGTGATGAACACGATCACGATATAGATCATGGCACTGGAAGCAGCGGACACCGGGAGCATGGTGTTTCCGTCCGTCGTTGTCTGGTTCACCATGATCAGCGTGTTCTGCAGCGTCAGGATGGCCACCAGTGCGTCAATGAAATTGACCGTTCTCAGCTCCGCTACCAGAATGTTTCCGTTAGCCCTTTGTCGCTGCCTCCTCATGTGAATGGAGGCTATGGTGATCTTCCAGGTGGTATAGGCCGCCATGGCAATGGACGGAATTGGTCCCATGAATACGGGTTTGTCCAGCACGACCATCATGAAAATGGGCCAGATCAGAGCTATATCCATCACCAGAAGCAGCACCGAACTGATAAGGAATGTCCGGTGGCGACAGAGAATTTGCTCCGTCTCAAGCCGGGTCTGATTCCGCTTCTCCGTGAGGAGAACGGTGCCCCGAATCACCATGAGCAGGAGGTAAAAGAAACCAATACTCCCATGCCATACCGACCCGTAGCAAAAACCCAGGTACCCGTGGTAGAGGGCAAAGAGCGCTGTGATACCCAAGGAAACAGCGGCGCTCATGAGGGTCTGACCGATGTAATCCTCCCGCCATATGCGAAGGAGCTCTGCAGCACGACGGTTATTCCGCATGACTGATGTCTTTGTGCCGGACGCAGGACTCAATAATATCGGCGATCATCTCCACCTCATCGGCGCAGTCCTGCCGCAGCCACTCCTTGACGATGGCGATGATGCCCTCCACATAGTAGGCCATGTAATAGGGGCGGTGGGTGGACGGGACCTCAAACCGCTCCAGAATGGGGCCGAGGATATGCTGTTTCAATTCCCCATATCGCGTATGAGCCTGCATGCTGCGTGGGT
This sequence comes from Pseudoflavonifractor sp. MCC625, assembly GCF_018784545.1. Lineage (NCBI taxonomy): Bacteria > Bacillati > Bacillota > Clostridia > Eubacteriales > Oscillospiraceae > Pseudoflavonifractor > Pseudoflavonifractor sp. MCC625. Next base: position 63,758 of record NZ_WQOJ01000005.1, on the reverse strand, counting down.
TCCGGAATGCCGCCCGGTAGACCTTTTTGTTGTCCCGGATAAAGCGGAGATAGGGGAGAAGATATTCCCGGGTGACCAACACAAGGTCTTCCCGCACTAGGCTGCCCATATTCCCCAGAATTTCTTCTTCCTGCTGGGGAAAATAGGAGAGAAAGCGCTGGTTGATCATCTCCAAGGTTTCACTCACCAGGTCGGCGATGGTCTCATAGTGCAGGTAGAAGGTGGAGCGGTTCACACCGGCCTGGTGACAGATCTCTTTCACCGTGATGTATTCCAGGTCCTTCTCCTCCAGCAGGGCCAGGAGGGCCTCATCCATCCGCAGGGCGGTATTGAAGTATTTGCTTTCGGACTTGTTCATCTGCCGCCCTCCTCTCATTTTACTCGGCGGATTCGCTGATCTCTCGGGCCAGCTGCATGATCTCAAAGGCATACTTTTCCTTGCCGGTCCGGAGAAGTTTTTTATAGATGGGGTAGTTGAGCCCCACGCCGACAAGCCCCAGAACGCCCAGGAGGACCCCGGCTCCCGTCATGAGAACGCCGTCGCCTCCGATCACGTGCATGGAAAGGCACATCCCCAGGCCGAGGACCAGCGCCATCCCGATACCGAAGCCATAGGCGAAGAGAGTCGCCGCGCGCTTTGCTTTCCAATCCAGCTTTCTCAGGGCGACGACCTTGGAGGTATCCTTGGGGGCATATTCATTGGCAATGGCTTCCGCAAAAATTTTATCCGTGTTCATGGTATTATTCTCCTCGTATGATCCATTCTCTGCAGCTGCTGATATGATCATAGGGGATACAAGGCGAAAAGAGAACAACACGGTTTGGGTTTTGTGCTGATTTCAAAAACGGCATCGTAAAAAAGAGCCGCAACCCCGATACCCGTTGTATCAAAATTGCGGCTCTTATGATAGGGTCAAGCGGACCGCTCTGCCAGATAGGCATCCAGCCGCACGCCCACATTTTCCTGCAGATTGCGGTAGAAGAACTGGTAGTCATACAGGTGGTACACACCGTCGGAGAAGATGGGCAGCACCGGCGGATATTCCTCCGGCGTCACATCCGTCACCTTTAAAGCGCCCCGTTCTATATCAATATAGGCCCCGGTGAGCTGGGGGATCTCCGCGACAATGTTTCCATCATAATCGGTAAAGCAGGCCCCCAGATTTTCCTCCTTTCCGGCGGGCGTGCCGTCGGTTTTCCAGTTGAGAGGATTGATGGCCAGCGTGCAGGTCCCGGCGGGAATCATCAGGGAGTCGTTGACAGGTTCCGCTTCGCTGTTGAAGGAGACGATCACCCCGGTGTCATCCTCGCCGGAGGCAAACCGCAGGTGGGGATATTCCTCCAGCTCTTCCTGGGTGATACTCCAGCCGATGGCGTAGCAGGCCACCAGCAGGGCATTGGTCTCCTCATCAGCAAAGCAGTCTTTCAGCAGGCGGATACTCAGGTCAGCCCCTTGGGAGAATCCAGCCAGAATGATGGGCTGACCCTCGTTGTAGTGCTCCAGATAGTAAGTAAAGGCATCTTTTACATCTTCATAGGCAATCGACAGATAGGTTTCCCGCTCCTCGATGGGCAGTTCATAGACATTCAGCCCCACCTGCCGGTAATAGGGGGCAAAGAACCGGGCATCTTGGTCGTAGATCCCTTTCTCCATGTTGGTGGCGCCCAGGAAATCGCTTTTGGTGGTGTCATCGTCCATGGACATGTTGAAACGGTCCTCTCCGCCGCCGTAGACGGTAGGGCAGATGAAAAACACATCCGCATCTGCGGTTTTGTCCGTTTCCAGGTAGGCCCAGTTTTCCGTCTGAGCGTACATGGAGGGCTGTTTTTCCTTTTTTTCGCACCCCGCCAGGGTGAACACCAGGACCAGGGCCAAGAACAGCGCGGTCGTTTTCTTTCCCATCGGTAAATAACCCCTCTTTATTCTTTGAAGAAGTTCAGAGAACGCCCCGGCCATGGCAGATCGTTTGGAACCGGGCATCCTGAGTGTTTACTATAACACAAAAGGACACCGCAAAACAACTCCAGGCGCCTTTTCCGGAGAGGGACATGTTTTACTTCTTTTCCACCGGGATCCAGATCTCACAGTAGTAGTCCTGATCCTGGGTGCCGTCCTCAAACTTGCTGGCGTCGCTGTACAGCTCCACATTGATACCCGCGGCGATTTTGTAGTCGGGGTTTGTAGGCAGCCACTGGGAAAAAATCTGCTGGTTCAGGCCCTGGAGCGCCTGGGGCATCCGGCCGGTGCAGGGGAACACCGCCCAGGTATGGGCCGGGATGGTGCGGGTGGTGAAGCCGTTCGGGATCTCCCTGGCGGGATCGTAGTTGTCGGCGATGAGATACTCAAACTCATTGCCGCCCATGTTCTCGTCCAGATTGATGCCGTACATGCCGCATACCACCTGGCCGCCGCCGGTGCCGAAATGCTCTGCCCAGAACTGGGGGACTTGGGCCACGGCCTCCTCATACTTGAACGTCTTTGCCCGGCAGAGCACGGTAAAGGCCTCTTTTTTCATAATCTTGCAATCCATGTTTTGACCACCTTCCAATGTCACGTTGATTCGAAGCGGAGCAAAGGAACGGACCGCGCCTCCGCTTTTTCGCAGTGCGGCAGGTGTGAGGCCATGGAAGCGGGCAAAGGCTTTGGTGAAGCTGTCCGGCGAATCATAGCCGAATTCCAGCGCGATGTCGATGATTTTCCGGTCCGTCGTGAGGACCTCCAGCCCGGCGGCGGAGAGCCGGCGCTGGCGGATGTAGTCGCCCACCGTCATGCCGCACAGCATGGCAAAGCCCTTCTGAAAGTAGAAGGGGGACAGGACCGCCTGCTGTGCGATCTCCCGGATGGTCAGCTCCTCCCGGAGATGTTCCTCGATATACTGAATCGCCTGATGAATGCTGGTTACCCAATCCATTGGTCACACCGTCCTTCTGTCCTCCAGCATACCGGAAACGGGTGTTTCCTGCCCGATTTTCCGTGCTCATGTTTGTCTGGTGGCGTCTATATTACACGGTTCTTGGAACTGCTTTTTTCGTGTTATACAGCTTGCTTCCGCAATTCTTTTTGCAAATCGTCCAGATATCGCTTCTGCTGCCGCTTCAGATAGCCGGGGACGAAGAGATGCATCCACCAGTGTTTTGCGTGAACTATCTCGGTACAGGTCAGCTGGGTGCCGCCCTCAGCCGCCTCAAAGACGCCCTCCCAGAAGCCGAACATGTTGTCATTCTCCATGGTGAAGGACCAAAAACGGGGCGGCTCACAGGCTATGACGGTAAAGTTCGTGGCGTAGCCGCTTTTGGTGTGTTCCACAAAGTGCGCCTCGTCCAAAACTTCCACCCGGGCCAAGTCGCTGCGCCAGGCGGTATGGGCGAGGTCGGTGACGGTCTGCCACACCCGCACCACCGGGCAGGGAAAATAGACGGTCACCTTGGACGTCGCCATGGGATCACCCCTTCTTCGGTTTCTTGTTCAGTTTCAGGCTGATACCCCGGCGGTCCGCCGCCTCCTGAAGCAGTCCCACCGCGGTAAGGGCACGCTCCTTGATAGATTGCCCGCACAGCTCCGGACAGCTTTCCAGGGAAGCCATCACAGAGCGCAGATCCTCCAGGGACAGAAGATAGACCGCTGTGTTGAACAGGGTTTTGCGGCGGCCATCGTTGTAATGGGCCAGAAGTTTCTCCAAAATGGCTTGCTTTTTCTCCAACTGGGCCAGGTAGGCTTCCAGCCCAATCTCCCGGGCTAGGGCGATGTCCTGCTGCCGGTTCCGGTGCGGGACAAAGGAATCCCCCTCGTCAAAGCTCTCGTAGCGGGGACAGGGGTATTCCGAACATGCCCAACAGAATTGGATATTTTCGTGCTCCAGGGAGCATTTGGCTATTGTGCAGCTCTGGTTTCCTGCGCCTCCGCCGCAGCCGGGGCAGTAGCCACCCAGGCGCATGGAACACAGGGCGCAGTTGAGTCCACAGAGGGAGAATCGGGTCTCTTCTCTGGTAAAGCCTTTCATAACGTTTCCTCCCTCAGAACCACAGCACCTGCTCTTCCCGGAATACCGGGGTTTTCCCCTGAGCGTAAGGATCATAGCGGTTCTCGTTGCAGCCGAATTCCTGTAAAAAGCAGATCTGTCCCACCTCATTCCAGCGGATGAGGGAGAGACCGTCAAAACTCTGGATGGTGCCGTCCGCCATGACACACCGGAAAGCCCACTCCACCACGGTCTGGTCCCCCTTGTGGAAATACTGCCGGATGTTCCAGCGCTCTACGGTGCCCCGGCTGTTCCATTCATCAAACCACAGCTTGATCTTTCCGCTGCCGTAGTACTCCGGCCCCCAGCTCTCAATATAGACGGCATCCGGGGCGAATAGCTCCTCAATGCCCGTGTCCTGCCTATCCAGCCACATGGAAAACCACTGCCGGATTTTACTTTCCCTCTGTTTCTCTGCTTCCATATTCATATTCTCCTGTTGTCCCCTTTGGGTGCTGTCCCAAAGCATCAAATACTCCGTTTCCTTTTCCGCCACGATGCGGAATCCTGTCCGCTGGTAGAGATGCAGAGCCGGATTTTCTTTCTGCACGGAGAGGGATGCCCGCCGGTACCCATTCTCTTGGAGCAGGAGCAAAAGAGCCTTCAGAAGCCGCGCCCCGATGCCCAGCCCGCGATACTCCGGCAGTAACGAGATGGCCAGAGAGGGGGTGCCGTTGTCGATGTGTCCGTAGTCCACCATGATGCGGCACCACACCGCACCTACCACTTTTCCCGCCGCCTCGGCTACTATGCAGTGGTCGCCGGGCCGTGTGCCGAAGTCCGCAATATAGACCTGCAGCTCCGGCAGATCTATCACAGATCGGGACGGCGGCTCCACGCCCTGCGGGAGATAGATGGCATGATAGAGAAATTCCCGCAGAAGGTCATGTTCCTCCAAGCGTATTTTGCGAATGATCGTGTTCATCTCATTCCTCACTCTGCCCGTTTGATCGGCTGCCGGATCACGGTTTTCAGCCGTTCCGGCTTGCACCGCCGTACATCGCTCAAATAGATCTCATGGTGGAAGCGGCCCTCCCCAAAGTCTTCCTCGTAACCCTGGGCCGTGGCGTATTCCTCCATGGCGGCCACAGTGGCGGGCTCGTCGTCATAGGGACCGATGTGCATGCACTGGACGCACAGCCCCTCCTCCCAGGAGAAGAACTCCACGGGGGAGAAGTCCTGCTGTTTCTTTTCCGTGGTCTCCCGGATGGCCCAGGCAAAGACCTCTTTTGTCACGAACTCCGGCAGACGGAGGAGGGAGATCCACTGAAAGTCCTTTTTACGGGCGTAATCTACCCCGTGGATGCCCTCCTGCCACCAAAGCCCCTCCAGAGGAGGCACCACATAGTCGAAGTAGCCCTCCGGCCTGTGCTTGCCCAGCTTGCTCATTTTGATGGTGTATGCCATGGCATAGAGCAGCCCCAGGACCTGCTTATAGGCGCCGTTCTCCTCATTGGGATCGCCCCGGCCCCGCACGGCCAGAAAATGCATGGCGGGCACGGTGACGATGCCCGGTGTCCTGGGCGGCAGATAGAATTCCTTATACTCTTTCTTGTAGTCAAAGGCCATGGTCATTTCCGCCCCTTCTTTTGTAATGTGCTTTTCAGCGCCTCACAGGTGATGCGCGCCAGTTCAGTCATTTGCTCCCGGGCTTCCACATCCTCCACCAAAAAAGAATCCTTGGCCCCCTCGTAGGGAGGCACCTTGGGTAGGTTGGGAAAGGCCGCTTCGCCCTGGGGGGTGACCTTTACGAAAAACTGGTCATCGCAGATTACGGCAAAAAACACATCGTCGCAGTAAAGACCGTACTCGCCGAACATTTTCCGGCTGCGGATGGCTCCGGCCTCCCGCAGCTGCTCGGCCACATAGTTTACAAAATCCGGATGAGACGCCATATCAATTCCTCCTGTAGCGCTGGGCCAGCGTTTTGATCAAATCCCCAAGTTGCTCCCGCAGTTCTTCCGGCTCCAGCAGCTCCGCCTTGTCTCAAAAAGTCAGGACCCAGCTGAGTACGCTGTCGGCATCAGGAAAGCCGCCGGTGAAGCGCAGTCTTCCGTCCGGATCCACGGTGAAACGGTCTGCGCCGTACTCCTCCACCAGCCGCCAGCGGCAGGAGGGATCAAAGCGCACGGTGACCTGATATTTCACCGGAAAGACCCGCTCCGGCTCCAGATTGGGCAGGGGAGCGGGGCGGGGAGTAAAGGGCTCGCCGGTAGAGAGCTCCGTCATGCGGTTGAGCTTAAAGAGGCGAAAATCCTTCCGGGTCTGACACCAGCCCCACACATACCAGGTGGACCAGTGGAACAGCAGATAGTAGGGCTCCACGGTGCGGACCGACTCCTCCTTGGGGGAGAAGTAGGGGAAACGGATGGTGCGGTGCTGCTCGATGGCCCCTTGGATGAGCTCAATTTTCGGCGGCAGGCTGGTCTTGTACCAGGAGGAGAGGTCAATGAGCATGTGGGCGCCCCCGTTCACCAGTCCGTCGGTCCCGGCGGACAGCTTCTCCATCAGCTGGGCATAGCGCCGGGTGCCGCTGACGCTGTCCAGGCTCCTGAGCCCCGCCAGGATGGCCTGCATTTCCGGAGCGGTGAGCACGGTACGGTCCACCCGGTAGCCCTCCATGATGGAGATACCGCCGCCAGCCCCCTGGACGGTGGCGATGGGAATACCCGCCCGGCAGAGGGACTCAATGTCTCGCTGGATGGTCCGGCGGGACACCTCGAATTGTTCCGCCAGCTCGGGGGCGGTGACCTTCTCCCGCTGGAGCAGAATGGACAATATGCCGATGAGCCGCTCCATTTTCATGCGCCACGCCGCCTTTCCCGGTTTTGTCTGTATTATAGCACAGGAACCGGACAACCGTCTGTCATGTTTCGCTTGCCTTGTGTTTTTTGGGACCATTGGGTACAATAGGAACCACGGAGGGAATCGTTATGGGAAAGACGGTGTTATATCTCGCCATGAGTTTGGACGGATACATTGCGGACGCGCGGGGCGGCGTGGATTGGCTGGCGGGCGACGGCAGCCAGCCGGATGCCCCCGGCAGCTACCCGGCCTTTTTGGATACGGTGGATGTCATCGTCATGGGCTGGACGACCTATCACCAGCTGGTAACAGAGCTCTCCCCGGACCGCTGGCCCTATGAGGGCCGCCCCTGTTATGTGGTGACCCATCGGCAGGAAGCGGACCAGAAGGACATTTTCTTCTGGAATAGGGAACTGACTGCCCTGATAGACAAGCTGAAAGGGGAGTATGGGGGCAATGTCTGGATCTGCGGCGGTGCGTCCGTGGCCGGGCAGCTTTGGAAAGAGGGACGCATCGATCAGCTGTGGCTGTCCATCATCCCCACCGTGCTGGGCAGGGGTGTGCGGCTGTTTCCGGAGCTTTCTCAGGAAGCGCCGCTGAAGCTGGTGAGAACGGAACCTTGGAACGGGATCGTGGATCTGGTGTACGAAAAGCGGTGATAGGCAATGCGGGAACCATTTATCAATCTGACAGAAGAAAATCTGGAACAGGAGCACCTGTGCTGCATCATCCGCAGTAAGAAGCCCCATCCCGGTGTGGAGGCCAAGCGGGCCTGGCTCAGAGAGCGTCTGAAAGAAGGCCATGTGTTCCGCAAGCTGGATGCCAAGGGCGTGGTGTTCATCGAGTACGCTCCGTTGGAGACGGCCTGGGTGCCGGTGGAGGGAGAGAACTATCTCTACCTCTACTGCCTGTGGGTCACCGGGGCCTTCAAAGGCAAGGGCTACGGCAGGCAGCTGATGGAGTACTGCCTGGCTGATGCCAGGGCCAAGGGGAAATCCGGCGTGTGTATGCTGGGAGCGGAAAAACAGAAGGCCTGGCTCTCGGACCAGGCCTTCGCAGAAAAATATGGATTTGAAACGGTGGACACCACGCCGGACGGCTACCGGCTGCTGGCCTTCTCCTTTGACGGGACAAAGCCCCGCTTTGCGGAGAACGCCAAGGGGCTGGAGGTGGAACATCAGGAGCTGACCATCTACTATAGTCCCCAGTGTCCCTACACCCATCAGAGCGTGGAGCTGGTGCGCAAGACTTGCCAGGAGCTGGAGGTTCCCTATACCCTCATTCCGGTGGACACGCTGGAAAAGGCCAAGGCTCTGCCCTGTGTGTTCAACAACTGGGCGGTATTTTATCGGGGAAAGTTCGTGACCGTAAATCTGCTGGACGCCGCCGCGCTGAAGCGGCTTTTGAAAAAGTAGGGTGTGTTCATGGTAATTCGAAAAGTGGAAACCGATAAAAAGCAGTATCTTGATTTGCTGCTGCTGGCGGACGAGCAGGAGGACATGATCGACCGCTATCTGGAGCGTGGGACCATGTATGTGCTGGAGGAGGATGGAGTCAAGGCCGAATGTGTAGTGACGGACGAGGGCGATGGGATTTTGGAGCTGAAAAACATTGCCGTGGAGCCGGACTTTCAGGGGAGAGGCTATGGGAAGGCTCTGGTGGATTTCCTCATCCGAACCTACAGGGGGCAGTATACCGTGCTGCAGGTGGGTACCGGGGACAGTCCCGCTACCATCCCGTTTTATCAATCCTGCGGCTTTCGCAGGCACCACTTGGTCAAGAACTTTTTCGCCGACCACTACGACCACCCCATCTACGAGTGCGGTGTTCCGTTGGTGGATATGGTGTATCTGCAAAAAGAGATATAAAAATGTGGAGCGCCAATTAAGGCGCTCCACATTTTTTCAGTATCCGGGATACGTTACAGCTTCAGCCCTTCCACCCAGGCCTTCAGTTCGGCTTCACTCAGGCGGCCATTGAGCAGCTTGCCATCCACGATCTTGGCACCGGGGGCGCTGGGGCGCAGCCCGGCCGCCGACTTGCCCAGGCCGCTGCCGCCGGAGGTGGCGAAGAGAACGATGGTCTTTCCGGTGAAGTCATAGGCCTCCAGGAAGGTGTTGAGGATGGTGGGGGCCACATACCACCACACGGGGAACCCCAGGAAGATCACATCGTGTCCGGCTATCGGGGCATCGGTGTCGGCCAGAGCGGGGCGGGAGTGGGCATCCTTCATCTCCACGCTGGAGCGGGAGCCCTTGTCCATCCAGTTCAGATCGGCGTTGGTGTAGGGAACGGCAGGTTTGATCTCATAGAGATCCCCGCCCACGGCGTTTGCCAGAGCCTTCGCCGCCTTGGCGGTGGTGCCGGTAGCGGAAAAATAAGCAACCAATGCGTTCATATGAATAACCTCCTTATGGTATGCTTCGCCTCTATTGTAAGTCCGCCGCTCAAAAATGTAAAATACTCATTTTCTATTTGCAGTTATTCTAAAAAGGCATCTTTATCTTGCGGGAGCGGGAGGGGAGTAGTAGGATAGAAGAAGGAGGGATGACCGTGGAACTTCGCGTTTTGAGATATTTTCTGGCGGTGGCCCGGGAGGAGAACATCACCAAGGCCGCGGCCCTGCTCCATCTGACCCAGCCCACCCTGTCCCGGCAGCTGATGCAGCTGGAGGAGGAGCTGGGCGTGCAGCTCTTTCACCGCAGCCGCTACCACATCGTCCTCACCGACGAGGGGATGCTGCTGCGCCGCCGGGCCCAGGAATTGGTGGACTTGGCGGACAAAACAGCCCGGGAATTTGCCGCCCGAGAGACGGAGCTGATGGGCGAGATCACCATTGGTGCAGGGGAGACCCGGAGCATGACCTTCCTCTCCCAGGCCATCCGCACCTTTCGGGAGCGCTATCCCAAGGTTACCTTCCGCATCTTCAGCGCCAATGCCGATGATGTGAAGGAGCGGCTGGATATGGGCCTTCTGGATATGGGGCTGCTGACGGAGCCGGTGGATGTGGGCAAGTATGCCTTCTGCCGGATGCGGGAGAAGGACCGCTGGGGTGTGTTGGTGCGGACAGATTCTCCCTTGGCTGAGCTGGAGGCGGTCACGCCGCAGGATCTGGAATCGGTTCCTCTGCTGGTCAGCGGACGGGAGAGCGTACAACGGGAGCTTGCCAGTTGGTTTGACGATAGTTGGGATCGTCTGCAGATCGCCGCGACCTTTAATCTGATCCTCAATGCAGCCAATATGGTGCGCTGCGGTGTGGGAGCGGCGCTGGGGTTCGACCTGAACCTGGCGTTTGATGGCCTCCGGTTCCTGCCCTTTTCTCCGCCTATGGAGACGGGAACGGTGCTGGTCTGGAAGAAGGATCAGGCGCTGACCCCGGTGGTGGAGGCCTTCCATCAGCACATTAAAAATGCTCCGTGGGCATCGGAAGGAAAAGAAACATTCGACATTGTGAACGAGTCATTTTAGCACGTGGGCGTTCGAGGAAGGATACCCACATTTTTTATTTGGAGGCTTCCATATGACCAGACAGAAGGCGTGGAAACGCGATCACACCTCCAGGTACATTCTGCGGGAATACGAGAGCTGGGGCCGGTGCGGCATGATTTGAACGATAGAAAGAACAGAGCAGATCCCATTTGGGATCTGCTCTGTTTTCAGTATTGGGTGGGGATCTCGCGCTCGCCGATACCGTAGAGTTGACGGAATTCCTCCAGATCACTGGGCGTACGGATCAGCATGACCTCGCGGAATGTTCCGGTGCGGACGTCCTGAAACCCTGCGACCTTTTCCCCGGTGCAGATGCTGGCGCGGATCACCGGCTTCTGGTTTTCCTTGTCATAGGACTGTGTCTCTGGCTTTTTCTTGAAAAACATCCTGTGCCCCTCCTCGATCCGGCGCATCTGCCGACTCCAGAAATACCGCAATGGCGGCTACTGTCTGGGCCTGCTGCTCCTGGGCAGAGATCGCAGCGGGCAGGTCCCCCTTCTGCGGACCGTAGTTGCCGAACTGGGCGTGGTTGCCGCCCTCGATTTCCACGATGTTCTCCGTGTAGTCGATGTGGTCCTCCACGCTCTGGTTGAGGGAGCCGTAAATGGTCAGTGTCTTTTCCGCCGGATAATCACCGTAGATGTAAGCGCCCATCAGAATCAGTCCGTCCACCTGGTCGGGATGGTCGGAGGTAAACTTGGAGGCCATGGCGCCGCCCATGGAGTGCCCGGCAATATACCAGTGCTGCATCTCGGGGAACTGGGCAATGACATCCTCCGCCGCATCAGCATCGAAAATCGCCATGTGGAAAGGCATATGGACCAAAATGCAGGTGACTCCGAGCTGTCGGATCTGATCCAGCAGAGGCAGGTAGGCCTCGGCCTCCACCTTGGCGCCCGGATAGAAAATGATGGCGGTATCGGTGGGATAGGTAGGGGAGAGGATGGTCAGATTGTCCTGCGCCGTGATGCCGCTGTCCTGTTCCATCACCGCAAGGGCCACATCCTCCGCCCGGTAGTAATCGGACACATACCAGAAAAACAGCCCAGTCAGAAGGACCAGGATCAGAAGAAGGATTCCTCCGGCGACGAGCCATTTTTTGCGCTGGGACCTCGGTTTTGTTTTCATGCTCCCATCACCTCGGTCAGTATATGCCCAATCAAAGCCAGGGTGAACATGATGAGAAATCCGGTGATCATCCAGCCCAGCGCCTTGGAATAGCCCTTGGGCGTGATGCAGCCCATGGCGTCCAGCTTTTGGATGGTGGGGTGCAGCCGCCGGAAGTAGGTGGCGATGGACAAGATCATGGCCACCACCGCCCACAGCTTCACCTGCTCCGTGCCGATCACCAGAATCACCGCCAGCAGGAAGAGAAAAATCAGCTTCACACCAGCCACCCAGTTTACCAGATAAGAGGCGAACAACCGCTGCTCCTCGCTCTCCGGATTGGAAAAGGCGTTGAAGACGCCCACACCGTTACCCAACCGGCTGCCGGGCCAGAAGTAGAGAATGGCCACATTGGCCGACTCCATGATGATAAAAAGGATCATTGCGATGGATAGAAAATCCATGTCTGTACACTCCTCAGAATTGCTCCTCCTGGGCAGATAGGTTCAGCCTGAAACACTCCGTCCCGGAGGGGAAATCGCACGATTTTAAAGAGAATTAAGGAAATATTTATCTCAAATGCGCTTTTATCTGCTATTGTACTCTTCAGATCCAGGCTGTTTTGTCATGAGCCCGGACGCAAGATTCAAAACGCGGGAGGATGAAAAAATGAAGACAGGTCACAAAGCTGCGGCCATTGGCTGCCTGGCAGTCGCCGTTGGATCCGCGGTCTACCGGCGCTGGATGATCCGGATGTCGCTCCGGGAGTTCACCCGATGTGCGCTCTATATGGCGGTCATGGACGATGAGATCTGCCGGAACGAATTGGAGGGGAACCAGATCGGGGACGCGGTCATTACCTTGCCACCGAAGGCAGAATCCCTGCAAGCGCGGTACCATCTCTTTCTGCAGAGCAACCGGGCCAAAAGCCGCCGGCAGATCCAGGAGGAAATCGTGGCGCTGGAGCGGCGGCTTCGAGAGTCCCGGCAGTACATCGGCCAGCCGAAAGAGCAGCTGGAAGTGGAGTTCTTCGGGGAACATGATTTCGGAGAGACCGATTCGGTCACGTTATAGCCCACATCCTATGTTGCATCGGTCAATGCGTGGATCAGTTCCTCCTGTCCGGGCCCCCACTGATGATTTTGGGTGATTTCCGCCTCTGTGCATGCAAAATACCGCCACTGTGCCTCATCTGTCATTCCGGCGTCCCAGGTAGTATCAAAGTATCGGTATTCGCCATCCATCTGGGCACAGTTCCACATATGCTCCTCCCCGGCGGCCACGCCGGTGACATTCCAGCAGGGGATCCCGGCCTCTTGGCAGAGCATGTTGAAGGCCCAGGAAAAGCCGCCGCAGATGGCGGTTCCATACTTCAGCGGGCCATATGCGGTGCGGGACTCATAGGGCAGGGCATTGGGGTCCTGATAATAGCGGGAATCATAGGAGGTATGTTCCACGATGTAGCGGTAAATGGCGCGCAGCTTCGCCTCGTCCCCCATATCATCCGTAAAAATCTGCTCCGCAATGGACTGGGTTAGATTCTTTAACTCTCTTGCCTGTGCCACACTCGGCTCCAGCGTGTCGGAATTGCCGGGGAAGGCACAGATGGCGGTGGCGTCGCTGTTGAGCATATAAAGCACATAGCCATAGCCCGCCTGCTGCAAAGCCCGCTGCATATCATCCACCAAAAGATCCGGATCAAGGATGGCGATGGGAATTTCGGTTTCTCCCAGGTGGGCATCGGCAACCTCCACCAGGTCGGCCAGACAGCGGATCTCCATTCCGCCCTCCGGCATCCCGTCCGGATAGCCCAATTTATAGGGCATGTAGCGGATCTGACAGACGGTACCCTCCGGGCCGTCCGTACAATCCAGCTGATATGCATATTTCAGTTCGGGATACTGACTCAAAACCTGACTGGACGCATTTTGCAGGAAAATAGACCGGTCCTGCAGAGACAATTCCGCATCGGAAAAGGCAAAGGTCAGTTGGGGGACCATTCCCTCATAGGCCTGTTTTAGAATCTCCGCCGCATCCTCCGGGGATGTGACCGGATAGACGCCGTCCATTGGGTCGGATGGCTTCGGTACCGGAACTTCTTCCGGTGCCGAAGTGGCGGTCGGCACACTGGTGCTGTGGACTTCCGCTGTCTGCTCGGAACAGCTGCACAGACTCAGCAGCAGGAAAAGCGCGCAGACAACGGCAATTCTTCTTTTGGACATGGGAATCCCTCCTGCAATACTCCGTGACCGTATCATAGCATAAACCCAGGGGATGGGGCAATGAACTTTCGCTTTCATACTTTTGCTTAAGAACCACTGGCTCTGCCAGTGGATAAAGAGCTTATAGCTATGGACAAAAAAGGACTCCCCGATAGATTAGAGTTAAGGTCTGCCAACCTAACCTAAAATATCGAGGAGATCTTCGCATGAAAGACATAAACAGTTTAGAGCATACGAAATGGAGATGTCAATACCATGTTGTGTTTGCACCCAAATATCGCAGACAAGTAATATATCGAGAGATAAGAGCAGATATAGGATTTGTACTCAGGAAGTTGTGTGAACAAAAAGGAGTAGAGATCATAGAGAGGCAAACGCATGTCCTGATCATATTCATATGTTGATCAGTATTCTACCCAAATACAGCGTATCGCAGATCATGGGATATTTGAAAGGGAAGAGCAGCTTAATGATTTTTGACAGGCATGCAAACCTCAAGTACAAATATGGGAACAGACATTTTTGGGCGAGAGGATACTATGTGGATACAGTAGGACGCAATAAAAAGCAGATACAGGAGTACATCAAGAAGCAGTTGCAAGAAAACAAAGACATAAAAATAATACCCCTTAAGGGGTGGCCTGAAAAAGCAATGCAGTTGGCAGACCTTTTCAGTTCCTCTTTAGGGGTATTGTCTGTATTATGCCCTTATAGGGCTTAATCAAGCCTCCGGCTTAGCCGGAGGCTTTGACTTGAAAAATGAGATTACGGGGGGTGTGTTAAAGTCGCACTCTTTTAAGGATACGGCGGTATCTGGGAGGTATCGCCGTGTCCTTTTTTATTTTTCATCCCCCTAATCTGTCAAAAAAAGTCTATCCATCCAGCGGCATCAGTCCGGCAGTAGATATGCAGTTTGGCAGTCAATAAGTGAATGTTTAATTTCATGCGATTGCGTGACTTTGTGTCGCGCAGTCGCATTTTGTTTTATCTACCTTGGGACAAGTTGTCCCAAAGTGGAGCAGGGCAGGAGGGCGGCACCTTCGGCGGTACTGCCCTCTTGCGTTTTCCCACGGGACAAGGGGGACTGTCGGTCATTGTTTCGTATCGCTCTGGAAGGAGGCCCACATGGAAGATCCCGTACCCGTCAAGGAGGAATACACCTATCAAGTCGGCAAAATCCAATTCATTGTCACGCCCGTCTACAAGGACAACGGCGAGTCCATGCGTGACATCCTGTTGAAGCTGATGCTGGCCGATCTGGAGCCAGCCTAACTGTTCCATCGACATCCTTAACACGGGTAGTCGGTAGAGGTATAATATACATAGGATGAAGCCTTGCTCGGCTGCTTGGAAAGGAGGACATAATGAAGCAGTCAAGCAAGAAAATCTCTACCGGCACAGCTGCTCTCTACTGCCGTCTGAGCCGTGACGATAACATGGACAGCGAGTCCAACAGCATCCAGAACCAAGATGTAATATGTAGAGGGTGGTTTCTACCGCCTAATACTATTACATGACTGGCGGCTCATTTGTGGTGAATTGGTCTGGCAGTTGTGGGAAAGGAAAAAAATCCGCATAACTGCTGACATTTTAGCACGAAGGGAGCATGAAAATGAAGTCTATTTTTGAAGAAATGGGCGGCACATATACGAAGGTTGGCGATTACTATATCCCCGACCTTGCGCTGCCGGAGACCGAGGAATATCAGATCGGTAAGTATGGCCGTATGCGCCGCCGCTACTTGAAAGAGCATCGTCCCGTCCTTTATGCACACTACCTAACAAGCTGCACCCTGCATGAACATCTTGCAGAGATAGACAAATCCTGCAATCAGCGTATGGAGATCATGTGCGAAGCTATGGCACGACTGGAAGGTGTGACCGAGGCACTTAAAGCTACCGATCAAATGGAATGGGTACGGCGCATGAACAACATTCATAACCGTGCAGAGGAAATTGTTCTGACGGAGCTTGTATATTGCTAAACACATGTTAGCCCCGCATCAGCATGAATGAACGCTGGTGTGGGGCTAATTCTGTATCACTTAGCTCTTTATATTCCAGTAGCCTTTTCGGTCAGACCCGATGCGCTCGATGATTCCTTTTTCCTTCAGCTCCTTCAGACGCTGAGAAACTGTTTTTCTGCTGATAGATAGCTTATCTGCTATGGTGGTAGATGTGTATGCAGGATCTTCGGAAATCAGGGCCAGAATTTGCATGGATTTTTCATCCAAGGTTTCTGTTACCTTTTCTGTTACCTTTTCTGTTACCTTTTCTGTCACCTTGTAGGTGGCAGATCGAATAACCCGATCCTCTGACGCTGTAAACTGAATCATAATATCGCCGGGATGCACGGTGTACGCAGGAAGCGGGCTTCCATCTTCCTTGCAAGCCTGACAGATTTTCTCAATACCACGTCCCCAGCTCTCGATGAAGCCGGTCAAATAATACACATTCGCAATCGCCGTGTTGTAAGGGCGGGATGCGTGTTTGGACATCAGGCTGTCTGCCGTCCAGTTGTCTGGAAGCCTACCACAGTTAGCGATATACAGCTTATCCTCATACACGCTGATCTGAATCGGAACGCCGCTTTCATATTGCTTGTGGCATAGAGCGTTAAGAAGGGCTTCACGCAGGGCAGCGTCGGGAACAAAATAACGCTCAATGCGCTGCATCCCTTCGTAAGTGATTTTCGCTTTCATATATTTCAGATGGATGACTTCAATGATCTTGTCAATCTGTTCCAACAAGGAGCCGTGAATTTCATCCTGATAACGGAGATCGGCATCATTCTCGAAAAAGCCGATTTTTGTGTATGCGCCCAGCTGCCAGCGGTCAGGGTCTTTGCAGAACAGCAGCATCGCTGCGTTGGTATAATACCCGGCATTGGTCAGACGCAGCTTTTCCATTAAATCCGCTTTGTCCTCGTCTAAAACGCTTTGGTCGATCCGGCCCTTCTTGGCGGCAAGGGTCTTGAATCTCTTGACCAACTCATCATCAATATCATCCAACGTAAATCCCGGCAAGGGCATATTATCCCACGAAGCACCACGTTTGCGTAGAATGAAGCTCTCCAGTTCTGGGCCAGAAAGGGTCTGCATGGTGCTGCCGCTTCTATAATAATAGACACCTTTGCAGTTTATGGCAACGGGATATGGTGGAACAACGATTTCCAGATATTCTTTCCCGTCACGCTCCAGCTGATTGACATCCACCACGATGCTCATGGCATTTCGGATTTTGTTTGGAACATCCTCCAGCAGCTTGCGGATATTGGGCAGGCCGATAACTTTTCCATCATCGTCACAGCCAATATAAATCTTGCCGCCCTGTGCATTGGCGAAGCCGCAAATCCATTCCAGATAGTCATCCTTCCACTTAGCTTTCCATTCTATGTTCTGATTTTCAGGCATTATTATCACCATCCTCTGATTTATTCTTTCCCCGGCTCTTATAAACATTATACTGATTTTTACACCTTGCACTGCAAAAAGCGGAGTTAGCCCGGTTACTCAGGAACACTTTCTGACACTGCTTGCACATCCGCAACGGCTTTGTGCTGTCCACCAGCATGAAGCTGAACATCATCTGAATCCCCAACAGCAGGGAATGGAAATCCCAATAGATCGTTGGCCTATCCAACAGCTCTATATGATAGGTGGGTGCAATGCCGCCAAATGCAGCCATAGACTTACGCAGCATATTCCGGCTTTCTTCCTCCATGGAATCATAGTCATTATAATAGAAGAAAGAGGTCAGCATATTAAATGCCCAATCCTTGAGTTGCTGTGCCACCCAATCGTAAGGCTCTGCATACGCCCGCTGGAAGCTCATGGTCTTTGCCATCGGCTCGTCCATAAAGGTCATGGTCAGTGCAATCATTGCCCGGTCGCTGGACACATTCCAACTGGATTCCACACCGTTCTTGACCACATCCAGCCTATCAAAGGGGTAAAACAGGGACAGATACTTCTCCGTCTCCATCGTTTCTTCCTTGATAAAATGGTTCTTTGGCAGATATACCGCCTCATAATCCATAAAGGACGGCGTGGTGGGCAGGGCCGTCATCAGGCCCAGCAGCCCATAGTGGGTAATAAATTCCAAGATTGCCTTTTCTACCTCTGGCTCAGAGCTTTTCTTGCCGTTCATCATCAGCATCCCCACATTCAGAGCATCCAGCACAATGTCCGGGGCTTCCTTGAGTGGGTTATAGACATCCGGCCTGGCATCCTTTGCCGGGGTGATGTATTTCTTCCCGTCCTTGCCTGTTTTGATTTCATAGCGTTCATACCGCACCCAATGGGAACGGGATTGCTCAAAAAATGTATTCATAACGCAAATCCTTCCTTTCGGTCATCTGCTTATCAAATTCAATCAGATCATTCGCTGTCCTTGCTGCTGCCAAGGGCAGCTTTCTTTTTCCTCGGCTTTGATTTGTTCTCCCGGAGGATAACGGCGTCCTTGCCATAGGCTTTCAGCAAAAGCCCATATTCCTCTAAGAACTGCCGTTCCCGCAGCGTTAGGCTTCCACAGTCGTTCTGTTTTTCCAAAAGGTAATCATAAACCGCTCTTTGCAGCTTCTTGTGGATATTCTTTCGGAGCTTTCTAATGTTTCGGTCTGTCTGTCCCCGTATCATACCCACCTGTATGGTGCTGTACTGCCGGATGGACAGGTAATACAGCACTTCCTTCTGATCAATGGTAAGGCTGCGTATCAGCTCAGAAATAAATGAGCTTGCAACCAACTCATGCAGTTCATAGGGGCAAGAAAAAATGATATCCAGAAAATTGCCGCTGGCAAGCTGGCGGTATCGTGGCAGATTCAAATACAGCGGAATCATCTTCGGATTGGGAACTGCCATGTATTCTAACGGAACATCTCCCCGGAGATTTTCATGGTCACGCTCCCGTCGTTCCCGATTCCGATCCAACCTGTCCCATTCGCTGACAACGTATCGAAAGTCGTCCTCTGTTCTTGCAGCATCCTCCAGCCGTGCCAACGCCTCTGCCCGTATCTGGCGCTTTAAGCGTTTTTCGCTGACAGGAGCAGCTTCTTCCTCTTCGTCCTCCAGTTCTACGGTGTAGTCCCTTGGGTTTTCGTCCTGCTCCAGCTCTCTTTCCAGCTCTAAGGCTCGTTCTTCGGAGAGGATTTCCTCTAACTGCTCGTTTTGTATCGTCAGATCGGAGGCTTCATCCCATTCGGTTAGGTCATCACCGTCATCCGGGAACAGGAGAAATGTTCTATTTTCATCTGTCATGACCTCACCTCCGAAAATTTTTTGAATTTCTTTCAAAAACAGTTCCGATTTACACCCCGGATTTCTCCTATTAGTGAGAGGGTAATCTGATAAGCGGTTATTTAGGTTACTTTTTCAACCCGTATCAAGAGAAAGGAGGACGCAAGTTGCGGTAGCTTTATGAAACATGACACAAGATGCCACCGACTTACATCAGTCGGAACCACCATTAGTATATCAAACGAACATGAATTTTTCAAGGAGGAACGCTATGGATAAAAACAAACAGGCACAGTATATGATAAGACGTATTGGCGGCACCACCTACAAGGTGAGAGTCGCTTTCAGTGAAAGTGGGAAAGAGACAATGGAGGATAAAATTTTACGAATGATACGCAACGAAGTAGTTACAAACGACGGAACTTGTGATATAATTGGTGTACCACAAATGAGCCGTCAGTCTGAAAGGAGCGCATCATGAGCATCATTCAGACTGAGGACAAGATCACCGCCTTATACGAACGACTTTCCCGTGACGATGACCAGATTGGGGATAGCAACTCCATTGTGAATCAAAAGAAATACTTGGAGGGCTATTGCGCACAGCAGGGGTACACAAACTTTGCCCATTACACGGACGACGGATTCTCAGGCGGCACATTTGAAAGACCGGCATGGAAAAAGCTGGTGGCAGACATTGAAGCTGGCAAGGTGGCTCGTGTGATCGTAAAGGATATGTCCCGAATCGGACGTGACTACTTGCAGACCGGCTTTTACACGGAGGTTATGTTCCGTCAGCATGGCATTCATTTTATTGCCATCGCCAACAGCGTGGACAGCAACGACCAGAACAGCAATGAATTTGCTCCGTTCCTCAACATCATGAACGAGTGGTACTTGCGTGATCTGAGCCGCAAGCAGAAAACCGCTATCCGTGTGAAGGGGGAATCAGGCAAGCCTACCACCAACAGTGCCATCTACGGCTATAAGAAAGACCCGAACGACAAGCACCATTGGTTGATTGACGAGGAGGCCGCCGCCGTTGTGCGGCGCATCTTCCGTCTGACCATCGAGGGAAAAGGCCCCTATGACATTGCCAGAATCCTTTTTGAAGATAAGGTAGAAGCTCCGGCGGTCTATTTTGCAAGGAAAGGCATTGGCGTTTGGAAAAGTAAGACCGAGTTCGCATATCCTTATAACTGGAGCGGCTATATTGTGGGGCAGATATTGTCTAAGCCTGAGTATATGGGGCATACGGTCAATTTCCGTTCCCACAAGCTGTCATATAAGGACAAGACCTCTATTCCTAATCCCAAGGAGGACTGGCTGATCTTCGAGAACACCCATGAGGCCATTATCGAGCCGGAAACATGGGAGCTTGCTCAGCAACTGCGGAAAACGCCACGGCGTATTGATACCATAGGCGAAGCCAATCCCCTGACCGGGCTTTTATACTGTGCGGACTGCGGCGCAAAGATGTATAATCATCGTTCCAGAGGCGGTACAGAAGGCACTCCGTATCCGTCGGATTTCTTTGACTGCTCCTCTTATACACTGGCACATCAGAAGCATGGAAAGGACTGCTGCGGGCACTATATTACCACTAAGTCGCTGCGTATCCTTATTTTAGAGACAATCCGCACTGTCAGCCAGCTTGCCATAGCAGATCGGGAAAAATTCACCGAGAAGATACGAGCCGCTTCACAGGTCAGGCAGGTGGAGGCGGCCAAAGATGCCAAACGAAAGCTGAACAAAGACCGTAAGCGCCACAGTGAGCTGGATACGATCATTAAAAAGCTCTATGAATCCTTTGCCGTAGGCCGAATTTCTGAGGAACGCTTTGACAGCCTGCTTGCTGAGTACGAAGTCGAACAGAAAAACCTTTCCGCACAGATTGCAGAAACGGAGGAAAGCCTGACGAGCTATGAGGAAGATACTGCCCGTGTAGAGCAGTTCCTTGCTTTGGCAGAAAAGTACACCGATTTCTCCGAGCTGACTACACCGATGATCAATGAATTTATTGATAAAATCATCGTTCATGCCCCGGAGCGCATCGACGGGGACAGAACGCAGGAGGTAGAAATCTTCCTGAAATTCATCGGAAAGTTTGAACTTCCTGCCCCGGAGCTGACAGCAGAGGAAATCAAGCGGCAGGAGCAGCTACGCCAGCATCGCATCAAAAGCCGGGAGCGCTATCAGTTGATTAAGGCCGGGAAGCACACCGTTGGGCAGCCTTTTCAGCTAACCTGTAAGTGCTGCGGTCAGGGATTTGAATCCAAAAGCTCGGCTGCTATGTTCTGCGGACCGAATTGCCGGGCGAAGTTCTACCGGCAGGAAGCGGCAGAAAACAGGCGGCGTGACTGCACTTGTGAAAACTGCGGTAAGACCTTTTCCACCACAAGAAGCAATGTCAAGTATTGCAGTGATGAGTGCCGATATGAGGGGCATATCAAAGGCCAGCGGGTTCGCAATGCAGCGAACAGGAAGGAAAAACTGGCAGCGGAGACAGTTACCTCTCCGGCTTAATATTTCCAATAAAACAATAAATTTTGAGGAAGCGGTTTGCCTTATATCAGGGCAAGCCGCTTTTTCTACGCAAAGGAGGACACATGAATTTATTCGAAACCGTAAAAAACAACGTCAGCCTGCGGGAAGCGGCACAGGCGTATGGCCTTGAGGTCAACCGGCACGGCAAGGCGCTCTGCCCCTTTCACAATGACAGACACCCCAGCTTGTATGTGGCAAACGACCATTATTATTGCTTTACCTGCGGAGAGCATGGAGATGTCATTGACTTCACTGCAAGGTTGTTTGATCTCAAGCCCTACGACGCAGCCATGAAGCTGGTGATAGACTTTCATCTTGACCCGGACAAGCCGCCCAGCGCAGCGGCACTCAATGCAAAGCGTATCCGAACAGAAGCACAGAAGCTCAAAGAAAACGAGCGTCTGTGCTTTTCTGTTTTATCGGACTATTACCGTTGCTTGGAGGAATGGAAAGCATACTATGCGCCGCAAACGCCGGATGAGCCAGTCCATGATTTATTCGTGGAAGCCTGCCACAAGCTCAGTCAGATTGAATATGAACTGAACATTCTCACCTTTGGTGACAGCTATGAGCGTCGGGAAATTGTACAGGACTGGATGACGGATGGTGAAATCATAGCACTAAAGGAGCGTCTGGAACAACTGCGAAAGGAGGAAACCTATGGACGAATTGAATACCCCAATGGTTATGCCGCCTGAAGAAAGCATTCCCGATTGGTATGATGGAAAACGCATCAACGAAGTGCTGTTTTGTCAGCAGTTCTTAAAAAAGCATCCCATGAAATGTGTCAGAGGAAGGCTGTTCACAGTGGATGGACTGATTGAGGACGAGGCGCAAATCGGCAATCTCATTCTGGAGGAGATCTCCGGCTGTCTGACCTCCGGGCTTTCCAAGGTGGTGGCAAATCTGCTGGCCAGTATCAAGCTGCAAGCCTATTCGCCGCCCCTGCCCATCGAGACTGACCGTATCCATGTGGCAAACGGGACACTCTTTCTGGATGGGCGTTTCACCGAGGACAAAAGCTATTGCAACAACCGTCTGAGTGTGGCCTATCTCCCCGATGCACCGCCGCCTGTGCGCTGGCTGCAATTTTTATCCGAGCTGCTTGTCCCGGAGGACATTCCCACCTTGCAGGAGTATATGGGCTACTGCCTATTGCCTACCACAAAGGGGCAGAAAATGCTCCTGATGATTGGTAAGGGCGGCGAAGGAAAGAGTCGAATCGGACTTGTAATGCGCTCCATGCTGGGAGATAACATGAATACCACCAGCATCCAGAAGGTAGAGAACAACCGTTTCAGCCGTGCAGACCTGGAAAACAAGCTGCTGATGGTGGATGACGATATGGATATGAGTGCCCTGCCCAAGACCAACTATATCAAATCCATCGTGACCTCAGAGTGCAAGATGGATATGGAACGCAAGGGTGTTCAAAGCTATCAGAGCCAGCTTTATGTCCGCTTTCTTTGCTTCGGCAACGGCGCTTTAACCGCTTTGCACGACAAGTCAGACGGCTTCTTCCGCAGGCAGATCGTGTTGACCACCAAGGACAGGCCAGCAGGACGAGCCGATGATCCATTTCTGGTGGATAAGCTGACACAGGAGCGTGAGGGCATCTTTTTGTGGTGTCTGGAGGGTCTGCGGCGGTTGATTGGGAACGAGTATCAGTTCACCATCAGCGATAGAGCCAAAGAAAATATGGAGACAGTAAAGCGCAGCAGCAACAATGTGATCGAGTTTTTGCAATCCGAGGGCTATATCCGCTTTAAGGCCGACAGCGAAGCCAGCTCCAAGGCTATCTATGAAGCCTATCTCCGCTGGTGCGAGGACAACGCACAAAAGCCTATGTCAGCAAATCGTATCAGCTCAGAGCTGGCCCAGAATGAACGGCTTTATAATGTGGAGGCTACCAACAATGTGTACGCAGCCGGAAAGCGGGTGCGTGGATTTATCGGAGTGGAGGCGATGAACTTGCTTCCTTATTAAATATGAGAACTGGACTTCAAAACTGCCGTACATGCCGTACACGATGTACGGCAGTTCTCAACTCCGTTTTCAAAAAGCTATTTTACCGCAAAATCAGCGTTCTTTATGTGCAATGTGCTGCGATTACCGCATTTTCTTGCGGTATAAACAGCGATTTGACAAAGCAAACGCAAAATCCAAAGACCAATCGGTGTACAGCGGCGTACAGCACTGGCGTTTACCGTACAGAGCCGTACACAAACAATCTATTTTCAAGGCCGCACAGCGGCAGAAAGGACAAACTATGAACTATATGAACAATAACCCTATAATCATCGGCATCGACCACGGCTATGGGAATATCAAGACTGCACATTGCTGCTTTCCTACGGGCGTGATCATCTCTGACAAGGAGCCGACCTTCAAAAGCAATCTGCTTGTCTACAACGGCAGCTATTACACCGTGGGCGAAGGTCACAAGGAGTTTATCTCTGACAAAATGACAGACGGTGACTACTATATTCTGACCCTTGCTGCCATTGCAAGAGAGCTGAATATCCGCAAGCAGACCTCTGCCCGTGTGCATTTGGCGGCGGGGCTCCCTCTTACTTGGGTCAGCGAACAGAAGGATAGCTTCAAGGCGTACCTGTTGCAGAATGAAATGGCGGATTTCATTTTCCGTGGTGTCAGCTATCATGTGGAGTTTGCCGGAGCGGACATCTTCCCGCAGGGCTTCTCCGCTGTGGCGGACAGACTGCGGGGATTCAAGGGCATCAATATGCTTTGCGACATTGGCAACGGAACGATGAATGTCATGTATATCAACGAGCGCCGTCCGCTATCTCAGAAGTGCTTCACGGAGAAGTACGGGACAAACCAGTGCATGATTGCTGTCCGGGAAAATCTCATGCGGCAGTTTGGCGCATCGGTAGATGATACGATTCTGGAGCGTGTGATTCGCTTTGGGACGGCAGACATCAGCGAACGCTACCTAACTGCTATCCAGAACACAGCGAGGGATTACACCGCAGGCATCTTCCGCAGACTGCGTGAGCATGAGTATGACCCGGAACTGATGAGGCTCTATGTTGTCGGCGGTGGAAGCTGCATGGTGAAGAATTTCGGAGAATATGATGCCAGCCGGGTGATGATCAATGATGACATCTGCGCCACAGCCAAGGGCTATGAGCTGCTGTCTGCACAGAAAATGCAAAAGAAAGGCGATCTTGTATGAAGCAAATCTACACAACAACACTTCGGCTGAATCTGGAGAACGAAGCAGACCGCAGGGCGTGGGAGCATTTGCAGAGCCTTGACAGGCGAGAATATCGTTCAGTCAGCAAGGCAGTCGTTTCGGCGGTCAACGCTTACTTTGACCGTAGCAAGCAGCTTGCCGATGATCCCTATCTGGAAACACGGGAGAAGGAGGACGCTTTCCTCAGCCGGATCGAGGATACCATCTCACGCAGCTTGCAGAGCTGTACGCCGGTAAGCCTTGGCGGTATCCTACAGCTTATGCAGAGCGCACAGCCTGCCGCTGCTCTTGTTTCGGAGGAAACCGAGGAGGACATTTCAGCTGCGCTGGATTTTGCAGACGGCTTTTGAAATTACTTTTCTTGATTTTACTACTATGTTGGTGGCAATACAATCCGTCTTTGCTACCAAATTGGCAATTCTCAGAATGAGGAAAACAATTTACCATCAGTTCTGCAGGGAGTTGGTATCTGTGTGATACCAGTTCCCTGCTTTTTACTATCACGAAGCCGCCCAGCGGCAGAAAGGAGCCAGATATGGCAAATAAAAAGATCATGACCAAGGAAGAATTGCAGGCCAAGCACCGATTGGAGGAGGCACAAATGCGGGATCGGGCGAAAGAGCGAAAGGCCCGTACCAGACGCTTGATTCAGGAGGGCGCTGTTTTGGAGAAAGTATTTCCAGAGGCTCAGCAAATGGAGCTTGAAAAATTAGAGGACTTGTTATATGAGAAGCTACACTAATCTGCGAGGGGCGTTCCGGGCAACCGGGGCGTCCCTTCCTTTTTTATCCCGAAGGGCGCACTTACTCACCACCTGCGAAGCAGGCGGTGGTATCCCTTCCGTTGGTCGGGCTCGTGCGCTCTTCACGAACTGTCCATCGGACACTTCTCCAGAGAGGGCAGGAAATGCCGCAAGTCAGCATTCCCTGTGCAGTCGGCGCTTCTGCTGATGCAGAGATTGCTGCTTGTCGCACCAATCCGGCAGATACTCTGCCCGCCTCCTGCCTGCGAAAACCTGCCACCGGCAGCTTTATCGCAGATATGGGCAGCAATGCAGCCCATTTTCTCTTTGCAAAGAGAAACAGAAACCAAGGGGTGGCGTTTTACCACCCCCTCACAAAATACGAATCGAGGTGAACGCAAATGGCAATTTACCACTTGGAGGCAAAGGTGGTCAGCCGGGGAGCCGGACGCTCCGCCTGTGCAGCCTCCGCTTATCTCAGCTGCTCCCACATCCTCAATGACTATGACGGAGTACAGCACGATTACACCCGAAAGCAGGGGCTTGTGTGGCAGGAGGTATTCCTGCCGGACATGGCCCCACCCGCATGGCAAGACCGAGAGGTTCTCTGGAACGCCGTGGAGGAAAACGAGAAAACCAAGGACAGCCGCTTAGCCCGTGAGTTTGTGGTAGCCCTGCCCATAGAGTTGTCCCTAGAGCAATGGCAGACGCTGTTGACGGACTTCGTACAAAACCAATTTGTCGCAGACGGGATGTGCGCCGATCTGGCAATCCACGATCCTGATCCACCGGGTCATAATCCACATGCCCACATTCTCTTGACGGTGCGCCCGCTTGATGAAAGCGGCAAATGGCAATACAAAACGGAGAAGGAATATCTCTGCAGCCGTGACGGTGAGGAACGGGGCTTTACCGCTGCCGAGTTTAAGGCTGCACAGGCTGACGGATGGGAGAAACAGTACCAGTACAAGGTAGGCAGGAAGAAAGTGTATATGACACCATCCGCAGCTGAGGAACATGGATATGAGCGTGCCAGCAAGTATCCCAAAAGCACCAAATACGGGAGACAGAATCCCATTTCTGAACGCTGGAACAGCGAGGAACAGCTCCTTATCTGGCGCAAAGCATGGGCAGATGTGACAAACAAATATTTGGAGCGATACGGTCATGAGGAGCGCATCGACCACCGCAGCTTTGTCGAGCGAGGCATTGACGAGCAGCCCACCATCCACGAGGGCGTGATTGCCCGTGCTTTGGAACAGAAAGGTATCGTGTCCGACAGGTGCGAACTCAACCGTCAGATCAAGGCGGACAACAGGCTCCTGCGGGAACTGAAGGCGCAGTTCAAGAAAATTACGGAGGCGGTGAAGAACACGCTGCCCGCTATTGCAGAAGCGTTGGAAAAGCTGCGGGAAAATATGCTGATCTTCTGCTATCAGTTAGGGCATATCCGCAGCAGCAAGAAACAGATGACCGGTGCCTTGAATATTCTGAAGCCAAATCTGGCACAGTACCGCTCCCTTGTGCAGCAGATAAAGGAAACAACCAAAGAACGGAAGTCCCTACTGGCTGAAAAGAAATCCCTTCCTGCGATCCACTTTGTCAGGCACCGTGAGCTTGCCTCCAAAATAGCCGAGTTGACGGAAAAGTTAGAGGAGCTAAAAAGCGAAAAGGCTATGCTGCTTCATTCTCTGGAATACCCAGAGGACGCCACAAGCGATATCTTCCAGCGCCAGATTGACCGCTATGAAGATAATCTCAAACGGCTTGAGGCGCAGGAGAATAAGTATGCCGGAGAGCTGGAGGCTGCATTGTCTGAGTATGCCGAGCTGAAAGAGCAAGCTTCCGGCTTTGATTCCTTGCAGCTTTATCTGGAGCGGAAGGCACTTCGACCTGACAGAGAGAAAGCAGCAGCCCAACGCATTGAAGCGGCTTATGGCGACAAGTTCAGTTGGTGGTTGATGGAGAGTGGCCTACGGGATGTGTCTGGCTATCTTGACGAATATGCACAGGAAAAGACAATGGATCGAGAACTGCGGCAAAGGCGGCGATCGGAGCGGCTTGAGCGTAAGATGAAAAACAGAGATATGGAACGTTAAAAGTGCTGGAGGTTGAAACTTCAGGTGAAGTCTGTGACATAGGGGGATGGAGATAATCCCTATACGTCAAGCGTAAAATAAGCACCGGTATGGGTTTTCCATACCGGTGCTTGCAATATTTAATCGAATTCTATCACTTAAAATCAAAAGAGTTTTCCAACAACTTATCAAGTGCTGCCATCAGTTCCGCTCGAACAGCCTCTCTTTCACTTTCTCCGCCTGCATTTTCGATATAGATGGAATAGTTATCAAATGTGATATAGGCGTAATAGATCACAGTCTTAATTCCTTCGCTGTTTGCATTTGTAACGAAGTAGCCAGCTTTAACTGGCGTATCTCCAACCATAGATACATTTCCCTTGCCAATTACGGTAGTATCCATAAGATTGTTCCCAGACAGCGAAACAACAAATTTCATATCGCTGTAATGACCATCAAAGCCAACAAATGCTACATCGTCCAAGGTAAAGAGGGCATCTCCGGAAATCGGAAGATCACCGAAAATAGTCTGAACCTCATCTTTGGTCAATGCTCGTGCTTGCAAGTTCAAACTCAGAGCAGAGGCTACCGTATCTGCTTTAGTGAAAGATATGGTAGTTCCATCACCTAATGTAGCTGTTTCTGTACTTTTGCCGAATAATCCCATACTAAACACTCCCACCACGATTAGACAGAGACACGCAGCAATTGCCCCAAATTTCAGCCAAATGCTTTTTTGTTTCTTTGCCTGATAACTCGCCGTTTCTTCGATATGACGGCTACCAATGCCACCAACGGCGTCAGAGATGTTCTTTCGTGTCATAAATCATACCCCGCTTTCTGTAAATGATTTTTAAGTTTGCTTCTGATTCGGGAAAGGCGAACAGACACATTGTTATTTGTTGTACGAAGCCTCTTTGCAATTTCTGTAATGCTATCTGAGTACCAATACCTTGCTACAAACATAACCCTGCTTTCCTGATCCAAGCTGTCAAGGAAACGATCAATTTCCTGTGACAGCTCCTTTGCATCCACTTCCTGTTCAATAGTAGATGCAGAAGTTAGGCACTCTTCCAACTCATCAAGTGCAACATCATAGTAACTGTTTCGCTTTAGTGCAGTATTTGCGTGGTATTTTGCGGTAGCGATATTGCGGGTAATACGAAAAATATAGGTTCTGAGTGGGTCAGGTCTTTCTGGAGGAATTGCATTCCACGCAGCAAGGTATGTATCATTTACACATTCTTCTGCGTCGGGTTCGCATTTCAAAATGTTGTTTGCAATTCTTTTGCAAGTTGAACCGTATTTTGCAGCAAGTTCAGCTATTGCCTGCTCAGTACGAGCAAAGAACAGTTCAATGATCTTCACATCCTCTAACAAGGTATCCACCTCCTCACCTATGTACTATGGATCTGGCGGACAATCTTACAGAAGCGAGGGAAAATTTCACACCTTTATTATAGTACATTGCAATTCTATTTTCTATCGCCTCAGCAAAATCGTTTGGCACCAGTCGAGGTCGCTCGGCAGTCTGAAAATATGGTCCTTCGGTTTTGGTAGAGTTGCTCGCAGCAGAGGAGGCGTAACAAAAAATTAAAGGTAGCTGCCCGGACAGAATGGGTTGGGTGGAAAAATAAATAATATCCGAAACAGGATGACGGAAATTGTTAGCGCCGAGTTAATTCGTACACAGTTAGTGTTTAAGTGTTTACAAACAGCCCATTGATATTGTTCGTTTGTGCGTATATAATATATATAACTATTTGATGCGGAGGTAAACTATGTTTGAATACATGACAGTACAGGATGCGGCTAAACTTTGGGGAATATCGGTGCGTCGTGTTCAAAAGCTGTGTGAGGAGAATCGCATTGATGGAATTGTTCGGCTACCTCGTGCATGGCTAATTCCCCAAGATGCCCAAAAGCCGGCTGATGGAAGATATAAACAAAATAAAAATGAATTTATAGCTGACAACAAGGAGAACACACGATGAGTAAATTGTTATTAGTGGAGGATGACCAAAGTATCGTATCCTCATTATCAGACTATTTAGGAAATGAAGGGTTCAAAATCGAAAATGCTCCCGGTCAAAAAGAAGCAATAGAAAAATTGGATAGCGACCAATACGATATAGCCTTGGTGGACATTCAATTATCAAACGGAAATGGTTTTTCTGTTTGTTCTGCAATTAAAGAAAGAGGAACTATGCCAGTTATTTTCTTAACGGCTTCTGATGATGAATATAGTGTTGTGGCTGGGTTAGATATGGGGGCTGACGATTATATCAGCAAACCGTTCAGACCAAGAGAACTGCTTTCAAGGATCAACAGCGTATTAAGGAGAACTAAGAACACACAAAACATTATCAGTTACCTCGACTTAGTTGTGGACACAAATCAAGCAACCGTATCAAAGAATGGGAAAGAGATTTTGTTGTCTGCTATGGAATATAAGTTGCTGTTAGTCTTTTTGCGTAACAAAGGTATTGTCCTTTCTCGCAGAAGATTGTTGGAGCTTTTATGGGACACTACTGGGGAGTTTATCAATGATAATACATTGACTGTCTATATGAAAAGGCTACGTGACAAAATTGAAACCAATCCGCAGGAGCCGGAAATCATAATTACCGTTCGTGGGCTTGGCTATAAGGTGGGTTGATATGGACTTTATCAGAAATAAAGAAGTTAAAAGGCAAATTGTTGTCAGCAGTATTCTTATTCTATTTTGGGGCGGCATTGGCATTATCGTTGATAGCAAAGCTGTGTGGATTGTTCTGTCGGCTATCATTTCATCCAGTGCAGTTTCCCTCTTTTTCACATATCAGAGATACAAGAAAATTGCTGATTTTAGTTTGCATATTGATAGGCTGTTACATGGAGATGAAAAAATTTCTTTTGGGCAGTTTCAAGAAGGTGAGTTATCTGTTTTACATGATGAAATATCCAAGATGACAAGACGGCTTATTGAACAGGCAGAAGCTCTGAAAATGGAGAAAGGTAATTTGGCAAATGCTTTAGCCGATATTTCACATCAATTAAAAACACCTTTGACATCGCTGAATATCTTAAATGCTTCTCTGTGTAATGAGGAACTGACTGACGAAGAAAGGTATGAGCTGATCCGCGAACAGACTATGCTCTTATCAAGAATGGAGTGGCTGATAGCCACACTTCTGAAAATATCCAAGCTGGATGCAGGAACGATTACTCTAAAGCCACAGGCGGTATACTTAAAAGATGTGGTAGAAAAAGCAATTCGTCCTCTGGAGATTGCGGCAGAATTAAAAATGCAGACAATCACGCAAGTGATTCCGGCAGAATTAAAACTATCTCTTGATACTGATTGGACTGCTGAAGCCTTGGGGAATGTAATCAAAAACTGTATCGAACATTCACCAGAGGGCAGCACTATCGAAATCAAGGCAATAGAAAGACCTCTTTTGACACAGATCATTATAGAGGATAGCGGAACAGGTTTTCAGGAAAAAGACATCCCCCATTTATTTGACCGATTTTATCAAGGAAGTGGCTCTACAATCGGTAATGCCGGTTTGGGGTTGGCTCTGGCAAAGACGATCATTGTCAATCAGGGTGGTGTCATCCAAGCGAAAAATCGGGAGTCAGGCGGTGCAAAATTTGAAATCTGCTTTTATCGGGGGACTGCTTAATGCAGCCCCTTTTTAAGTGACATTTTTGTAATGAAAAAGTAATGAAGCAGTCACTTGGCTTTGCTATACTGAATTGCAAAAATATATGGAGGAACTTTTTATGGAGATATTAAGAGTAGAGAATATCTGCAAAACCTATGAAATGGACAATGCTCCTGTCCATGCTTTGTCAGATGTTTCTTTTTCCGTCGATAAAGGAGAGTTTGTTGCAATCATTGGAGCATCTGGGTCTGGCAAGTCTACCCTGTTGCACATTTTAGGTGGTGTTGACAGACCGACTTCGGGAAAAGTATTTGTGGATGGACAGGATGTTTATGAGCAAAATGAAGATGAATTGGCTGTATTCAGAAGAAGGCAGGTTGGGCTTGTCTATCAGTTTTATAATCTGATCCCGGTTTTGACTGTCGAGGAAAATATCACGCTGCCGATTCGATTGGATGGGCGTAAAATCAATCAGGAGCGTTTGAAAGAACTGCTATCCACACTCAAACTGGTAAAGCGTAGAAAGCACCTGCCAAGTCAGTTATCCGGCGGTCAACAACAAAGAGTGGCAATCGGACGAGCGTTGATTAACGCACCTGCGATTATCCTTGCGGATGAGCCAACGGGAAATCTGGACACGGAGAACACAAGGGATATTATGAAACTTCTGCGTGAATCCAATGAAGTCTATCGCCAGACAATGATCCTGATTACCCATGACCGTGAAATCGCAATGCAGGCAGACCGTATTCTGGAAATTCAGGATGGCAGACTTGTGAGGGATGAGGTGATACGCTGATGAATATGATTTTCATGCTTACACTCAGGAATCTGTTGTCGAATAAAAAGCGTACCCTACTCACACTTTTAACCATTCTTTTGTCAATCAGTATGATAACCGCTATTCTCTGTGGGGGATGGTCGTTGGTTGATTTTTTGAAAGAGAAAGAAAAAGTGTATGGTGGCGATTATGACTACTACATGGAGGATTTGACTTGGGAGCAGGTTCAAGAGCTATATAGTCAAAACAATGTAGGCGAAGTTTCGCTTCTCCGCTTTGCCGGAAACAGTTTTTACGGGGAGAAATCCAACAGTACAATGCTCTCCGTTGGCGAGATTGACGAGAACTTTACCCAAAGATTTTCGTTAAATCAGTATTTGCTTGCAGGGCGTTTCCCGCAAGATGAAAATGAGATTGTTATTTCAGAATCTTTTTTGAAGAAAAACAACATGAATACAGAGATTGGAGATACGATTTCTTTAACTCTTGGTTCAAGAATTTGGGATGAATATAATGCCCAGCTTTCCGGGCTGACAAATTATAGGGGCGAAGAAGAAAGCTTCGTTCCAACAAAAGAGAAAGCGTATGTAGTTGTTGGTATTCTGTCAGATGTGAATGACTCAAAAATCGCAGCAAACTATAATGCCTTTGCAGGTGTTGACAAAACGGCATCCGATTTTGCTGCGTATGTCAAGGCAAAGAATTTATCCAATTCGATCTATACAGAAGCCGAAGAAGTGGCTGCGGCAGTAGACAGTCATGTAGCAAAGTTTCATTCGGAATTGTTAGTCTATCATGGAATTACCGGGGGTAAAGGAGCTGCAAAACTGATTGCTTTGGTGGTCATGGTCGTTTGTCTTTTGATGGCTGCATCTGCTTCAATGATCAGCAACGCCCTCTCCATTTCCTTACAGGAACGAATTAAGCAGATGGGAATGCTATCCAGTATTGGAGCCACAAAAGGGCAAAAACGCCTTAGCGTATATTTAGAAGCCTTCCTTTTGGGAGTGGTGAGCATACCCTTTGGATTGGTTGTTGGTATCCTGCTATCTGCTCTGTTATTAAGTGTGGTCAGGGCAGCTTTTGGAGAAACATTCACTTTTGGCATCGTAGAACTGTCCTTGAAGGTAAACGGATTGATCCTGCTCGTCAGCGGATTATCCGGCATTGCTTCTTTGTACTTCGGAAGTAGAAAGCCTGTGAAGCAAGCAGCTAAAATTACAGTTATTGAAGCGATCCGCCAGTCTAACAATGCGGTATCAAGAAAGAAATTCCGTGACGGAAAAATCGTTTCTTTGGTTTTTGGCATTTATGGTTCGTTAGCAGCAAAAAATATTAAGCGTAATCCAAAACGCTTCCGAGCGATTACCGGCTCTATTTTCTTGTCGGTGGTAATTGCCCTTTCCTTATATAGTTTCTCTGATTTTATGCTTTATCAGACATCCTTGGATATGAAGGAGGACGGTTCCTGTTATACTGATGTGATTTCGATGATTCAATACAAAGATATTCCTGTCGCAATCGGGGCATTATCGGATGAAAATATCACTGCGGATGTTTCCTATTCTTTTCAGCGATATATGACCGCTGAATTTTCGCAGGAACAAATCAATCCTGATATGCAAGGATATTTTATCAATGGTACGAAAGCAGAGGTATATGTCGTAGGATTGGACGAAGAACATTTTGTCTCTTTTTGCGATGAAAATGGATTCAGTCTGGATGTGACAAATTTCAATCATGGAATTTTGCTCAATCAGACTATGGGATACTATAATTCGGCACAAAATCGGGTAATTGCAGGCTCACCGTTTCTTATTGAACCGGGAACAGAAATCATTCCGCTGGGGGCATCCGAGGATGCCTTGCCGATTATCGTGGAAGAAATCGTTTCAGAAGAAAATGCAAATATCCAATCCATGTTTGTGAGAGATCGAGCTGTCCTCATCGTGCCTTTAAGTTATTTTAACTTGCTGATAGATGATAACGCCTATGTGGAAATGAGAATACAGACAGCACAGCATAAAGAAGCAATGGAATGTCTGGCTGACAGAGGATTTCCGCAAACTGTGGACATTGCAGCCGCAACGAATAATTCCAGACAGGTATATACGATTGCAAAACTGGTAATCTGCCTGTTCTCGATCCTGATGACGGTTATTATCAGCTTGAATGTTTGTAACACTATCTCGAATACGATTCATTTGAGAAGAAGCGAATTTGCTGTTCTGCGTTCTGTTGGTATGACTGCCAAAGGATTAAAATGTACGCTATTGCTCGAAGCTGTTTTGTACGGCGTAAAAGCATTGGTTCTTGCGTTGCCTGTGAGCTTTTTGATTCATTGTGCTATCTACTACTTCATATCGTCGGGTATGACACCATTTGCTTTTTATATGAACGGCGGTATTTATGCTCTTGCAGTTATGGCTGTCGGCGCTATGGTATGTATCGCTATGCTGTTTGCTGTTAGAAGCGTATCAAAGGTGGAAATTGTAGAGGAACTGAAATTGAGCAATATGTAATCATTCAATCTAACAAAGCAACTGAAACAGAGGTAATAGAAATTGCGTAAAAAGAAACTGGTAAAGAGAGTTGCAGGCATTGCTTTGACTGTTGGTGCAGTTATACTTGCCATTGTATGTGTTGGTAAAGTAAATCGCATTCAGAACGAAAAAGATATTATTGGCACATGGAAGGATGCAAATGCTGAGGAGATATTTACCTTTCAAGAAAACGGGGAACTTGCTGTGAGTAAAGATATGCCCGATTCGGGTCTATCCTGCGGTGACGCATATTATAGTTTTTCTTACTCGGATATAATCTG
This sequence comes from Pseudoflavonifractor sp. MCC625, assembly GCF_018784545.1. Taxonomy (NCBI): domain Bacteria; kingdom Bacillati; phylum Bacillota; class Clostridia; order Eubacteriales; family Oscillospiraceae; genus Pseudoflavonifractor; species Pseudoflavonifractor sp. MCC625. The sequence continues at coordinate 29,038 of NZ_WQOJ01000005.1, read as the reverse complement.
TGTTACACAGGGAAATAGTAGTGTAGAATTTGAGATAGAAGTAGATCAAAACGAATTGAAAATCTTCTTCATGGGACAAGAATATCTGGAATTGGAAAAGTAATGATTACAAATAAAAGAAAACCATTGAGCCGATAATTCGCATCCTTTGCGGACTAACGGCTCTGCATATATTTTGAACGCTATTTTCAGAAACATTGTGTTTTGCAGAAAAGCCCCTTGACAAATTCCATCTCAAAAGAAAATTCTACAAAAGGCCGCCAAGGACAAGGGCTACACGGACACTATCTTTTTCGTGGATGACGGTATTACCGGCACTACCATGAAGCGCCCCGGCTTTCAAACGATGATCGCTACAATCGAGGCCGGGTATATCTCGGCGGTGTTCGTGAAAGAGCTCTCCCGGCTGGGTCGGAACTACATTGAGGTGGGCAAGCTCACCGAGGAATTCTTCCCGCTCCATGATGTGCGGCTGGTGGCCGTTTCCGATGGCGTGGACAGCGACGAGGGCGAAGATGATTTTACCCCGTTCAAGAACATTATGAATACTACGCCAAGGACATCTCCAAGAAGCGCCGGATCGTCAATAAGATGAAAGGCAACGCTGGGATTCCGCTTTCGCCGCCGTCCTATGGCTACATAAAGAACCCGGATGATCCCCGGTTTTGGGTCGTTGACCCGGAGGCCGCCGAGGTGGTACGCCGTATCTACCGCATGGCGCTGGACGGGTACGGGCTGGCTGAAACTGCCGCTGCCCTCGGTGCGGATGGGATTGTCAACCAGACCTACTACTGGCGCAGCAGGGGTACAAGCAGAGGCGGCTCCAAAAGCACCGTGGAGACTACAAAATGGGGGCACACCACAATCAAGAAGGTTTTGACCACGCAGGAATACTGCGGGGATGTTATCAACTTCAAAAGCTATTCCAAATCCTATAAAATGAAGCGCCGGATTGAAAACCCGGAAGAAAACCGGGCAATCTTCCTCAATGTCCATGAGCCCATCATTGACCGTGTGACTTGGGAAAAGGTGCAAAGCCTGCAAACCACCCGGCGCAGGCGGCCTACCGTAACAAAGGAGTCCAGCGCCTTTTGCGGCTATCTGAAATGCCCGGAGTGCGGCGGCAACCTGACTTTCCACTTTAACCAGGGCAACCACGATACACCGGCTGGCCTGTTTCGCCAATGAGTACGAAAACGACTTTATCAAGGCGATGGTGGGCCGCTCAGCCAAGGTAGTAGAACATGACCGGGTACGCAAGAAGCGGGAGCTGGACGGGCTGCTGGCCCGGGACGGAGAGCTGGATATGCTCTTTGAACGGCTCTATGAGGACAATGTGTCTGGCAAGATCGACGATGCCCGGTTCGCCAAAATGTCTAAGCGGTATGAGCAGGAACAGGGCGAAAACGCCAAGAAAATCAAGGCCCTGCGGTTGGAGCTGAAAAAGCTGGAAGATAAGCGGATGGATGTGGACACCTTTCTGGAAACGGTGCGCCGGTACACCGACGCCACCGCCATCACCAGGCGCATGGTTGCCGAACTCATTGAATATATCGAAGTCTATCCTGCGGTCAAGGAGGACGGTGTTACCAATCAGCGGGTGACGATCCACTACAACTGCATCGGGGCCTTTGAGGTGCCGGATCGCCGGAAAATCCCCGAGCGGGATATTCTGCTGGAAACGAGAAAAGGCGTAGCATTAAGCTACGCCCCGGCGGTGTAAAGGTGGTGTGGGATATGAGAGCATTTCTCTATTGCCGTGTCGCCCATGACGATTCTTTCGCATTGGAACACCAGCGGTTTCTGCTCCAGATCTACGCAAAGAAGGCGGGATATACCATCATCGGCGCTGCGGACGAATACGGCAGCGGGCTCACATTAGACCGCCCGGCGCTCCAGAAAGTGACCGAGGCCGTTGCCGCTGGCAGGGTGGATGTGGTGTTAGTCCATAGCCTGAACCGGATAGGTCGGGAGTGGGGGATGACCCAAAGCTACATTGACCTGCTCACCCGGCACAAGGTAAAGCTCCTGTGCATCCGGGATCGGCTGCTGTTCGATGAAAACGGCGCCGCCCCAATTTTGACAATAAAAAATGCGGAGTGTCCTTTGTAGGATACTCAGATCCTATAAGGACACTCCGCATGGTCCGAGTGATAGGATTCGAACCTGCGGCATCCTGCTCCCAAAGAGGTTTTCGGCATTTTTTATAGTCGTTTCTAGCGGTTTTTACTCATTTTCACTCCAACTCACTTACTTTCCAACTCTCTTGTTTCCACTGTTTCCGCGTATTCCAGCTCTGTCTGTGGTCTTACATGTGGTCAGCGGAAAGGTTTCGGCCAGAAGCCCTGACCCACAGTGACACTCTAGGCAGCACAGTTTACCTCAAAGTTTGAAAAATAATACCTTCATCTCGAAAAACATACAAGACTTTTTTGAGATAAAAACAGATCAATTTTTGCGTCGCTATATCAAAGAAAACGTCTGTCAAAGATCCTCCCCCCAATCCGCCGCAGTCTTTGATACTACGGCGGATTTTTGGAGAAGGCTCAATTGCTACAGGTGCCCGGATTTTATAGGGACCCCTAGGAGGTTGTCATTCACCCCATTTCTTTTTTGCCGATGATATTGCCGCATTGGAGATGCGCTTGACGCAACCAGAATATTCCTATAAAGTTAATCTTGACAAAGCGGGCTACCAGAAAATAATAGGAGCGTAATCTTTTGATTCCTTACTGCAAAAAACTTTTTGCACAAATAAGCCTGATGCTTACGATACCTTAACCGTTCTCTCTGCCTGAATGGGAGGTCTCAAAATGAATCTTTTTGATTTACTCAATCCGAAAATGTTCCGGCCGCTGGCCGGGCGAAACCAACGTATTTATACTGACTTGCTGATGCTGATCTGGGACAGATGCGGCACATCCCAGGACTACAGCATAGGAAAAAGCGCGCTCACAGAGCTGACAGAGACTTATATGGAAGGGCTGGGCACCCTTCTGCCGCCGGATGAAGAAGACGAATGGGATGGAGCGACATCTGATGCCAGAAGCCAGGGTCTGCTGTTCCTGCGTCGCTTGCGGGACACGGGATGGCTGGAAGATTTGGAGGGCGGATATGAGGAGGAAACCCGCACGGCCCTGTGTGCCCCGGCTGTCCGCCTGCTGCAACTTTTTGATGAACTGCTCCATCCCAAGACTGTCACATACAGCGGAAAGCTCCTAAAGGCATATCGACTGCTTCAAAATCTGGAGCAGGAAAAAAGCCCTTATGAAAATGTGCTCAAAGAGGTCTCCGCTGACATGGCGGACCTGAACTCCTCCCTGCGGCAGCTCAATGCGTCCATCGGGACCTATATTGACCAGTTGACCCGGAACCGGACGCCCCAGGAGGTTTTGGACCTGTTTCAGCAGTACGAGGACGAGATCGTGGTGGCTGCCTACCACCGCTTCAAGACCAGCGACAATCTTTTTCAGTACCGAACCGGGATCATGGAGGGACTGGATACCTGCGATGGGCGGTATGCCGAAGCATTGGTCGCAGATTACTGCCGAGTGGAGCGGGTCAGCGAGGCGGAAGGCACCATTGCAGTGCGACGGCTGGTCCAGAAGGTGCGGGACGAGTTAGACATCATGCGGGATCTGCTGGCGGAAATCGACCGCAACCATGTGACCTACCGGAAGCGGGCCGTACAGCGGGCACAGTTCATGCTGCTCTCCGACGGCTCCGCCCAGGGAAAAATCAGCGATCTGCTGCGGTATTACGCCCAGACCATTCAGCGCCCGGAAGAGCTGTTCGAGCCAGACGAGAGCCCTTTGAGCCGCCATTGGAAATTCTATCCTACAGAGATCCTGGACAGGAACTTTCTCAAGCCTGCCATCAACAGCCGAACCCCCACTCCCATCGAGCAATCTCCTCCGGAACCACCGATATCCGAGGAGGAGCTCCAGCGCCAGCAGGAGTTGCTGCTGGAATATGTCCGCCAGGCGGTCACTCTGGAAAATGTAAATCGCTTTGCCAGCCAGGTGCTGGAGCACCGGGAGACAGTTTCCGCTTTGGAACTGGCTTCTGTGCAAAGTCAGGAGTTTATCAAAATCATCGGACTTCACACATACTCACAGTCCCCCGACCGCAATTATGAGATCTCCGAACAGGAGGAATGGGTCTCCTGCGGCGGATTCCGGTTCCAGCAGTTCTGGATACGCATGCGAAGCTGAAAGAGAGGTTTCTATGGACGTAAGAGAGGTCGCCAACTATTTGCTCAACCACTGTTTTCTCCCGTCGCAGGCGGAAGACCTGTGGGAAAAGCATTACTATGCAGTCAATCACCTGGAGGAACTGCGCCGGATCTTCAAGCCCCTTGGCTACACGGTTGTCTACCATTCCGCGCCTCTGAAGGTGATTGCACTGGTCAGCGAGTATGAGGGAAATCAGGCTAAACTGAATAAATACGAGAGTATTCTACTATTGATTTTCCGGCTGTTGTATTTGCAGAAGCGGGAAAAGCTCTCTCTGGATGGAGAGCATGTCGTCGTCACAGTGGGAGAGATCCAGGAGGAGTATCAAAAGTTGGGGCTTCCCCGCAAACTGGACCGGATCACGCTGGAAGCCATCCTGCGAACCCTCAAGACCTACAATCTGGCAAAGCCGCTGGACCGTCTCACCGAGGAAGAGGCCAAAATTGAGATCTATCCCACTGTTATTCTGGCGCTGCCGGACAATGTCCTGAAGGCATCCAGGGATGAGACGGCAGCGGCACTGGACAAATACCGCAAAGCCGGTGAGGAGGATGATGTATGATTGCACTGTGCCGCCTGCGGCTGATCAACTGGCATAATTTTGTCAACGACCTTCTAAATATCCAGCAGATCACGTATCTGATCGGAGTCAACGGTGTGGGCAAGACCACGATCCTGGATGCCCTGCGGTATTGCCTCACCACGAGCAAAAGCTTCAACGCCCTGGGCAACCGCAAGAGCAAGCGAACACTGCTGGGCTCGGTACACGGCAAACAGCGGGATCAGGACGGAGACCGTCCCCGATACAGCCGCAAGGGGCATACTGTATCCTATGTCGGCGCCGAATTTCGGGATGATACCGCAGCTCCTGGGAAGGACACCTTTGTCATTACGGTTCGGGTGGAATCTGAGAAACCTGACGAGGACATGCGTCACGTACAGCAGCGCTGGTACATCTCTCCCCGGGGCGTCATGCTGGAGGACCTCCCCTTCCTGGGCCCCGACCATGTTCCCACAAAGCGGGAACAGTTCTGCCTGAAAAACGGGAAAATGCGGGATACCGACAATCAAAAGCTGGCAAAAGACCTAATCTGCCGCGCGCTGGGGATTGGAGCAGCAGACTCCCCGTTGGGGAAGAAATTCTGTGCGGTATTTCCCATGGGTACCGGGATGGACGACATTGAGGACTTCCGGGAATTCATCTATCACTACATCCTCCCCCAGCCGGAAATTGACCCCCAAGCACTGCAGCAGGAGCAGATCGAATTGGATCATCTGAACGACGTGCTGCTCCAGGCAAAGGAGCGGGCGCAGCTACTGACGGAGATCGGTACCCTAGGTGAGACTGCCCGTTCTAAGCAGCGGGACTGCAGAGTGAACCAGGGGTTTGTTCTGTATGCCAGCCAACAGGCGGCAGCCGAAGAGGAAGAACAGATCCTTACCGCCATCCGCGACGGAAACCGGGAGATCGACCGTTTGGAAGAAGAACTGCGGTATCAGAAGGAGCGGACGGAGCAGGCCCACCAGCGGTGGATGGATGCCCTGCGGGAAAACCAGAACAGCCCGGAACGCCAGCAGCTGCAGGTCTTCGATGATCTGGTAAAAGCCCGGGAAAGGGACTACACGGAGGCTCGAAAAGCCCTCTCCTCTCTGCAAAACGCCAAACAGGAACTGGAAGTTCTGAATCGAAAGTTGGCCGACTGCGGACGAGCACTTCCGGCCGAACAAATGCCGGACGCTATTGAGCAGTTGCCGGAACAGCGGCAGACAGAGCAGCTCATCGCCATGGAACAATTGCTTCGGGAGCGGGAGGATTCCCTGGATCAGGAAGAATTTCAGGTCCGAAGCGATCTCCAGCAGTTGAAGGATCGGCAGAAAGCCCTTCAGGCGAAAATCGAAACACTGGAAAAAGGTCAGTTGGTCTATCCGGATCAGGACCGGGCAAAACGGGTCTGCCAAGCCATCAACTGGGAACTGGCCCAGCAGGGCATGGAGGCCGATGCCCGCATTCTCTGCGAGATCCTGACGGTGCAGGAGCCTGACTGGCAGGCGTGTATCGAAGCCTGTCTGGGAAACCGCCGCTTCGACATTTTCGTTTCCCCCCGGCATTACCGTACCGCCAAACGGGTATTTGAGCATCTGAAAGCCGAGGTGGGACAGGTCAGCCTTCTGGACAGTCCAGCGCTGGAGCGGGATGGTGGAAAAGACGCTGCCTCCCTGCTGGCCAGTTCCCTCGCCACCAAAGTCACCAGTGAAAACTGGCTGGCCAAATACTATGTGCAGAACCTGCTGGGGCAAATTGTCTGCTGCGATACGTCGGAGACTCTGGAAGCGTATCCCCAGAGCGCCACAAAAGATCTTCTGCGGCACTATCCTTATCGGTTGGCACGTCTGCGCACGCCTGTGCTGTATATCGGCATGGAAGCCCGCAAGCAGCAGTTGAAAGCCGCCCGGGAGGAGTTTTCAGTTTTGCGTGGACAGTTGACAGAGTGCTCCGCCCATGCACAGTCCCTGCGGGATATTCTGGAGCAATGCCGCCGCATTCTGCATAGCAACGTTCTGGAGGATCTGCGCAAAAACTGGGGCAGCGTCCAGCGGCACCAGTCCAGTTGGCAGGCGCTGGAGCGGGCACGGCAGGAATACGAGATGTGGAAGGAAAATCCTATTCTTCAGGCAAAAATTACTGCCGAACATCTCTGTCAGGAAGAATGGACGCGGCAGGATCAAAAGCGGGTGGAAATTGAAGCCGCCCTCCGCTCCCGAACGGATAAAGTCCAGGAAAAACAAGGGCTGCAGGAGCAGGCTATCCGAAAGGCAGAAGACGCCAGAGTAGGCTGGCTGGCGTTTTGCCAGCAGGAACCCTTGCTACAGACAGAAGTAGAGAAAAAATATCAGGACGCAGCCCGCAGCCGTCCCCCGGACAAGATTGTCCAATACCAGACGAATTATCAAAATCAGGTGGATAAAGCGCTGGATGAATGGCTGCGCGACCATCTAATCCCCAAGCAGCGGGAGTATAACACCATCTATACCTGTGACTATCCCCTGGGTCTGGATGGCATCGAGACCTTCCGGGAACAGCAGGAACGGCTGATTCATGTAGATCTGGAACGGTACTCCACCAGTTTGCATCAGGCGCAGGAGCGGTGCCGCCAGCGCTTCCGTGAAGACATTCTGTATCGAATGAAGGATGATATCTATAACGCCAAGCGGCAATTCCGGGAACTTAACCGCACAATGGAAAGCCTGCAATACGGTGAGGAGGTCTATCAGTTCGTTGTCCAGGCTAGCGCCGATCCCGAACGCCGGGCATTTTATGATGTTATCATGCAGGACAGCAACCAGCGGATCCAGGGGGACGGCAGCATCGAAGATTTTCTGGCCCGCAATGACCCGGCCTACGAAACACAGGTGAACGAATTGATGGAGCGGATCTTGGCAGAGTTGAAAGCCAATGCCCAGCGCCGCCAGGAGGGAAAGCAGTTGGCCACAGAGCTGTCTCGCTATGTGGACTACCGGTACTACCTGGAATATGACATTGAGTGCCGCAACCAGATTACAGGCGGCGTGACCCGGCTCTCCGCGGTCAGTCAGGACAGCAGCGGTGGAGAGAACCAGGCGCCGTTCTACATTGCAATCTGCGCATCCCTGCTGCAGATCTACGACAAATGCGAGAACAGTATTCGCCTGGTACTGCTGGACGAGGCGTTCAGCCGCATGACCAGCGACCGCATCCGCCCCATGATGCAGATGCTGCGCAAAATGCAACTACAGACGGTGCTGATCACAACAGTGGAAAAGGCCTCGGCCATCCATCCCTACTGTGACACTACCTGTTCCATTATCAAAAGCGGTACACGCAATGCTGTCCGCCCGTTTTATCAGGATGTGAGGGAATGATGGACTACACCCACGAAATTCTCACGGCGATGGTGGATCGCTATGAACGCAGGAAAGGGACTTCTACCCAGAACGGTAAGCCTCAGCGGGCGGTAACCTTCGATCTTGCAAAGCATTATCCCATATACCGGGACCACCTGAGCGAGGAGGAGCAGGCCATTGACGAGGCAGTGTCGCGCCTTTCCAATTGGCAGATGGTTGCCGCCCCCCGCAGTGCCCAGGGATACTACACCAAGATCACGCTGCGGCTGGACCACATTCAGGAAATCTATGAATTTTTAGGTCGGAAACCGGCCCAGGAAACCCGACAAGAGCAACTGCAGCTTCTATTGGAGACCTGGCAGCAAAATCCGGACACTCTCTCCGGCCGTTTCGCCGGAGAGATGATGGCCGCACTGCAGGCCGGGCGCTCCCTCGGATACGGCCTGCAGGGGAATCTTGAGAAACTGCGGGATATTTTGCTGGCTCTGGAAAAAATCGGGCAGCTAAAGAAAGAGACCTATGTGCGCAACTTTTCTGAGGCCGTATTCCATGACTCCAAGCACTTTCAGTCTATTTCCGGGATTATCCGCAGTATTCTCTCTGATTTGACAGACCAGCCGGTAGAAAAGAAGCAGATCCTGGAATATTACAATCTTTTGGAAAATCCAACCTACCTCTATTTGAAAGGAGGCTGGATATTGGAGTTTCCGGACTCATGTATCCGTGTTGCTGATCTTCCAGGTGGTATTGGTTTGACCTCTGACGGCTTGAGTGCCATACGGTCTGTCCTTTTGGAGACCCAGACAGTCATTACCGTTGAAAACCTCACTACCTATCACGACATTTCCTCAGAGGATCGAGCCGTTTTATATCTGGGTGGTTTCCCAAATTCCGCACGGGCAAGTTTTCTTCGTATGGTTTACGTTTCCAAACCGAATGCTGTTTATTTGCATTATGGAGATCTGGATCCATATGGGTTCTTGATACTGGAAAACCTGAAACAAAAAACTGGAATTCCATTTGACGCTTCAGGAATGGATCTTGCTACCCTGCAAGCTTGTTTCCAGGCAGGACATTACCGTCCGCTGACCGCAGAAGATCGGAAAGTCATGCAGTCACCTATGCTCTGTGCCTACCGGGAAATATTCGATTTCATGCAGGCACATAACTGTAAAGCAGAGCAGGAATCTCTTTCAGCAATGAAATTATAACTGCCGCCCTGGTATCCATAGGCCGGAGGCAACTTGCAAGGCAGGCCGTGCTCTTATGTTGTATGGTTTGTTCTAATACTATTATTTTTTTCTAATCGCTTTTAATGTGTTCTAGTCCCAAACGGTTGAACTAAATTTTTTCTGGTACTTTCTAATGGTTTTTAACCATTTCCGCTACATTCCGCTCACTCTTTGCCGCTCTTAATTCCACTGTTTCCGAGTGTTCCGGCGCTGTCTGTGGTCAAACATGTGGTCAAAGAGCCCTTCTTGACCAGGCGAGGCATCCGCTGCCGCCGCCTGTCCAGAAGGGCTCTTTTTCATGTTCGAGGCTTAAGGTATTGTACCTCTGGCGAAGCCTGATAGCAAGTCATTCCTGCCCCTCAGGCGTATCAGTTTTTAGCACGCCTAAACAAAGAATACAGCCTGGCGGGAGGAGGGCCTAACTCACCTGCTCAGGAGCCAACAAAGGCCTGTAGCTGTACGCTCCGTAGCACGATTGTAGTGATTGCCCAGATTCAGTTGGAATACCGTATCAATCCCCTTGCTTTGATAGAAAGCATGAATCTCTTCTGTGTTCTGCCTGACATTTCTCAGAAGTGGGTTTCGAGTTTTATTCTCTTTGTCACCCAGAGAAAAGTACATGTAGTCCGGCAAACGCTTTGGCTCATGGGAGAAAATGTACTCCTTTATTCCAGGAAACCAGAGAGAACCGGACATGCTCCCTACACGGGAAAATAGATCTGTCTTGTGGATGGCATACAAGGCAAACAGCCCAGCAAGAGAATACCCGACGATCCCACGCCAAAACGGCACGCCAGTAATCTTCTTCTCTGCCGTTGGGATAATCTCTTCGGTCAGGAGCCGCAGATAGTCGTCCGCACCACCAGTGCAGGGTTCGGCATTTTTGAAAGCAGGTGGGCTGTCCCAAGGTGCCATGTCGTGGTTCCAGTCCAGATTATTTATCGCCACCAATGTGAACGGTGGGCAACTAACGCCCTTTGCGATCTCATACACCCTCTGACCTTCGCTAGAACATGCGTTGAGGTAAATCACTGGAGCTCCCAATTCAGCACATGAATAAACAGATATTGTCTTGTTGTTTATTGCAAATGTATACATGATGATTTCCATCTTTCGCAAAAACATTTAATTTAATATTGTAGATTATATTATACACCGTAAGGATTAATTCACAATTGAATATGAACTATCCTTGTCATTTTTCAAGGCAAATAGTATAATTATGTCAATAATGTATTCTGTCGGCCAAATGGAAATGGCTATTTTATACAACAACCGCAGGAAATTATTGATTGATAGAAAACTTACATTGCCGATTCAAGCATAATTGCTGACATTGTTCACAAAACAATGACTCGCTTTCATTGAGGCCAGATAGAACCTTTTAAGAAAATTATAAAGGGGTCTTGGAGAAAAATATGAAAGAATTACTTTTTAAAAAAGTTGTAGATCTGTCCTTACTAACTTCAGGTGCCGCTATACCAAAAGATATTCAAAGTAAACTTTTATCGAGTATTGGAATTATTCTTAATAAAGGGGAAAAACATTCTATTTGGATTCAAATAGAAGACTCAAACTACAAAGCAACACTTACGAATGTTGGTTTTAGTGAAGGGGTAACCAACCGAGAAGTAGTACAAATACGCTATTCATCTGGTAGCGCAATATGTCAAAAGTTAAATGAGCTCTTTTATCATAGTGCAACTTTAATCTCTAATCTTAGGGCATCAGGACAGAAGACTATCAGGATTCCTGATGATGATAAGGAATATATAGAGGTTTATCCGATAGGGCCTGAAACTCTTGAATTTCGTTGTTATCCTAAGGACAAACTCCAAGTGAAAGAAAAAGAAGATTTCTTCAAATACATAGGCGGGGAACGAGATCTTGTCGGCTACCAACGTTCTTATAAATTAGTTTTTTATAAGTGTTTCTTTATGCTGTTAAAAAAGAGTGCGCAAGTTCCCGCTGACACATTATCGCAAGCATTCCGGAGTTTTTATATTGCTCGGAAAATGGCCGGACAGTTAGCAGACATTGATGCCGATAATGTTATTACAAATATTGAAAGTAGTTCTATTGAAAGTGTTTATGGCCTAATACTTCGCAATCCATTTGCTGCAATTAATAAAAAAGGATTTATTGTTCAGAAGAAAATTAACGGGAAAGATTATTTTGCCTTAAATTCAAAATTACAGGAGGAATTACAAGAAAGCGATATTGCTACGATTACCAGTCTAATAGATCGTAAAATTGAATTTTATTTTTCGAGACTTACTGTTACTAATGGTCAAATAAGAGACATTGCATCCAAAATATTAAACGAATACATTCATGCGAAAAATGAGCCCTTTTCCGGACACGGAATCGGTAATTATATGCGAAATGAAGTTCCAAATTTGATCTATCAAACAAATTTGGTGGATCCTTCTACTTACCTTGTGAGTGGTAGTGTTGGGCAAGGCAATTGGGCAACGATTCCATGGATATGTATTTTTGATCGAAATATTACGACATCTGCCACTAAGGGAATCTATATAGTCTATCTCTTTTCAAAAGATTGTAATACGCTTTACCTTACATTTAATCAAGGATGTACAGACCTACGAAAAACATTAAGTAAGCGTGATGCAATTAGGGTTATGCGAGAAAATGCCCAAAAGATTAGATCTCAAATTGATTCGCGAGGATTTTTCATTGATGAAAATATTAATTTGGGTGACGATCTTACCGAACTTGCGGAAATGTATCAAAAAGGCACTATTTTTTATAAAAAATATCAAAAGCAAAATTTGCCTTCTGAAGAAATTTTTCGCAAAGATCTGTCCAATATGATGGATATATATAGAGAGTATACAAATCTATATTTCGGGCAAGACCTGGAAGAATCTGATGCTTCCCCTCGCGCTTGGCTTTTGACTTGGAACCCCTCAAATTGGGAATGGAAGGACTATAGAGAGGCTATTTTCTTAACTCATACAGGGAAAAAGTATGTCAATGAATGGTCCTGTGTGAATACGCATGTAAAAATTGGAGACCGTGTGTTCTTAGCAATGTTAGGAACAAAAAATAACGGAATTATAGCATCTGGCTACGCCACAACAGAGAGCTATCAAAGTGAACATTGGGATCCCACTAAAGCCTCCAATGGTCAGCTGATCAATCGTATTGGAGTAGAATTTGATCTGGTTGTAGATATTGATAACGAGCATTTTTTGAAGATTGACCAGTTGGCAGAACACTTTCCAAACCAAAAATGGAATCCACAAGGTTCTGGGATTTCTATTAAGAATTATTACGTTGATGAATTGGAGAAGCTTTGGCAATTAATTCGCACAACTGGGGAAAATGAAATGGAAACAAAAGAGATTATCTCATCTATCAATAATTATATTTTGCAAAAGGACTTTTGCTACGAAGATGGACTAATTGAAAACTTTTATCTCAGCCTCAAATCTAAGCCGTTTGTGATCCTTGCCGGCACATCGGGAACCGGTAAGACTCGATTGGTTAAATTGTTTGCGGAAGCGGTAGGAGCAACCTCAGAAAACGGTAGATACAAGATGGTACCTGTTCGTCCAGACTGGTCGGATTCTTCTGATCTTTTTGGGCATGTGGATCTGAACGGGAAATTTGTTCCGGGCGCAATTATTGATTTCGTAAAGAAAGCTGAACTCGACAGCAACTATCCGTACTTTCTCTGTTTAGATGAGATGAATTTGGCCCGTGTAGAATACTATCTCAGCGATATTTTGTCTGTCATTGAAACCAGGGATTTTAAGGATGGGAGGATACAGTCTTCCCCGCTCATCGATCATACATATTACGGTGCCGACACCGCTGCAGCCGGGCGTTACGGTACAGTCTTGCTTCCGGAAAATCTCTATATTATCGGCACTGTCAATATGGACGAAACGACTTTCCCCTTTAGCCGAAAGGTTTTAGATCGTGCCAACACGATTGAGTTTTCTTTCGTTGACCTTATGCCGAATTTTGAAACGGTTCCCCAAAATTCATCCCAGGCATTAAGCTTGAATAACTCATTTCTCAAAACAGAGTTTTTGCTATTGAGCCAATGCTCTGAGGAAAGTGAATCTGTAAGCGGCTATTGCCTTGAACTTCAGAAGATTAATAAAATTCTTCAACAAGCAAATGCCCATGTGGGGTACCGAGTGCGTGACGAAATTGTCTTCTATTTGCTAAACAACAAAAAATATGACTTATTGCCGGAAGAGCAGGCCATGGATAATGAGCTGATGCAGAAGATCCTTCCTCGTATTCAGGGCAGCAGCCTTTCCGTAAAAACCATGTTGTGCGAGTTGTTCAAACTCTGTGCCGGAGACTACGATGGGTATCAGGTACAGAATGACAACGTCAGCGATAAAATGTCCAAAGCATTGCGTGATACGAATAGAAAAATTAAGTATCGACACAGCGCAGAAAAGATTGAACTCATGATAAGGAGATTTGAAGAGGATGGCTTCACTTCATACTGGCTCTGATGAACTGGTATACATCCAAACGGATAAGGTAAGTGTAACCATAAAGGGACCGGCCTCGCATCCACACAATCAGGGCGCGGAGCACCTTGAGAAAGAGTCCTTTCTCAAGGTGTTCTGTGATGAGTCTTATGAAATCAACCTGAAAGGAGATGCCGAGCTTGTTTCAAAGCAGGTTATTGGCACCGCTTGTTTGGGTGAATATAGGACAGTTCCGCTCTTCTACGAACAACAGCGCTATGAAATTGTGATTGAATCTTTCGGTGGTTCCCCAGTTGAGTTCTGGCACGAAAACTATAATGTGCGCAACAAAGTCACGTCGGTAGGGCGAAGTGAAAAAATCTTATCCGGTGTGATCAATTTCGGGAATGAAATCGGTATGTCCGACCTGATTGTTCGGGTGAACGGAACCGATTATCTGCGCCTTGTAATAGAAGTTTTTCCTTCTAAAATCAGCTATAAAAATGATTACAAAGCAATCGTTGCCGACGTTACAGCTGAAGTCTATAATGTCATTTTTGACCTGCTTAAAAAGACTTACCTCGGATACCGACAAAATGACAGAGTCGGAAATAGCCCCGTAGAGTTTTTGGCTGTAGTCAGTAAAATCTACGAGGATTTTATCCGGGCTGCCGATATGATTTTGCAGCAGCCGCACCATGAATTGGAAACGATTCATGAGGTACTTCCCAGCCATAAAATCAAATCGACTGATATCCGTACCGTCCGCTGGATTGAAAAGCACCCGGCTCATGTTGCTCGTTTGGGTAACTGGTTTGCTGTTGATAAGGCTTTGGCTGTAAATAAGCGGGTGAACTATGACACAAAAGAAAACCGGCTCACAAAATATGTTCTCCAGTCCACAGCAAAAAAACTTATCGGGTTTAAGCAGAATTATATGCGGTTGCAACGCGAAAGTGACACAGCCCTTATATCCAAAATTGACGGTATGATCCAGGGGATTACGCGGCGATGTAACAGTGGCTTTCTGGCCAATGTAAATGCGCGCGAAGCATCCTCCGGCATGTCGTTGGTATTTTCCATGGCTCCCGGCTATCGAGAACTGTACAAGTACTATCTGATGCTGCTGAGAGGGCTCTCAGTCACAGGGGATGTATTCCATATTTCCGTCAAAGATTTGGCCCTTCTCTATGAGTATTGGTGCTTTATCAAACTCAATAGTTTGATGCGAAACAGCAGTAAATATGACCTTATCTCACAGGATATTGTCAAGATTGAAGGTAACGGCATCTATGTCTCTCTGGTAAAGGGAAAATCGTCCCGTATGCGGTATAGGAACCGAGCCACACAAGAGGTGATTACCCTTTCCTATAACCCCAAAGAGATTGATGTCCCTACGATTACGCAAAAGCCTGATAACGTTCTGACGCTGGAAAAGAAGGGTGCGGACGTCCAGTACGAATATGTATTCGACGCAAAGTATCGCATTAACCCCGCACTTCCGGGAACGGACTATTATGCCTCTGTCGGACATACGCCTGGGCCGGAAATCGGGGATATTAACACCATGCATCGATACCGAGACGCCATCGTATATCGAAACGGTGTATCCCCGTTTGAGCGGACGATGTTCGGCGCATATGTGCTCTTCCCATACAGTAATGAAGACGAGTATCGCAGCCATCGTTTTTTCGAGAGTATTGATAAGGTAAACATCGGCGGGCTTCCGTTTTTGCCCTCCGCAACTACCATGGTCACGGAAATGCTGGATCAACTGATTGCGGACTCGCCGACTTCTGCCTTTGAGAGAACGACCCTGCCCAGAGGAATCGAAAGCAAACTGGCAAAGGTGGATTGGTCTGAACGCGATGTGCTGATTGGAACACTCTCTAAGAGGCAGCAACTTGATGCTTGCCTAAAGTATCGCTTTTATCACATTCCGGCAGAACGATTGAAAGATAGCGATTTCCCTGTCCGTTACATTGCACTCTATCAAAGTAAGGCGCTTTTCAGATCTGAAGCAGGGGTTCGGTATTACGGCGAAGTGACCAAGTGCATTCCTTTGAGCAGAGGGGAAATTACAGAAATCAAGCCCCGCCCCGGGACGGAAACTAAACGCTACTACCGTTTTGAGGTTAAAGAATGGAAACGGCTGAGCAAGCCGATTGTGGCAAAAGAAATGGGCTTTGTGAGAAGCTTTACCAATCGCTTTTTGCTTGAGCACAGTGCAGAAATGCCGGAACTTTGGATCCGTTCCGAAGAAGAATACCGGCTCTATTCGGAGTTGAAACGAGCAGTCAATGATACGACAATCAATGATGTGGATAACAACCTCGGATTTAATTTTGGCAATTTTACGATCGTTTTTGAAGATGGGAACATCTTAATATCCAAAGGCAAACAGATTTTTGCTAAATATACGATTTCCGATTTCTCCAGACGCCCCAATGCGGTGTTCAGGCAGATACAAAATGAGTTTCTGCGATTTGATAAAATGTAGTGCGGTTTGCATACGATATGTGGAGAGAAACGATGAGAGAAAGTATTGTAGAAGTAGTTGCAGCCCTGATTTGGGATCAGGATAAGTTTATGATTTGCCAGCGCCCAGCCCACAAGGCCAGAGGGCTGCTGTGGGAGTTTGTTGGTGGGAAAGTAGAGCCAGGCGAAACCAAGGAACAGGCACTTATCCGGGAATGTCAGGAGGAACTGGCCGTCACGCTGGATGTGGGCGAGGTGTTCATGGATGTGGTTCACGAATACCCTGATCTTACGGTTCATTTGACACTGTTCCATGCTACTATCCGGGAAGGTGTCCCCCAGAAACTGGAGCATAACGACATCCGTTGGATCACAGTAGATGAGATTGATCGGTATGCGTTTTGCCCAGCGGATGAGGAAATCTTAAACAAGCTGAAACAGGCCTTTTAAAAGGGGAGAAATGAAATATGAAAGTCGATTCTCTATGCGCCGCGTGCGAATCTATATTGGATCTTGCGTCCGCATCGCTGAGTCCGTCATATTATTATGATTCGCTTCCCTACTGCATTATAGATGCCGTATTCTCCATTGGAGTGAAGTATACAAGTACGCAGAACGTTGTGAAAAGTTATTGTACTTATTACGGACTTCGGGAATATAACACGGAACAAGATCCCTGCGGTGACACCCACACCGTCTCGCAAATGATTGAGTATATTGAATCAATCGGCATTGAGAAAAGCGCTGATATCATTTTCAAAAACCACCAGCGCACATCGTCTCGTAGCGGAATCCTCAAGGCCGATGCAGTACTTCGATTTGCCAGGATACTGCAAAAGTATGGGATTGAAACACTGGCTGATATCACTTCAAAAGGGATTCCCATTGAAGCGGAACAAGAAATATTGCGGATCCCAGGACAGCAAAGTGGGTTGTCCCTTCGGTATTTCTGTATGCTTTCCGGAGATGATTCACAAGCCAAACCTGATCGCCACGTGCTGCGGTTTCTAAAAGAGCACACGGGTAATGATTATTCCATTCAGCAAGCGCGGGATGCGCTTGAAGATGCGGTGGAACTTCTCAAAGGGAAGTATCCCAATTTGACTGTGCGACTTCTGGATTACTCAATTTGGAACTATATGGCGCATCGCCAGAAAGATAAAAAGGCCAAGCAATATCATAAACTTGTCCGTGACCGTATTCCGGAGATCATTGAAGCAAGTGGAAAGGCCTGCATTTGTGAAACCTTATCACATGAGGACTACATATCCCTATTGGATAAGAAATTGAACGAGGAATTGGCGGAGTATCAGGAGAGCAAATCCTTGGAAGAATTGGCTGATCTTTTGGAAGTTATGCAAGCCGTTGTGAAGGCCCGCGGCTGGACAATGGAAGAGTTGGAAACGGTACGTAAAAAGAAAGCCGCCGAGCGTGGTGGTTTTGAGAGAAGAATTATACTAAAAGAAGTAGTGGAGGTTTGAAATGCCAAATACGAATTGGTCTGAACTTTCTCATCTTCAATTAGGATGCTATGCGGAGTACTACGCAAAAATGGAGTTCTCTTCTTATGGGTATGATGTGTATACCTCTGAAGTGGATGACCACGGTGTAGACTTTGTCGCAAAAAATCCTGTGGACGGTAACTATTACGAAATTCAGGTAAAGTCTATCCGCAACTGGGGATATGTCTTCATTCCAAAAGATAAGATGGAGATTAGACCGACAAGGTTGGTGTTCTTGCTGCTATTTGCGGATGGTAATTTGCCCGATTGCTATGTGGTTCCATCCACGGCATGGACTGTGCCAAACGCACTCCTCGTTGAGCGAAACTATGGAAAACCCGGACAAACAAGCAAACCCGAGTGGGGGCTCAATCTGTCTAAAAAGAACATGCCTCTTCTGGAGCCGTTCCGTGCAGAACACTATTTCCTGAGGGATAAACATATTTGACAGGGAGCGCAAAATGGAATTTAAAGATGTTAACCTCTCAGATGAAGAGGCTTTGCAAGATTTTTTACTGGACATTGATTGTTTAAACGAACTACAGCCGTGGACAGGCCATTTCAACCTGTTTGATGTCCTGAAAATTTCTAAAACAGAAATACGCCACAGCAATATGTTGGGATGGCTGTTAAACCCCAATGAGAATCACGGCATGGGGGACGCATTTCTCAAAGCCGTTGTGCAAGAAATGGTTGTAAACGATACAGATGGTCGGTACGATATTTTCCAAACCCTCCTTCTGGATTTTTACAGCTTTACAGTATACAGAGAGTGGAAAAACATCGATATCTTTCTGATTTCAGATCAAGACAAATTTTTGATTGCAATTGAAAATAAAATTGGGGCCCATGAGCATAGTGACCAGCTTAACCGGTATCGAACGATACTGGAAGCGGATTATCCAGGATATCGTAAGATGCTCATTTTCCTAACTCCGGACGGTGATGATCCCAGCGATGTAAAAAATTGGGATGTCCTCACTTATTCTTCTATTGCAGAAATTCTCGGCCAACAGAAAGACGAGTTAGAATTGCAATCCGATGTAGAACTGATGATCAGAAATTATCTTGACATGATAAGGAGAGACATCGTGGAAGACCAGAAACTGATTGAAGTATGCAACAAAATATATGCAAGGCACAAGAAAGCGCTGGATCTGATATTTGAACATCGGACAGACGGCCATTCTCAATTTACGAACAGTATTCGATCCACTCTTTCAGAAATTGCAGCTGAGGGAAAAATCGATTTTATGGTAGACCGCAGTTCTGAAAGCTATTTTATATTTCACACAGCAGCTATGAATCAGAATCTCCCTCCTCTTTCTGATAAAAAGAGTTCTTGGGGAACAGAGTCTGTATATTTATATTGGGTTCATTTGCGAGGTAATCGGTTATGCGGAGTATTTGAACTTGGTGGATGGAATCTACCGGAGAGTACTATGGATACCATGCAAAAAATGATCAATATCCTCAAACCCAATGATAAGCGCAAAGAAAATTTTAAGTATAATCGTTCGCCCTATAAAATCTTTAAGCAACCGGCCTGCTCGTCCCCGTAGATTGGCTACATCATAACTTGTCAACTCAGCTTCATTTTCGTGGTGCCGTGTGTATAAATGAGGATTGCGAATAATTATATTTTGAGCGGGCATGTTAACACCTTGCATCAGAGTCGTCGTACAAACAATGTTTGAAATGTATTTTTGCTTAATTGCTTTTTCAAGTGTTCTGCGCACATGCACAGGCATTTTCCCATGGTGATACGCAGTGCAAGTTTTTAACGTCTTGCACAGTGAATAGTTTTCATTTACGCTTTTTTTATAGTAATCAATTAATTCTATAATCGTGTTGTCAGCACAAATTTCCTCACTATCAGACAATGCAATAGCTATATTCCTTGCTGTAGAGCTAGTGGGAGCAAATATTATATTTTGATCCCCTTGCAGTTTTTTTACAATAGAGCAAAGATAGTTTGTGTATTCCAAAGAAATTGTCGATGTACCATATCCTGCAATTAGCTCTGGATTTTCAATAATTTCCTCATATGGGACTTCAAACAATCCACAATATTGCTTGAAATAGAATTTAGATTTTTCTTTTTTTATGCTGTATGTTAGGTTTAAAACAGGACTGCTTGATGTTGCTATTTCTTGAGTTTCAATTCCAAACAGAGACATCCCAAGTTCTGCAATATGGTTGATGCGTGGTCCAGAGATAATTACTTGCTCAACATGATCTGTATGACGTAATTCTTGCAGTGTGTCAAAGAGTACTTTAGAACGCACATCACTGTCCTCTGATATACGTTCTATGTTTTGAACTTCATCCACAACAAGAATTGTTTTATTGGGTAATCCTTCAAAATTATCTGCTGAAAGTGCAGAAATTGCTTTTTCCTGTGTCCAAATATAAATTGTATGCTTTGCGTTTGATTCACCAATAGAAAGATTATTTGTTATTAAATAATCATCTATACCGACCTGTAACAACATGTTATTATAATCTTCAGTAACCTGATTTAATAAACTCAAAGTAGGGACAATATATATTACATCTAATGCTTGACGATACATTTGTTCAATGGTTTTAATGAGAATCACAAAAGACTTTCCCGCTGACGTTGGAGCAGAAATGCCAATTGATTTGTGGAGTTCAAGCATATCCCATAGTTGTTTTTGAAACCTAGTCAACAAAAAAGATTTATTTCCTACAAACACTTCATTTCTGCTCTGTAAAAGAGTTACTATATATTTATCTAAAACGCTATTAGTTATTGAGAATTGATTCTTTTTAAAATCAAATCCTCTATCGACTATAATTGATGAAGTAGGGTAACCAATTCTAGACAATATTTTTATAACAAAGTCTTTAATATCATACTTTTTCTTATCAATATGCTCCCACATTAAAGCCAATAATGATATGACTTTATTAACATTTACTGGTGATACCATAGTGGTTTCATAATCTATGGTTCGAATTGTCTTCAAAATCAACTGGTGGCTTGGAAAAACACTTTTATTAATAAAACCAATCCTTTTGGCCATGTAGTAATAATCTATTTTTAGCCACTCTCTTATTACTGTTTCTGTACTCATCTTGGCCCCTCTTATAAAGATTCAAATTAATTTTTGAAACTCTTGAGCTAATTCTTCAAATTTCCAGATAGGAAATATTATGTATGTTATCCTATTTAAAATAGGATTTTCATCGATTCTTATTTTAGACTTATCAAATGAAGCATATCTATCCTGTATAATTTTTTCAATTTGAGATTTAATATCGTCTTCACTTATAAGTTTAATTGGCTTTGTTTCATTATAGAGGACTAAGCTTACCAGTTCAATTTTGGTGTTAGGCAGCCTATTAGTTAATATTTTTTCTGCTACAAGATCTAGTTCTTTATCCAAAAAGTCTTCATGAAGATAGAGATTCAATTCTTCGTGAAGATTCAAGTAGGTATCAAGAATACTTTGCAACGGTGTACAAAGGGAACATAATAAAAACCTTAATAATGGACTGCCAATCTTACACAAAGTACCGCCCAAACGAGACTACGGGCGGTATTTTTGTATCATGGCGGAGAAAGGAGGAACTTCCCACGGGGGCTTGACTGAAAAGTTGAGCCCCTTTTTTCATGCCAAAAAACAGGAGGTAAATGCTTATGGCAGATGATAAAACCACAAAAACGCCGGAACAGCCAGTAACGGATAGCGGGCCGGGCAAGGAAACGCCTCCCGCTCCCCCAAAAGAGCCGGAGAAGGTTTCCGTTTCCTCGGAGCCGGGAAAAAAGACGGAACCAGAGGTAAAGAACCCACAGGTTTCCGTCTATAACTTCGCTGAAATTATGAAGGAAAAGAAAGCCGAGGAACGGGCGGCAACTCCCGGCGTGGAAAAGCCTGACCCGGCAAAAGTGGAGAAACCGGAAAAGCAGCCGGAGACTCCGAAAAAAGCAGAGGAAAAACCCAAAGAGCCGGAACAGCCGAAGCGCCGGGGCCGTCCCCCGAAAGCAGATAAGGACAAGGCCGCAGCCCCGAAGTCCAAAGCCCCCGCACAGAAACCGGAAAAGACGGTCAAAAAAGAACCGGAGAAAAAAACGGCGCCAACGGTACAGGCCGCTCCCGCTCCGAAAGGACCCGAAAAACCGAAGGATGCACCACGCCGGGGCAAGGAACAGATCGTCTATATCAAGCTGAACGAGCTTCACGCCTTCAAGAACCATCCCTTTGAGGTTCGGGATGATGAAGAAATGCGGGCTATGGTGTCCAGCGTCAAGGACAAGGGCGTGACCCAGCCCGCTATCGTCCGTCCCCGTGAGGATGGCGGCTATGAGATCGTGTCCGGCCACCGCCGCCAGAAGGCCAGCGAGCTTGCCGGATATGCGGATATGCCCTGTATTGTCCGCAACCTGACGGACGATGAAGCCATCACGCAGATGGTGGAGGACAATCTGAACCAGCGTGAAGAAATCCTCCCCAGTGAGCGGGCCAAAGCTCTGAAAATGCAGCTTGAGGCCATCAAGCACCAGGGCTCCCGCACTTCGGGCCAGATTGACCCGAAGGACGCAGGCAAACGCTCCAACGAGATCGTGGCCGAGCGCAATAAGATGGCCGTCAAACAGGTGCAGCGGTATATCCGGCTCAATGAACTGGTTCCCGACTTGATGAAGTTGATGGATGAAAAAAAGCTGGGCTTTACTACGGCGGTGGAGCTTTCCTATGTCAGCAAAAAGAACCAGAACTATATCGCCGTCGCCATTGACAGCCAGCAGTCCTCTCCTTCGCAGGCGCAGGCAAAGCGTATGCGTGAGCTGGACGAAAAGAAGCTGCTCAACGGGGATGTGATCGACGGCATTATGATGGAGGACAAAAAGGAGGTAGACAAAGTGATTTTGACAGGTGCGGAACTGAGCAAGTATTTCGGCAAGGAAACTACGCCGAGGGAAATGAAGGACCAGATCATCAAGCTGCTGGACGACTGGAAGGGCCAGCAGAAGGAACACGAAAAACCGGAGAAGAAAACCGAACAGGAAAAGTAAGCCCAAACTTCGGGTCAGCATGGCCCGAGGATTGCGGGGCTCTGCCCCGCGTCCCGAAGCTCTGGAGATATAAATGATTCCCCGTCGCCAGTTATTCCGTAGCATAGCCGGGAAAATCAGTCAAGGGCAGCGCCGCCGCAGGCGGTGCCGGAGGCACCCTTGACGGATTTCTCCCGGTTATGCTTTTTCCCGGTCAAGCGACGGGGATATAAATTCTCCAGAGCTGTTCCCCTTCCCGGGGGAAGGGGCGGAGGGGTTGGGCGAACTCTTGCTTTTCCCTAAACCTAAACAGAAATGGAGGCTCAACCAATGAAACGACCTTTAGCGTACCTGACCGCCGCATGGAGCGGCGAGCCGGATGTTGATATGGAGCTGGCGGCCCACTACTGCCGTCTTGCTTATGAGGCGGGCTTTTCCCCGATCTGCCCGCTCTTGTATCTGCCGCTGTTTTTGAATGACAGCGTTCCCGAGGAACACAAGGCCGGGATTGATATGCGCCGGGATATGCTGCGGCGCTCCCACACCCTGATCGTCTGCGGCAGCGCTGTGGATGAGGATGTGAAAAACGATATTGCGGTTGCCGGACGGCTGGGCATTGCGGCGACAACGCTGGAAGGGGTGCTTGCCGTGAAGGGACACGGCACCCCGGGCCATGCCGGACATTAAGCTGGGAAGCCTTTTCGACGGGATTGGCGTGTTCCCTCTGGCTGCTTCCCGGTGCGGTATCCGTCCGGTATGGGCCAGTGAGATTGAAAAAGCGCCCATCTCCATAACCAAAAGGCACTTTCCCGACATGGTGCATTTGGGGGATATTACGAAGGTGGACGGCGGGAAAATCCCACCTGTCCATATAATTACCTTCGGTTCCCCCTGTCAGAACCTTTCTCTGATCGGCAACCGCTCCGGCCTTGCCGGGGCAAAATCAAGCCTGTTCTATCAGGCGTTTCGTATCATACAGGAAATGAGGGATGCTACTGATAACCTATATCCAGCTATCGCTGTTTGGGAAAACGTCATGGGAGCGTTTTCTACAAATGACCGGATGGACTTTAGAGCCGTCCTATCCGCCTTCTCGGACACCGAAGTTCCAATGCCTCCTTCGGGAAGATGGGGAAACGCCGGAATGGTGCGAGGGGGAACGCCTGATGTGTGCTGGCGGCTCATGGACGCCCAGTATTGGGCAGGCTCCCGAAGGCTGGCACGAAGGCAGCGGATTTTCGTCGTGGCGGATTTTGGAGGCAGACGTGCCGCAGACATACTATTTAAGCCCCGTCCAATGCTCCCACTTCCTCCGCCTTGCGGAGAGGGCGGGCGGGCCGCCGCCGAAGGAGATCGAACAGCTTCTTTTGAAACAGGGCGGCAGATACCAGTCATCCACCCCTTTCAGTGCTTCCGTATGCGGGGAGCGGCAAAAAGGCAGGAAGAAACGGCCTTCCGAAACAGCTTCGGATTACCAACTGACCCTTTTCCCACTCTTTTAGCCAGTGACGTGACGCCCTTCGCCTTCTGGTATGAGGGCGACCCGGCGGGCGGCTGTATCCGTTTTCTGACGGAAACGGAAAGCGAACGGCTGATGGGGCTGCCGGAGGGCTGGACAAAGTACGGGGCGGACGGCGTGGAGATCCGGCCTCTGCAACGCTACAAGGCGCTGGGAAATGCGATTGCCCTCCCTTGCGCCGATTACATTATGGCCGGGATCTATGAGGTGCTGGCTGACCGGGCCGGAAAGGAGGAATGAGCCCATGTTTGAAGCCTATATAACCAACACCGCCCTGTACCCCTTGATGGGGATCGAGGTAGGGACAACGGTACATTTCCCCATGACGACACAGGAGTTGCAGGCCGCTCTTGCCAAAATCGGGATAGACGGGAAACGGTACAGCGAAGTGTTCTTTACCAGCTTTGACAGTGATGTGCTGGGGCTCTACGATTATCTCTACGAATGTGAGAACATCGACGAGCTGAACGAGCTGGGCCACGCCCTGCTGGAAGTATGGGATAAGGGCGGACTGGAAACCTTTGAAGCCGCTCTTGTCTTGGGAAACCACACAAGGAGCGTGAAGGATTTGATAAATCTGACGCAGAACCTTGACCTTTACCGCTTTTACCCGGATATTTCTGATGATGAAGGGCTGGGCCGTCTTTACGCCGACGAGCTTGGGACTATCGACATACCGGAGCACATTCAGAACTACTTCGATTATGAAGCATACGGACGGGATGTGCGTATCAACGAGGGCGGCGTATTCGCTCCCGGTGGGTATGTGTCGGCAGTCCCGGAGGGCTTCAAGGAGTATTACCACGGGCCACAGGACATTCCGCCGGAACACCGGATATTTGCCTATCCTGAAAAGGCCGAGCCTGTCCACTCCATTCTCGCTGCACTCAAACGGTTTCAAGAAGCCCCGCCCGCTCCGAAAAAGGACAAGGCGGGGCCTTCCCATGAAGAACGGTAAGACTTCGGGCCAGCATGGCCCGAAGCATGAAGGAGGTGCATACCATCAACTATTACCCTATCAATGAAGGAGCCGCCCGCCGGGCAAAGGAAATGAACAGCTTTTCCGACTACAAGGAAGGGAGCGCAACGGCGGAATACCGGGCAATGGTGGACAAGGCCGCCGCCATAGCGGAACAGCAGAAATCCCGGGTGGACCCCATGTACCATGAGAAGATCGACCATCTGTTAGACACCTACGCCCGCAAGCTGGCCGAAAACATGAACCAGGGCTTTGCCATTGACGCAAGGGTTCCCTCTGTGATGATTGCCGGACCTGCCAATTTCCCGGTGGGAAAGAAGGAAAAACAGAACCGGGCCCGGGACAGCAACATGGAGGAATGGCGGTATATTCAAGGGCTGCTGGATAAGATACGCAGTACCGGCATGGGCGGGATCAGCGCCGATGACCCGGCAGCGATTGAAAAGCTCCAGAAGAAGCTGGACGGGCTGGAACGCTCCCAGCTCATTATGAAGGAGGTCAACGCCTATTACCGCAAGCATGGCAAGCTGGATGGCTGTGCGCTGCTGTCGCCGGACCAGATCGAAAAGCTGAAAGCAAGCATGGCGGCAAACTGGCGGAGCGACCCGAGGCCCTTTGAAAGCTACCAGCTTACCAACAACAATGCGGAGATCCGCCGGGTAAAGACGCGTATCGAACAGCTCTCCAAACAGGCGCAGCGGGAGTTTTCCGGCTGGGAGTTCGACGGGGGCCGTGTGGAGATGAACCGGGAGGACAACCGCTTGCAGGTATTCTTTGATGGAAAGCCTGACGCGGACACCCGGGCCGAGTTGAAAAGCAACGGTTTCCGCTGGGCTCCCAGCGTGGGCGCATGGCAGAGGCAGCTCACGGACAACGCCATCCGGGCGGCTGACCGCTTGGAATGTATCAAGCCGCTGTCCAGCGAAAAGCCCTCCCAGCTTCAAAAGAAGCCCTCTATCTTGCAAACCATGCGGGAACAGGGCGAAAAAGTCCAGACGGAGCCGGAAAAGAAAGCTCCGTCCGGCAGGGATGCCGAGCGGTAAGCCTGGGCCACATTGGTCCGAGGTTTTCTGTTCCCCGAGACTGTACGGGGGCCTCCCGGATAGCGGGAACCCCGACGGAAAGGAGGTTTTATGCAGGAAGAAGTAAACCAAAAAACGGTTGCCCTTTCGATCAGGACAACGAAGCTCACAGGAAAAGTGCTGGCTGCCGCTCTTGGCAAGGTGGTTCGGGCGCTGCAAAAGCACCACCGGAAGGCGCTGACCCCGCAGGGACGCCAGAGCGTGAAAAAGCTGATGAACCACTATGGCGGCAAAAGTGCCATGCCCTATGTGGGAGCTCCAAAGGATTTTGACCGGATCGCGAAGGAGTTCCATGTGGACTACGCTTTCCATAAAGTGAGCCCCGGTCATTACCTGCTGTTTTTCAAAGCCAATCAGGCGGACGCTATCACGGCGGCCTTCCAGAAGTACAGCGCAAAGGTGCTGAATAAAGAGCAGGACAAGGCTTCCATCCTCGGCCAGCTTCGGAAATTCACGGAGCAGATCAGGACACAGGCAAAGGAAAAGCAGCGAACCAGAGAGGCGGTGAAGGACGGACGTTGAGTGACAAAATCAGAAAATATGTACTCCCAAACCTGCCGTACCTCTTTGTGTTCTGGTTCTTCTCCAAAATCGGGACGGCCTACCGGATCGCCCCCGGCACAGACTTCGGGACAAAGCTCATGGGGATGCTCGATACCTTCCCCAAAGCCTTTGAAACCTACTGGCCGGGGCTGGGAGGTATTGACCTGCTGGTGGGCCTTGCCGGTGCGGCTGGGGTGTATCTGCTGATACAGTCAAAGATCAGGCAGGCGAAAAAATTCCGGCGGGATGCGGAATACGGCACCGCCCGCTTTGGAACAAAGGAGGATATAAAGCCGTTTGTTGACCCAAAATTTCAGAACAATGTCATTCTGACCGGGACGGAGTTCCTTACCATGAACACCCGTCCGAAGATACCCGCCAATGCCCGGAACCTAAACGCCTGTGTCATCGGCTCGTCCGGCTCGGGAAAGACAAGGTTCTGGCTGACCCCGCAGCTCCTTCAAGCCCATTCCTCGTATGTGGTGGTAGACCCGAAGGGCGGCACCCTCGACCAGTGCGGGCGGTTTCTGCAACGGGAGAAATACAGGGTGCGGGTGTTCAACAGTATCGACTTTTCAAAATCCATGCACTACAATCCGCTGGCCTATATCAAGACGGAAAGCGATGTTTTGAAATTCGTTACCGCCTTGATTGCCAACACCAAAGGCGACGGCAAGGAGGGCGACGAGTTCTGGACCAAAGCCGAAACCCTCTTGTACTGCGCCCTTGTGGCCTACATCGTCTTTGAGGGGCCGGAAGAAGAACGCAACATGAATACGCTGGTGGAAATGATAAACAGCATGGAAGTCCGGGAGGATGACGAAACCTTCAAAAATGCGGTGGACTATATGTTTGACGGGCTGGAACGCCGCAGCCCCCACCACTTCGCCGTGAGGCAGTATAAGAAATACAAGCTCGCCAGCGGCAAGACAGCCAAAAGCATTTTGATTTCCTGCGGTGCAAGACTGGCTCCCTTTGATATTCCCCAGCTTCGGGAGATCATGTCTTATGACGAGCTGGAGCTTGATAAGCTGGGGGACGAAAAATCGGCGCTGTTCTTCCTTATCAGCGACACGGACACCACCTACAACTTTTTGGTTGCCCTTGCTTTCTCGCAGATGTTCAACCTTCTGTGTGAACGGGCTGACAACACCTATGGCGGGCGTCTGCCCTACCATGTGCGGGTGCTGTGGGACGAGGCTGCCAACACCGGGCAGGTGCCGGGGCTGGAAAAGATTGTGGCCGTCATTCGCTCCCGGGAGATCAGCCTGACGCTCTTTTATCAGGCTATGAGCCAGTGCAAGGCATTGTACAAAGACCATTCCGAAACCATCATGGGAAACATGGACAGCATCGTGTTCCTCGGAGGCCGGGAGGCTTCCACCCTAAAGGATATTTCGGAAAACTGGCTGGGCAAGGCCACCATCTCCATGCAGACCGAGGGCCGAAGCCGTGGACAGTCTGAAAGTTACAGCCAGAATATGCAGCGACTTGGCCGGGAGCTGATGACCACCAGCGAGATCACCACCATGCCCGGGGATAAATGTATCTTGCAGCTTCGGGGGCTCCCGCCTTTTCTATCCCCAAAGTATGACTTGAAAAAGCACCCGAATTACAAGTACACAGCCGAATTTGATAAAAAGAAAAACGCCTTCCGCTTGGAAAGCCTGTTCCGCCACCGGCCATTGAGACTAAAGCCGGAGGACGAATACACGGTGTACGAAGTGGACGGCTCCGACACGGACGAAGAAGCTGACCTGTTGAACTTCGATGATCTGGACAGCGACGAGTTTGTGTAACTTCGGGCCATGATGACCCGAAGCGCCGCCGATGTGGGCGGCTTTTTTTGTACCCAAAACCATCAAACAAACAAAATGGAGGAACGTATATGGAATTTTTCAATCAGGCAATCGACATTCTCAAAATTCTGGTCATGGCTCTTGGCGCCGGTCTGGCGGTATGGGGCGTCATCAACCTTCTGGAAGGTTACGGGTCGGATAACCCTGCGGCAAAATCACAGGGCATTAAGCAGTTCATGGCTAATTAAAGGGAACAAAAAGAAAGGAAAAACCAATCCAGACGGTATCAGCGGCAGGCTACAAGAAT